>JAODBP010000080.1 GCA_025464025.1 Actinomycetes bacterium | reverse complement strand
TCCTGGGTGGCGTCGTCGCCCCGGTCGACCTTGGCCTCGTCGACCCGCAGGGGGAGGGTCGGGAAGAAGAGGACCTCGTTCGCCGGGACGACGATGCCGGTCGTGGACGCCAGGCTGCGCTCCTGGGTCCGGGCGTCGGCCAGGTCGGCCTGGGCCTTGGCCAGGGTGGCGGCCGCGGTCGCCTCGTCGGGCGGCTCCTGCACGAGCGCCAGGTTCTGGGCCGCCAGCTCCGATGCGTCCTTGGCCGCTTCGACGCCGCGCGTCGCGGCCATGGACGCCTGCGTGGCCTGGAGCGTCGACAGCTCGGCCTGGCGGGTGGACTGGGCGGCGCGGGCCGTGTCGAGCGTGGCCTGGCGGGTGGCCTGCTCGGCCCCGGCCGCCTGCGACTGCTGGGCCAACACGGCGTTGTCGTAGGCGGTGCGGGCCTCGAGGATGGCGTTGGCCGCCCGCTCGACCTCGGCCTGGTCGCTGGCGATCTGGCTGTCGCTGGCCGCCCGGTGGGGCGGCGTGCCGGTCATGGTGTTCTGGTCGTCGGTCAGGCGCTGGTCGGCCACGCCCTTGGCCGTCAGCGCCTCGGTCACCCGGTGCTGGGCGGTGGCGACATCGGCGGCCGAGCGGGCGGTGGCCAGGCGGTTGTCGGCCGCGACCTTGCCCTCGGCGAAGCGGGTGATGTTCTCGGCCAGGCCGGCCGACTGCTCGGCCGACTTGGCCAGGGCCTCGGACGCCTGGGCCACCTTCACGTCGTCCTGGGCCTTCTCGAGGTCGCGCGCCCGGGCCCGGACCTCGTTCTGGGCCTGCTTCACGTCCTTGGCCGTGATGCCCTTGCGCACCCTGTCGAGGGCGTCGGTGGCCTGGAGCACCGCCGACTGGGCGTTGCTCACCGCCGAGTGGGCGTTGCGCAGCTTCTCCCGCTGGTCGTCGGTGGCACCGAGCGCGGTGTAGCCGGCGTCGCGGTACCAGGCCTCGACGGCGCCCTGGGTGGCGATGTCGTACTTCCCGTCCACCTTGCCCGGGCGGTAGCCGAGGCGCCGGAGGGCGGCCTCGAGCTGGCGGACGTCCTCGCCCTCGTCGCCCGGGGTGATGTCGCGGTACATGGGCACGTTGCCGGTGAGGGCGCGGACCGGGCGGCCGTTGGCCTCCATGGCCACGGCGTTCTCCCCCACCACGGCACCCTTGGTCGGCGCCTTGGTGACGAGGCTCTTGGCCTGGGCGTTCGACCCGTAGGTCGAGGTGGCCAGGCTCACGGCCTGGGGCTGGCCGTAGCGGACGGTGCCCCGGGCGGTGACCGTCGAGGCCAGCGTGCGGCGCTCGACGGCGGCGGTGATGGCGGAGGCGTCGGGCGGCTTGGTCTCGGCCGCGACCTGGGCCGGCGACTTGACCGCGCTGGCCGCGACCCACCCGCCGCCGGCGCTGATGGCCACGCCGGCCAGGACGGCGCCCAACAGGCGGTTGCGCTGCACGTCAGCTCCCGGAGGTGAGGTCGGGGTGCTCGTCGAGGAAGCGCTGCTCGTACTCGGCCCGGATCTTCTTCTCGACCTTGGCGTAGCCGACCTTGTCCGCACACTTGCCGTCGGCCACGGCGATGGTGATCTCCTCCTGGCGGAGGTCGGCGAGCTTGGCCTGGTCGATGTCGTCGCCGCCGATGACGAACTTGGTGACGCCGTCGCCCTGGGGCTCGGCCCCCATCAGCGCGTCCAACTTCCCTCGCACGTAGTCCCGGGCGTCGCCGGGCTGCTCGAAGTCGGTGTAGCCGGCGTCGGCCATGCAGGCGGCCCAGTTGCGGTTGATCTCGACGACGCGGGGGTCGGCCTCGGCCCGATCCTGCATCTCCTGCAGGTCGTCGCCCAGCGCCTCGGGGCCACCCGGCGTCTCGGTCTGGGCCTTGTCCATGCAGCCGGACGGGCCGGTGCCGCCGGCCTCGGCGGTGCTGCCGGCCCGACGCTGGATCCGCACCCCACCGCCACCGGCGGCGCCGGCCTCCCGCGCCTTGGCCGCCTCGGGGCCCATGAGCGCGGTGTCGTAGGCCAGGCGGTCGGCCTCGCTGAGTGCGTCGCGGATGGCCTGGTTGGGGTCGTCGTTCTGGCTCGACGCCGACCGGGGCTTCATCATGAAGCCGGTCGTGATGCCGTAGCCCTTGGTCTTGCGGTCCTTGACGCTGTCGTCGGAGTCCCCGCCCTCGAACTTCACCCGCATGTTCGACTGCGACGCGTCGAGCGGGATGTAGTCGAAGCCCTCGGCCTTCATGCAGGTGCGGACGGCTTCTTGGACCTTGGCCTCGCGGGCCTGCATCGACGCCTGGTCGATGCCGAGCGCCTCCTCGAACGACTTCCCGCTCGACGAGCCGGCGTTGGTGGACGGGTCGCTGCCGCACCCGGCGAGGACGCCACCGAGGCAGGCGAGCACGATGAGCATGCGCTTCGCAGACATGGGAGCGAGCCTGCGCCTCGGCCGGTTCAACGGGCGTTCAAGGGAACGGAGGTCGGCCGCCACCCCTGAACACCGGCTTTATGCCGCGAGGGCCATGCTCTTGTCCCATGCGCGTGCTTGTCGCCGAGGACGAGGAGTTCCTGGCCGACGCCATCGCGCGCGGCCTCCGACGAGAGGGCATGGCCGTCGACGTCGCCCTCTCGGGCGACGACGCCCTCGACAAGGCCCGGGTCCACCCCTACGACGTGGTCGTGCTCGACCGCGACCTCCCGGGCATGCACGGCGACGACGTGTGCCGCGCCCTCCAGGCCGACGGCCACCAGGCCCGGGTGCTGATGCTCACCGCGTCGGCCGCCGTCGACGACCGCGTCGCCGGGCTGTCGCTCGGCGCCGACGACTACCTCGGCAAGCCGTTCGCCTTCACCGAGCTGGTCGCCCGGCTGCGGGCGCTGGCCCGGCGGTCGGGCGCCGCCTCACCCCTGTTGCTCGAGCGGGGCGACCTCGTCGTCGACGTGGCCCGCCACGAGGCAACCCGAGCCGGCCAGGTCCTGGCCCTCACCCGGAAGGAGCTCGGCGTGCTCCGAGTGCTCGTGGAAGCCGATGGCGTCGTCATCTCGGCCGAGGAGCTGCTCGACCGGGTGTGGGACGAGCACGCCGATCCGTTCACCAACACGGTGCGGGTCACGATCGCCAACCTGCGGCGCAAGCTCGGCACGCCCGCGGTGGTCGAGACCGTCATCGGCGCCGGGTACCGCATCCGATGACCCCGCGCCCCTCGCTCCGCTGGCGGCTCACCGCCCTGTACGGCGGCCTCTTCTTCGCCGCCGGCGGGCTGCTCGTCGCCGCCAACTTCGCCCTGGTCCGGGAGTCGCTGCCCGCCGACCAGATCGTGTTCAGCACCCGGGTGAAGGGGCCGGTCGACGACTCCGCGTTCATCGGCGTCATCGGCGGGATCGGCGGCAGCAAGTCGATGTCGGCCCGCGTCGAGGACCCGGGACCCGCGGGTGTCGCCGGGCCTGGCGTCGACGGTCCGGCGCAGGTCTTCATCGAGGGGAAGCCGGCCGACGCCGGGCTCATCAAGTCGCTGCCCGGGCAGCTCCGGTCGAGCGCGCTGCGCGGGCTGCTCTCCCGCTCGTTCATCGCCCTCGGCGTCGTCGGCATCGGGTCGCTGGTGCTGGGCTGGTACCTGGCCGGCCGTGCCCTCCGCCCCATCCATCGCATCACCGACACCGCCCGCCGGCTGTCGGAGACGAACCTCGACGAGCGCATCGCCATGGACGGGCCCAACGACGAGCTGAAGGAGCTGGCCGACACGTTCGACGCCATGCTCGGGCGGCTCGACTCGGCCTTCGACTCGCAGCGCCGGTTCGTGGCCAACGCGTCCCACGAGCTGCGCACGCCTCTCGCCATCATGCGGGCCCAGCTCGAGGTCGCTCGCACGCCCAAGGAGCTGCGCGCCGCGTCCGACGTCGTGCAGCAGACCATCGAGCGGAGCGAGCGTCTCCTCGACGGCTTGCTCGTCCTGGCCCGAGCCGACGGCCAGCTCTCGCTCCAGCCGACCGACCTCGCTGACGCGCTGCGCTCGGTCGGCTCCACCTGCGACGCCGAGGGCATCGAGCTCACCGTGCTGGCCGACCCCGCCCCCGTCGACGGCGACCCTGCCCTCCTGCTGCACCTGGCCCGCAACCTGATCGACAACGCCTGCCGCCACAACGTGCCCGGCGGGTGGGTCGCCGCCGTCACCCGGCTCGAGGGCGGCCAGGCGGTGCTCGAGGTGAGCAACGGCGGGCCCAACATCGACCCGGCGGTGGTCGAGACCCTGTTCGAGCCGTTCCGCCGGCTCAGCCCCGACCGCACCGGCGGCGACTCCAGCGCCGGCTTGGGGCTCTCGATCGTGCGGGCCGTGGCCCGAGCCCACGGCGGCGACGCGTCCGCGGACGCGCTGTCCACAGGCGGGCTCCGGGTCGAAGTTCGCCTACCCGCAGCGCTCGCTACAGTGAGCGACCGTCTCGCGGGTGTAGTTCAGAGGCAGAACATCAGCTTCCCAAGCTGAGAACGCGGGTTCGATTCCCGTCACCCGCTCCAGAACGAAGTTGCTGGTCACCGGTACCGCCGCCTACCCCCAAGGGGGTGGGGGTGGGGTGACGATTCAACATTTATTCAACATACGCCGCTCAGGTGGCCGCGTCGACGGGTCGCCAGATCGACCGGAACCGGGTCGAACGAAGACGCTGGTCGGCCCGGTGTCCGCCCCGACCCGCCTGGTTATACTTGCCGGTATGACTCACCGGGTCGGGCCGAAGGGGCAAGTCGTCATTCCCAAGGAACTACGTGACGCGCTCGGGATCGAACCGGGTGACGAGGTCAGCTTCTGGCGGCACGACGATCACGTGGCGGTCCGCCCCGCCAGCCATCGTCGTCCGCTGCGAGGTCGCTTCCAGGGCTCCTCGCTCGTCGACGTCCTCACGGCCGAACGTGACGCCGACCGCCGGCGAGACGCCGAACGATGACCGTCGTGCTCGACTCCTGGGCCGTGCTCAGGTACCTCGAGAACGCCGAACCCGCCGCCACTCGTGTCACCGACCTACTCGAGGATGAGCGGCCGTTGATGTCGTGGATCAACCTCGGCGAGGTGCACTACGTCCTGCGGCGCGCCCATGGCGAGGACGACGCCATCGAGACCGTGCGCGACCTGCGAGACGTGATCGACGTCCGACTCCCAGACGAGCGCCTCGTGCTCGACGCCGCCCGCCTCAAGGCCGACCATCCCATGGCCTACGCCGACGCCTTCGGAGCCGCCCTCGCCGTCCACGAGGACGCCACGCTGTGGACCGGCGACCCCGAACTGCTCGTGGACGGGTCACCCTGGCGATGGCAGGACCTCCGTAGCTCGACGTGAGCCCTGCTGGCTAGCTCGGATGCGGACAGAAAGGCGCGGCGCGGTCGCAATTCGTGGGTAGCCCACCCTGCCCACGGAACAACGCCTGCTAGTCGCCGGAACCGTGCTGGTCGGACGTCGGGCGCCCTGGGGCTCGAACCCAACCTCCTGATCCGTCGGACGCTCCCGGCCATCCACGGCCTATTGCTGCGTCCACCTCAACGCTGTGACCAGGGAGTTATCCGGCGGGAGTGACGACGTGATGTGCCGTGTCAGGGAGCGGATTAACACGGGATTAGCCGTACGGGTCCTAGAGACGCGGAAGCACCGCCGCCCGGTTCGCTCTGACACCGATGACGCCGGCGCCCACTGTCGTACCCTCGGCCTATCGTTCTGGGCGTGGCAGAGCGCGCCGCAATCGGCACTAGACGAATCAAGAAGTACGCGTTGCCGGACGTCGTACGTGGTGTCGTCTTCGACGGAGACGACACCCTGTGGCTCACCGAGCCGCTCTACGACGTCGCGCGCCTCGCCGCTCGCGCGATCGTCGAAGGGGCCGGGCTTGATGGGGCACTGTGGGAGGCCGAACAACGGCGGCGCGATCTCGCCAACGTGGCGATGCTCGGTCACCGCCCTGATCGATTTCCTACATCGGCCGTAGAGGCGCTCTCGGCGGTCGGCGGCGACGGGCTCGCTGACGCACCGAGTGTGCGCGAGAGAGTTCGGATGGCCGCTGCCTCCGTCTTTGCGTTGCAGGCACCGCTTCGGCCAGGAGCGCACGATGTGCTCGCCAAGCTCAGGAGTTCCGGCATCCTTTTGGCACTGCTCACCAAAGGTGACAGTGACGTGCAACAGCGTCGCCTCGCCGACAGCGGCCTCGCGTCCTTCTTCGATGTCACCTCCATCGTGGAGCGCAAGAGCGCCGAAGCCTTTCGAGACGTCGCCAGGCAGCTTGGAGTCGCGGCGGACGAACTCCTAAGCGTCGGCAACTCCGTCGAGTCCGACATTCGGCCATCGACCGAGGCAGGCATCACGGCAATCTGGCTACCGGCCTACGTGTGGGAATACGAACGGCATGACCCGGCCCTCGAACCAGACCTGCACCGGATCGACGACCTCGCCGACCTTCTCCGCCTCGTCGAACCGATCTGACCTAGGACCCTTTCGGGGCAGGCGTCGTGGTGCTGACGGTCGGCTTCACCGTCGTGGTCGGGGTGCTACCGACGAGGGCGTCGACAACAGCGATAAATGCATCATCGCTGAGGCGCTCACAGTCGCCGACTTTGACGGTACGAGTACCGTTGCCCTTGCCGTCGACACCAGACGCCTCGACCGACACCACCGAGCCGGCTTTGCAGTGCACGGCACCGGATGTATCGCTGCCAGCGATGTAGCCGAGGAGCGTAGCGAGGCCAAGCGCAAGGATGGAGAGGAATGTCAGCCCAGTCTTCCTGGCGTTGCTCACTGGCTCTCCAAGTCAAGTTGTGGGCCTTCGGTCTTCGCCTTCACAACGAGTCCTCCGAGCGGCGCCGCCATCGTCGCCGCGAACCGGTCGGTCACGTGCTGCTCCAACACATCGAGGAACGCAATGACGGCAGCATCGACCTCGTCGTCCGGTGTATCGACAGGCAACCCCACCATCTCGTCACGCTTCTCGGCGTCGAAGTAAAAGACGCCGATTGGCACAGCGCCACGCTCATCAAAGAGCGGGAATGCCAGGAACAGCTTCTCGCTGTCGGCAGAAACCCGTTCGGCGGCTTCCTCGGGCGTCATGCCCCACATCCTCCGTAGCTCAACCTCATCCGTACGCCCCTGATACCAGCGATCTGAGCGCCGATTCCGCCAGGCCATTCCGATGATCCCAGAGCGAGTAGAGAATGCTCGACCGGCTCCCCCACCCCGCGGGTAGTAGTCCAAGAGCTGGTAAAGCTGGTTCGCGTAGAGCGGGTCGGGGATATGGATCGTGGCTCGGAAACCGCGCTTGTCTCCGAGCCCCGGCGCATTCTCGAGGACGGTCGCGAAGGCTTCCTGCAGGCCGGCCGCTCGGACATCAGCGGCCAGTCGGCGACGGATCTTGACGCGGACCGCAGTGAGCCCGTGCTCGATCGACTCGCGCGTCTCGGCAGCGCTCTTCTCGGTGAATTCGAACGAGACGCCGAAGCCGCCGAACTTCGTGGTGCGGGAAACTAGGCCCTCAATCGCGCCGGACGTCCAGAGAGCGCCCACCACAGCGATTCCGAAAATCGTCCAAAGGACGGGCAACCACTCGGACAACCGCTCCGCTAGTGACACTTGCAGCAACGGTAGTCATGGCCGAACACCCCGACGTGGACGCCATCGCTCAGTAGCCTTCAGCCCATGCCGCAGGAGGTGATGGCCGAGGCATGGGGCGACGTCCGTGCGTGGAACCGCGAGTACGCCGAGGTCCGGTCGATCCCATCAAGCCACCGATACCGGCCCTCCCAGGCCTTCCGGCGGCTGGAGTCGGCCCTAGCCCTCGACGGCGCGCGTGTGCTCGACCTCGGCGCAGGCACCGGGCGCCACGCCCTGCACATGGCGAGCTCCGGCGCTCAGGTCCTCGCCGTGGATATCTCCGACGTGGCGTGCGAGGTACTACGAGACCGGGTGCATCGAGCGGGCTGCCGAAGGTCGGTGTCCGTCGAGCAGGGACGTATCGACCTCGATGCTCTTCCGGCGGAACGGTTCGACGTCATCGTCGACTCCTACGCCACATGCCACCTCCTATCCCTAGAGGCAAGGGCCGAGCTTCTCCGTGCCCTCGTTGGACGGCTGCGGCCTGGCGGAGTCCTCTACACCTCGGGGATGGGCACCGAGGACCACTTCTACGCACCCCTCGCCAGTCTGAGCGGGACGGCGTCGGTGGCGGTCGACCCGAAGAACGGCATCGCGAAGCTCCTCCAATCTTCGAGCACGAGCCTTCAGGACGCCGACAACGTAGGGCGGTTGGTCACAACGACCACCGAGCACTTCCTCGACTACGTGGGGCCCGTCCCATACCGCCGGGAGGTCCGGGCGTCGCTCCTAACCGCGTGACCTGAACACACCGAGGCAGACCCACACAGGCGGTCCCAGCTGAGCTCATGAGAGAGCTGTTCGTCCGCAGAGAAGGCGATTTGTCTGCTGGACAGGGCGAGGCCAATCCGCGGATCTCAGCGGATCTCCTGCCCAATCCGACTCCACGTGCCCGGCCAAGACCGTGAGATCGGAGTTGACGGACGAGGAGGCTGACATCCTTGCCGCCCCGGCGCTCGCAGGTCGTGCGATGACGATTGACGGACGACGCTTCGACCTGCACGAGCCGGTTGGGCGGGGCAGGAAGGGTGCTGGATCGCGTGCCTCCGGCCCGAGCGGTGCTACCCGCGCGGTGAAGTTCGCGGTTCCGGGGGACTAGTCCAACAAGCCAGCACTTGCTGAACTAGATCGAGCTAGCCGTTTGGAGCAGTGGGACTCTCGAAGAGGCCGGTTCCGGGTCGGCCGACATCGGCGCCGGGGATTCCTTCCTCCCGTCGCACCGGCCTCGTACCCTGCCCCTGATGCCGACGGCGGACCTCAGCAATCCGATCCTCAATTCGCCGTACCACCCGCCCGAGGCCCACTTCGAGATCGGCCAGCACGGGCCCACGGGCACCGTCCTGCCGGGACGTCGGCCGAGCGAGTCGTTCATCCCTGTCCCGGTCTCCAAGAAGAAGGGCAAGGTCGACCGCCAAGAGGCTCTCGACTTCGACGCCACCGGTGAGCGTCGAGAGCAGAACACGCTCATCAACGACATCCGACGCGAGGTCGAGCGATGGCGCGCCGGCAACTGGAACGGGGTGACCCCCTACACGCGGAAGCTCCTCACGTACTGGGCCGACCGGGAGGAGCCCGTTCTCTTCTGCCAGCGCGAGGCCGTCGAGACGGCGATCTTCCTGACCGAGGTAGCCGGACGCCACGGCACTGCCGACTACCGCCGGCGACTGGAACCCGAGAACGCGGTCCACAACGACGGGCTGCCCCGCGTCGCTCTGAAGATGGCCACGGGCAGCGGCAAGACCGTTGTGATGGCGATGCTCATCGCCTGGCAGACCATCAACAAGGTTCACACGCCGAAAGACGCTCGCTTCGCTAAGCGCTTCCTCATCGTCACGCCGGGCATCACGATCCGCGACCGCCTCGGCGTCCTGCACCCCGAACGGGACGACAGCTACTACCGCGAACGTGATCTCATCCCGAACGAGCTCTGGGACGCGCTCGCCCAGGCGCAGGTGGAGATCGTCAATTACCACGCCTTCCTGCCCCGCGACGCCAAGGAGATCCAGGGGGTGTCCGCCAACACGCGCAAGCTGCTGCGTGGCGGCCGGACCGAGGTAGCCGACACCTTTCGGGAGACGCCCGACCAGGTGGCGACCCGCGTCCTCAAGAATCTGCCGGGCTCGGGCGAGATCCTCGTTTTCAACGACGAGGCACACCACTGCTACCAGGACAAGCTGCTCGACGACACCGACGAAGGTGTCGACAAGGAAGACCAGGACCGCAACCGTGACGCCCGGGTCTGGTTCCGCGGCCTGCACGAACTGAAGCGCAAGGTCGGCATCAAGACCATCTACGACCTCTCGGCCACGCCCTACTACCTCAAGGGCTCCGGCTACAACGAAGGCTTCATCTTCCCGTGGGTGGTGAGCGACTTCTCACTGATGGACGCCATCGAGTCAGGCATCGTGAAGATCCCCCGGCCGCCGGTCGACGACGATGCCAAGGGCGACCAGGTCGTCTACCTCCACCTCTGGGACCACATCGACCCACCGCTGCCAAAGCGCCGATCATCGAGAGACGCTGAGGTCGGCCCTGGCGGCTGGATCCCGCCGTCGATGCTCGAAGGCGCGCTCAAGAGCCTCTACCGGAGCTACGAACAGCGACACGCTGACTACGAAGCCACGCTCGCCGAACTCGGTGAGCCGCCGCCGGTGCTGATCGTTGTCTGCCCGAACACGGTCGTGTCCAAGTTGGTGTTCGACTGGATCGCCGGCCGTGAAGTCATCCTCGACGACGACACCGCGCGCCTGGTGCCAGGTGAGCTGCCACTCCTCAGCAACGTCGAAGACGGGGCGTGGGCGATTCGCCAACGCACGATCCTCGTCGACTCGGCGCAACTCGAGACCGAGGAGCCGCTCGGCGCCGAGTTCAAACAGGCCGCCGCCCGGGAGATCGAGCTGTTCAAGCAGGCCTACCGCCTGCGCAACCCCGGCGCCGACGTCGACAAGCTCACCGACAAGGACCTCCTGCGCGAGGTCATGAACACCATCGGCAAGAAGGGCAAGCTCGGCGAACAGATCCGCTGCGTGGTGTCGGTGGCGATGCTCACCGAAGGTTGGGACGCGAACACCGTCACCCACATCCTCGGCGTGCGCCCCTTCCGTAGCCAGCTCCTTTGCGAGCAGGTGGTGGGTCGTGGCCTTCGCCGCCGCTCATACGCCGTCAACGAGGACGGCCGGTTCGAGCCCGAGTACGCCGAGATCTACGGCGTGCCCTTCGCCTTCATCCCGAGCGACCGCGACGTGCCGAAGCCAAAGGACCCTCGCGCCGCGCTAAAGGTCGAGGCGCTCGACGACCGCCATGAACTGCGCATCACGTTTCCCAAGCTCGACGGCTACCGGGTGGAGCTGCCCGACGAAGCGCTGCATGCCGACTTCACAGACGAGTCGAAACTGCACCTCGACAATGGGCGCGCCGCCCTATGGGTTGAGCGCCAGGGCGTCATCGGCGAGGCCGACACCGTCGATCTCACCGACTACCGCGAGGCTCGGGCCCAGCGAGTGGCGTATGAGATTGCCCGCACGATGCTGCAACGCGAGGACATGCTCGCCGCCCACGCCGGCGCCGAGAAGCCGTGGCTCTTCCCGCAGCTCGTCGACATCGTCAAGCGGTGGCTCGATGGCTGGGTGACCACCGAGCCCGACACGCCCAAGGGGACGCTCCTGCTGGCCCAGGCCCGGGAGGAGGCAGCCGAGAAGGTGTATCGGGCCATCACCCGCTACCCCGATGCTCGACGCACGATCCTGCTGCCGGTGATCCGCCGCTTCGATCCCGAGGGCTCGACAGACGACGTGCGGTTTGTCACCCGCAAGGCCGCCATCACCGCCGAGCGCTCGCACGTCAGCCATGTGGTGTTGGACGGCGCGACCGGCAACACCTGGGAGCAGCAGCTCGCCGGGATGCTCGAGGTCCGCACCGCCACCGTGGCCTCCTACGTGAAGAACGACCACCTCGACTTCGCCATCCCTTACGTGCACGAGGGCCGCCGGCACGAGTACCTCCCGGACTTCCTCGTGCGCCTCGTCAGAAAGGATGCAGACGACGTCGAGCGCACGTTGGTCGTTGAGGTGTCGGGCAGCCGCAAGTCGCCTGGGCCCACGAAAGCCAAGGCGGAGACCGCCCGCGATCAGTGGTGTGCATCCGTCAACAACGACGGCCGTTGGGGCCGCTGGGGTTACGTCGAGCTCACTGACATGACCACCGCTGGCGCCCTGCTTGATACCGCCATCGCCAACCTCTACGCCGACGCGCCGATCATCGGCCTCCCGACCGAGGACTGACATGCCCCCGAACAAGAAGACCACTGGCCCAACTGCGGTCGACGCCATTCTCCACAGTGACAAGCGCGTCAACGTGCCCACCGCCGAGGCTGCAGCCGAGTACGGCTCGCCCGAGAGCGACAGCCAGTTCACGTTCTCCTATCCCCGGCCGCTCTATGAGCCGCAGCTCGTGTGGCGGGGCAAGGAGGAGCTCGACCTCGCCGAGCACCTGGAGGGCAACGCCCCTCCGATCTACATCCAGGAGAAGCTCGACCCCCGCGTCCTCGTCGAGAACCTCCGGCGCACCACCGCGGCCAAAGAAGATGAGCCCGAACTCACGCTGTTCGACACGTTCGACGGGCTTCCGGAACTCGACCTCGTGGACTTCTACCGCCACGAAGCCAACTGGTCGAACCGCATGATCCTCGGCGACTCGCTCAACGTCATGGCCAGCCTGGCCGAGCGCGAACTGCTCCGCGGCAAGGTCCAGACGATATATCTGGACCCGCCGTACGGCATCAAGTTCGGCAGCAACTGGCAGGTGAGCGCCCGCAAGCGTGACGTCAAGGACGGCAAGCTCGAGGACGCCACCCGTGAGGTCGAGCAGATCAAGGCCTTCCGCGACACGTGGGAGTACGGCATTAGCTCGTACCTCACCTACCTGCGGGATCGGCTCACCGTGGCGCGGGAGCTGCTGACCGAGAGCGGCAGCATCTTCGTGCAGATCGGCGACGAGAACGTGCACCTCGTGCGCGCGTTGCTGGACGAGGTATTCGGGGCCGAGAACTTCGTGAGCCAGATCACCTGCGCCAAGACGTCGACATCGACCGGGACCAACCTCTCGGGCACGACCGACTACATCGTCTGGTATTCGAGGCAGTTCGAGTTCCTCAAGTACCGCCCGCTACTCGCAGCAAAGACCGTCGGCGGCCAAGGCAGCAGTCTCTACACGCAGGTCGAGGAGGCCGATGGGAATGTGAGGCCGCTGTCCAAGGCGGAGCGGGCGGATCCGAGCGAGATCCCTCGCGGGGCTCGCGCGTTCGGCCTAGACAACATGACCTCCCAGAGCCAAGGGCGAGCCAAAGGAGAGGGTGCTGCCTCTTGGTTTGAGATCGAAGTCGGCGGGCGGAAGTTCACTCCGGGACCACAAGCGCGCTGGAAGACCAACGCAGCTGGCATGCACCGGCTCGTTATCGCTGACCGTGTGCGTGGAGCCGGGAGGAACCTCGGCTACGTGAGATACATCGACGACTTCCCTGCGTTCCCGCTTACGAACCTCTGGACAGACACGCTCGGCCAGAATCAGTTCGGCGGAGACAAGGTGTACGTCGTGCAGACTGCGCTCAAGATCGTCGAGCGCTGCATGCTCATGACCACTGACCCAGGTGATCTGGTGCTTGACCCCACCTGTGGCTCGGGCACCACCGCCTACGTGGCGGAGCAGTGGGGTCGACGATGGATCACAGTCGACACATCCCGGGTGGCGCTGGCGCTGGCCCGCCAGCGGGTCATGGGCGCGAAGTTCCCGTGGTACCTCCTGGCCGACACTGACGAAGGTCGGGCGAAGGAGAGCGCCCTGCTGGCCACGCCGCTGCCACCAGCAGAGACCACTGGCGACATCCGCCACGGCTTCGTCTACGAGCGGGTGCAGCACGTGACCCTGAAGTCGATCGCCAACAACCCCGACATCGTGGAGGGCATGGGCCGCGACGACATCGACGCCGCGATCCGTCGACATGCTGAATCTGAGCTGCTCTACGACAAGCCGTATGAGGACAAAAAGAAGGTCCGAGTTGCCGGGCCGTTCACCGTCGAGAGCCTCTCGCCCCATCGCTCGCTCGCGTTCGCCGGATCAGCGATCGACAGCCCGCCCGCGCACGCGTTGTCCGCAGACGGCGCCTCCGCGGAAACGTTCGAACACACGATCCTCGCCAACCTACGCACCGCCGGCATCCAGAACGGCAAGCGCCAGGAGCGGTTGACCTTCGACATGGTCGAGCCGTTCGCCGCCAACCACATCCAGGCCATCGGCGTTCGGGAGGAGGCGGCCGAGGGCACGCCGTCGCGCGTCGGTATCAGTATTGGCCCGCAGTACGGCACGGTAGGGCCGAGCTTCATCAAGGACGCCGCCCGCGAGGCCAACAAGGCCGGCGAACTCGACCTGCTGTGCGTGCTGGCGTTCGCCTTCGACCCCGCAGTGCTCGGCACCAGCGACGACTACGTCACCTCCGACGAGGGCTTCGCCAACGTCGCCGCCGAACGCCGGCTCGGGCGGGTGCCGGTGCTGCTGGTGCGCATGAACGCGGACCTCGTCATGGGGGAGGAGCTGAAGAAGACCGGCGCCGGCAACCTCTTCACCGTCTTCGGCGAACCCGACATCGACGTAGTCGACACCGGTGATGGCGAGGTGCGAGTCGTGCTGAATGGTGTCGACGTCTACGACCCCAACACCGGCCAGATCCGCAGTGCGGATACCAGCCAGATCGCCCTCTGGATGATCGACACCGCGTACAACGAGGAGTCGTTCTTCGTCCGCCACTGCTACTTCACCGGCGGCCAGGACCCCTTCGCCCGACTCAAGCGGGCCCTCAAGGCCGACATCGACGAGGAGTCGTGGGCCTCGCTCTACCGTACGGAGTCCCGCCCATTCGCCAAGCCCGAGTCCGGCAAGATCGCCGTCAAGGTCATCAACGACTATGGCGACGAAGTCATGAAGGTGTTCACGGTCTGATGGCTTCCCTTAGCTGAGCAAACTGAGCAAGGGCAGAGCCCTGTCAGCCATCTGGGATGAACCGATACGGCGGAGTACGCCCGGAGTGTGGTGAGGCGAACAGATGGATTCCGGTCACCGGCGAGCTGAGCTGCTGCCCGATGATGTTCACCATCGTCCCGGCGACCACCGCTAGGTCCGCAGCGGAGCCGTGGTAGGTCGGCGTGGAGCATCCAGGCGCCGGGAGGAGTTCGGTGCCGACGGGCGGCGGACGCCAGAAGTCGTGGAAATCCTCGAGCTCGGATGACCCAAGCGCGGTGCTCTCGAGGCGACGATCGACGGTCGCCGGGGCGACGCCTGATCCGGGGGCCGCCACGATGACGAGGCCAAGCGTTCCGCTCGCGCGGTCGAGGCTGACCTCCACCAGGAGCGGTGGCCGCGACGTTGCTGGCGCCACCGCATCCAGCCGGTGTTTGACCGTCTCGTTGATGGTGGCATCGATGATGAGGTCGCACTCCGGCAACTCGCCTTCGGACATGGCGTCCTCTGCCGAGGGGCTTCCGACGAGGATCTCGGCTGAGTCTGAGAGCGCCTCCAGTCGGGACTTGAGAGCCATGGCCTTGGGCAGGCCAAGGTCCGCCTCCAGGTAGTTCTGGCGTACGAGGTGCCCGCCGTGCACTTGTCCCCCGTCTCGAAGCGTGACCCTCTTCGGACGAGCTCGCACGACGAACTCCGCTATCCAAGATCCAAGGCCACCACATCCCCAGATCTCGACGACCTTGCCCTCGAGCGCCGACGCCGGGCGCCGGGCGTCTCGCGGAGTCGTCACGTCGGGCCGTTCGTCGGACATCGGCATCCATTCGATCGGGGTGTTGGCAGGTGTGAGCCCGACATCGCGTCTGCGGAGCTTGTCGGAGAACGGTGGCATCACCATCCCGAACACGACTGCTGGAAGGTCAGGCTCCGTTGGATGTGCGACGACGAGGCCGAGGTGGATGGGTGAGCCCGGTTTTGAGCGTTCGGCACCGCGTAGGACCGCGGCGATCGTCTGAGCCGGTTCAGCACCTCCGGCGTGTCCGATCTGAGTGGCCAGCTCGGCCACGGTTCGACCGAGCCCCAACGACAGGGGACTAGGCACCTTCAGGACTACCGCCGGGACCTCTCCCGGGACCGCTGGGGCACTCCGCCATCGGGACACGTCCAAGCGGGCCGGGGGGCGTGGGGTCAGGGTGCAGATAGAGATTGCCTTGAGCGGGGGCGGCGCGGTCCGCATGACGACGATTGGGACCGCGATCGTCGTCGGCGGTGCGCCACCAACCGCATGAAACAGCGACGTGCGTGGGTCGAAGCGGTCGTTCGCCGCGTTGTCGAACCATTCCCGAGTGCGCTCGAGCGCTTGCTCCAGGCCATATGTCGGATTCCATTCTCGGCCCGGATCCAGGTAGGTGCAGAGCTGCATGCCTTGGATCACGTGGGGATAGCCGAGCAGTCGGCCGTCGGGCTCCACGTAGGTGTCGGGCGGGACAGCCGGGTGCTTCTCCCCAACGTGCAGGAAGACCGTTTCAGTTGGACCCACCGTGAGACCGCCGGGCACACCTGCGATCTCGCTTGTGTCGATCACGACCTTGAAGATGCAACCGTCCGTCTTCATCTGCGCGATTGACGCGTTGAGCACAAGCGTTCCAGCTGCTTTGAGGGCCAAGAGCTCCCGGAGCAGCGCCCGCGTTCGCTCGGTGGTCCGTGCGGCAGCCGGCGTCGGTCGACTCGACGCTCTTCGTTGCTTCGCCGACTTGGGCAACGGAGTCAGCCGTCGCGCCCAGACTGGCGCGAGGGGATGACCAGGGGTGATGCAGCGCCGGCGCCGGGCTTGGGACCAACGTCGGGCGGGCGCTTGAAGTCTGAGCCAAACACCTTCTGCCACGCCTTGAGGCTGTGCTCAACAGACAGGTCCGGATCAATCGCTGCGCGGGCGTCGGCGGCGATCGTCTTCACCTTGGCGGCCAGGTTCTCGTAGGACTCCTGGCTCCATCGATGAGAGAAGTCGTTGTTGGCACCTGAGGGGTCTGGCAGCGGCGGCAGGTTCGGGCGCGAATCCATCCAGTCATCGAGATCCTCGAGGATGTGCACGAACGCGGTCGGGAGGTCCGAGTAGCAATCGGGCTCGTCGAGCTTGCGGCGTGCGCTGACCCTCTCTCCGAGAACGACCGTGAGGATCACGGAACGCGTGAGCTTGAAGTTCATGTGGTGGTCTCGCAAGTACTTCATCAGCCGGATGGTTCGCCGCAGGTTCCCGTTGGCGACGCCGTCCTGACGCTGCATCCAGGCCGTGAACGCCGTGGGGTCGGTGTCCTCCCACTCGTCGATCTCCCCATCCTCGGTCATCTCGTGGTGTGCGATGACCTCGCTACCGTCAGGCAGGACGACGAACGGAACGATGTCGACGTGGTAGTCGGCGGCGTAGACAACCCGCACGCACCGGTGCTTCTTCTGGACCTTGTCCTTGTACGTAGGGCTGCGGCGCAGCGCTTCGTACACAGCCGTCAGGTAGGCGCTCGGCTTCCAGCCGGGCTGGTGAGTCATCACGAGCATGAAGTCGGCATCGAACTCGCGGCCGTCTACAGGCTTGATGATCGTCTCTTGCGCCCATGACCCCTGCGGGTCCATGCCCTCCACCAACTCGCCGAGCTCATCGTCGTTGGCCAGGGTGCTGTAGATGGCGTCGACACTCGTCTTCAGGCTGCGAAGCCGGCCCTCATCCATGTTGACGGTGTTGCGCATGAAGTGGTCGAAACAGTTGGTGAGCTTCATGGGGCGGTGACCTCCAAGGCCGGCCGGTAGGAGTCGCCTACGGCGTCGTAGACGACGAGCGTGGGGTGGAAGCCCCAGCCGACTGAACGGCCGAGGATGATGCCGGCGCTCACGGGAGCGGCGGCGATCAGGTGAAGTCGCTGGACCGGCTTGTGGTGCCTCTCGATGTGGCCCAGCAGGTTCGAGACGGCGGTGTGGAACGAGTCGCGAGCGCGCCGCGTAGCGATGATGTCTCGGTGCGGCGTCGCGTCCACGGGATCGATCAAGAAGTGCGGGAGGTCGCGGAGCTCGACAGGAATCGCGGACTCGTCGATCGTGCCGGACGCGTTGACGATCAACACCGCTTCCTTGTCGTGCGGTTCACCCGTGCGACTCGTCGAGTAGCGAAACTCCACGTCACCGGTCTCCTGCCAGCTCCATGACTCCGTGGCACGTTGCCGCTGGAAGATCTCCGCGCTGACTCCGTCGTCGAGACGTGACCCGAAGTACACGAGCAGAGGAAGTCGGGCGAGCCCGAAGACACTGAGATGCTCGATCTCGCCGCGGTCTACCGCCGGTCTGACCCGCTCGTTGATGACCATGTCGATCCGTTGGCAGGCGCTGACGTAGTACCCGCTCACGATCGGGTCCTGCTCGCCCGGCAGGGCACGCAGATCGATCTCGGCACCAGCCCGGTTTGGGTCAAGCGCAAGGTCGGCGTGTCGTTCGGCTTGGAGCACGACCGCAGAGACTGCCTCGAGAGGTCCGACCTCCATCACGGCACCCCGGATCCCGCCGATGAGGCGGAGCACCACGGACTTCTCCATCGCGGCCAGCGTCGTGGCGCGTCGGATGCGCTCCTCGTGGCGCTGCTTGATCGTCAGCAGCCACCCGACATCGAGCACCTTGGCCTGGAGCCTCTTGTCGATGTCGGTGTGGCAGGTAGGACAGGCCAGGAGCAGGTTTTCTGCAAGGTCGCGGTCGGGCTTCGGAAGCTCGACAAGCGAGCGGGGAGCCAGCGAGTTGTCTGACTGAGCCACGATGTGTGCGAGCTCCCCGAGCTTCACGGGCTTCAGATTGATGCCGGACTCGAGCAGGTAGGCATGACAGAGAGCGCAGTGCCCGCCGGACCGGACCCAGACCAGCACCTGTTGCTCGAACGCGATCCCGCGGCGCCGAACAGGCATCTCTATGGCTCTCGGACGATCAAGTGGATGAGTGAGTACGTCGACATGGCGCGTTCCGTTCGGGCTTCGCTGGCGTAGGACCACCGCAAGCACCCTCACCGGTGGTTCGATACTGGCGAAGCGGCATCCGATAGTACGTTGACGAGATAGTACATCAACGCTATGCTTAGGAGCAAGCGGTGCCGTTCGAGGTCAACTTCACCGAAGACTTCGAAACCTGGTGGGATGACCTCGCCATCGAGCAGCAGGAGGACATCGCGGCAAGAGTCGAACTACTCGAGGAGCACGGCCCGGCGCTCGGCCGACCGGTCGTCGATCGGATTGCGGCCTCCTCCTTCCACAACATGAAGGAACTGCGCTGCAGCAGCGACGGTGCCCTTCGGGTCCTCTTCGCCTTCGACCCGCGCCGAGAGGCCATCCTCCTGCTGGGAGGTGACAAGTCCGGCAACTGGGAAGCCTGGTACCGGCACGCGGTCCCGGAGGCCGATCGGCTCTACACCGAGTACCTACAAGGACTACAGAGAGAGGGGTTGATCGAATGAAGGACAGGAAGTTCAGCGAACTTCGCGATGCCCTCTACGAACAGAGTCCAGACTCACGCGATCGGGTCGCCGGCAAGGTCGCTCAGCTCAACGAGCAACTGGCGCTGGCCGATCTGAGGGCGCGTCGCTCCCGGACCCAGGCACAACTTGCTGAGGCGATCGGCACGACGCAGTCGGCAGTCTCACGGTTGGAGCGACAGCAGGACCTGCTGGTGTCGACACTTCGCGACTACGTCGAGGCGACCGGAGGACACCTGCGCTTGGTGGCTGAGTATCCCGACTATGAGCTCGACATCGACTTGCCGGTGCTTCGCCGATCTGACGAGGATTCGGCAGAGCGTGCCTTCCGGGTCGTCTGGCAAAACCTGCAGACCCGTCAATTCGTCCACGTCGGATGGCTTCGCTCAAGCACCTCGCTGTTTACCTTCGGCTACACCCCCGACGCGGAGCTCGACCAGGACTTCGAACCGTTCGCTCCGTTCCCAGACCTACGCGAGACCTACAGCTCTGCGGTCCTCTTCCCCTTCTTCGCCGACCGCGTTGCCTCAGCCGCCCAGCCGGGCTTCGACGATGTCATAACTGCTCTCGGCCTCAAGCGAGCCGAAGCAACTCCCGTCGAACTGCTCGCTAGATCTTGGGGCAGGTCATCACACGACACGATCCAGATCGTCCCGGAGCCAGTCGAGCATCCAGACGGTACGCAGACCCGCCTCTTCTTGGTCTCGGGCGTCAGCCACGTAGACGAGGACAACCCAGGCCGCGTCACGAAGGTGATCTCGAAGCTGAAGCCTGGTCGGCGGCTGTCACTGCGCGAGGAACCCGAGAATCCCTTCAACAGCCATGCCCTCGTGATCGAGGTTGATGGCGATCAGGTCGGATGGATGCCGGACTATCTGCTCGACGAGGTGCACAAGGCCCAGGCCGGAACCGCAATCGTCGACGTGGCCGTCGAGCAAGCCAATGGACCTGAAGCACCTTGGCACCTACGCCTCCTGTGCCGCCTAGAGGTGAGATCGAGGTAGCTCCGCACACGGGCTATCGCCACATCGTCACCAGAGGAGCAGGCAACCAGGGCCGAGAAGAGCGCTGCGACGCGTCTCTTGCTGAGCCACGATGGGGGGTGATGTCGGCGCCCCAGCTCGTCGGAGACGCTCTCGCCGCTGTACTTCACCGCGGGAGCCATCTGCAGATCATCGCCTCGGCCGGCTCGGGAAAGACCGAGGTCGTCGCGCAGCGGGTTGCACACCTTCTCAGCGTCGGGGAACCGGCCTCGGGAATCGTGGCCTTCACCTTCACCGAGCGAGCGGCTGCAGAGCTCCGGCACCGGATCGCGCAGCGGGCTTCCGAGATTGTCGGCCCAGAGATCCTCGATCAGTTCGGCGCCATGTTCGTCGGAACAATCCACTCGTACTGCTTTCAGCTGTTGCAGACCCACGTCGCTCGTTACGAGACCTATGACGTCCTCGACGACAAGCAGCTCACCGCTCTTCTCACCCGGGAAGGTCATCGGCTCGACATCCGGCAGTTCGACGGGAACAAGCGCCTCTTTGGCTCGATCGCTCGATTCCTCCAGGCCGTGGACGTCGTAGAGAACGAGCTACTCGATCCCGAATCGATGCCAGATCCGTTCCGGCAGGTCCTGCTCGGATATCTGGCCACCCTCGACCGGTACCGACTGTTGACGTTCGGCCAACAGACGGTCCGCGCGGTACAAGCCCTTCAGGATCCGGGCGTCCTGGGCAAGGTCAGGTCGAGCCTTCGACATCTCATCGTTGACGAATACCAGGACGTCAATCCAGCACAGGAGCGGCTCATAGCCAGGCTCGCCGGACCCGGCGTCGAGCTGTGCGTCGTCGGCGACGACGACCAGGCCATTTACCAATGGCGCGGGTCGGACGTCGGAAACATCGTGACCTTCGCGAACCGGTACGAAGGAGTCGAGACCTTCGAGATCGTGACCAACCGCAGGAGCCGACCCACGATCATCGAAATGGCGAACTCGTTCGCGACCACCATCCCCAACCGGCTGGACAAGGCCATGGGCACCGACCGGCCTCCGGGTGGTGCGCCGGAAGTAGTCGTCTGGGAGGCCGACACCGAACAGGCCGAAGCTGGGTGGATCGCCGACAAGGTCCTTGACCTCCACGAGACCGGAGTTGCCTTCAGGGACATCGCCGTTCTCGTCCGCACAAGGGCCGCGTACGGAGCGATCGTCGACGCCTTCAACACTTTCGGCATCCCGCTCCAACCCGGCGGGCGCACCGGTCTCTTCGATCAGCCGCAAGCGCGCGTCATCGGGCAGACCTTCGCGTGGATGACAGGGGTGGAGTGGCGCGGCGCGCATCAGCGCGGAAGTGCCGTTCAGGAGGCGACTCTGCTGGACGACTACCAGCGGTTGTTCGAACTCGACGATGCAGCGAGGAGCCGGCTACGCCGGTTTCTCCACGCGTGGCGTGACGCCGTCCCTGCAAAGGACCGGAAGGCAGATCTCGTCGGGGAGTTCTATGAACTCCTTGACGAGATCGGCGTCCGGAGCTGGGATCTCAATGACTCGCTGCTGCTGAACCGGGTCGGGACGATGGCCCGCTTCACGCAGCTGCTCGCCGACTATGAGAGTGTGCGCCGGCGCGCGCGGCCCGACTCCTCCATCGAGGGCGAACAAGTCGGCGGTGAGGACCGAGGCGATTGGTACTACCGGAACCTCGCGATCCACATCGTGAACTACGCCCAAGGGGCCTACGAGGACTTCGACGGCGAGGACGACATCGACCTCGACGCCGTCGACCTCACGACCGTGCACCGGGCGAAAGGACTCGAATGGCCAGTCGCCTTCATCCCGTCGGTCACCAACAAGCGGTTCCCCACCTCACGGAGCGGGGAGCTACGAGACTGGCTCGTCCCTCGAGATCTGTTCCCCGCGGCGCGCTACGAGGGCAGCGATGCGGATGAACGTCGGCTGTTCTACGTCGCCGTCACTCGCGCACGCGATTGGCTGTCGGTCTCCCGACACGAGCGGGTGGTCAAGCAGCGCGTTCCAGCAAGTCCCTACTGGACAGAGTTGGGCGCCCACGCGACCACGCCCGAAGCGATCCGACTACCGGACATCGAGTCGCGTGGAACCGACCAGGACACGATCGAGCTGAGCTTCAGCGAGCTCGCGTCGTTCCTCGATTGTCCAACAGCATTCCGGCTTCGGAACCTTGTGGGCTTCCAACCTCGGCTCGCCCCAGAGCTGGGCTACGGGAAGGCCGTCCATCACGTCCTTCGCACCGTCGCTGAGCAGACCAAGTCATCAGGCAGCATCCCGGGCGCCGAGCAGATCGATCGGATCCTCGACACGAGCTTCTTCCTGCCGACTGCAAGCAAGCCCGTCCACCGCCAGCTCAAGGACGCCGCCCGTCGATTGATCACCGAGTACGCAATTTCACACGAAGCGGACCTGCATCGCATCTGGGAGACCGAACGACCATTCGAGCTCCACCTCGATGGAGTCACGGTGAGCGGCCGGGCGGATGTGATCCTCGATCACGAGGGCGGCGTACCCACGTCGCTGGCCATCCTCGATTACAAGACCTCGACCAGTGATCCCGCAGAGCACGCTCTACAGCTCCAGGTCTATGCAGATGCGGGTCGACGCGAGGGCCTTGATGTGACAGCGGCGTTCGTTCACGACCTGAAGGCGGGGAGGCGGTTCGACGTCGACGTCACCGACCCGACTGTCGTGGACGCGGAGGCAACGATCCTCGAGGCAGCCGACAGGCTCCGATCGCGCGCGTACGAGCCTGCACCCGGGGTCAGGTGCCGACGTTGCGAGGTGCGAACCGTGTGCGCCTCAGCCGTCCGCTAAGCCCAGCGTGGAGAGATCATCGACCCGGAACTGGTGAGACACGATTCCAAGGATCCGCACGGTCGAGAGATCCTCGATGGTGATCGGTGGGGTTGATCCGTCGCTCTGTAGGCGGACGCCGAGGAGCGTCCCACTGAAGTCTCGCTCCGGTACCCACTGGCGGATGCACACCTGCGCGCCCGTATCGGGGTCGAGCTGGTCGGCGAGCCGTACCACTACCCAGTCGTGATCCTCCGGTTCGCCTGGACTCATCACCACCACGCCGCCCCGGAGCGCAAGACCTAGCGCGTCGCCGGCGATCTGCAGGGCCCACGCGTCCGGCGGCGTTCGGTCGAGGTCGACGTCGATCCAGCCCAGCTGCGTGACGCCGTCGCACCAGTCAATGAGCTGGAGGGCGCCACCCGCCGGCGGGTCAGCATGAATGAGCAACTGGGGCAGCTGTCGGACGACGCGTTCGCGTTCCTCGTCAGCGATGCGCCAGCCGGAATCGACGAAGTACTGCCGTACGCGGTTTGCCGGGTCCTGGATTCGGATCGGATCACTACCGGGCTTGCCAACCTCCACGACGTAGAGCCAGAACTCGTCGGACCGAGTCCGTGCCTCCTGGAACTGACGGCTCGACAGTGCAACACCCTGCCTGTCCCACTGTGGTGAAGTTCCTTTGACCTCGATGTAACGCACCGCCCCATCCACGGCGACGCTTCGGATGTCGAAGCCTTCGTTCTCATGGGGCATGCGCTCCGGTGTTCGTCCGACCCGTTCCTCGTACGCCACCACGGCATTAACGGCAGCGTCATCGACCTTCCGTCTCTGCTCTTCGTTCAACCCGTCCCGTTCGCGTGTCGAACCGAGCTCACCCTCAGGTTGGAGGTACGAACGCAGCTGCTCTCGCTGGTGTTGCCTCTGCGAGCCGCGCGTCTTGCCTTGCTGCCGAGCCCCCGCTCTCCGGTGGGCATCATGCTCGGGAGGTGCGGCCGTCCCTCGTCCCTCGGCGTGGCCAGGAGTCTCGTCGTCGCCATCCGGCGCCTCGCCTTCGTCGCCGTCCTGGCCGGTCTCGGCATCGGGTGAGCCACCGGTCTGCCCATCGCCTTGCGAGGAAGCAGCGGACGCTTCTTTCGGCGAAGACCCTTCGGGGTCTCCAGTCTCCTCGTCAGCGAAGTCCGTCAGCGTCTCATCAGAGAATTCCTCCTCCGGCGCCCCCGGGTCCACGTCGTCGTCGTCGTCCTCCGCGAAGGGGTCCATGACTTCATCTGCGATCTCGACCTCGATCGCTTCGTCGAGAGGAGGGAACCGCATGGCGTCGAGGGCCCGGACCACGGATTCGGATGAGTTGTCCTCGAGCACGAGCTTCAAGGCGATCGCTGTGCTGGGGACGTCCGCGGCGTCTACGCCCAGCGCGAAGGCAAGCTCCGTAGCGATCTCGTCCCAGCGTCGATCGCCCGCATCCCCATCCGCGACCAGCATCTCGTGTGCCTCGGCTCTGAACAGCGCGGTCCGGGCGAGCGAGCGGCTCTCGAATCGTCTTCCCGCCAACTCGATCTGCTCCACCACAGCCAGCTGAAGCAACGGCACGATCTCGACGCCCTGAGCGAACTGCGACACCTTTGTCGAAGCATCGGCGTCAACTGCGGCAAGTACCCGTAGGACGAGCAGACGACGTTCATGGAACCGACGCTCGAGGAGAGACGATCCTTCGGCATCGGCACGCTCAACGACACTCGTGGTGAGGGCATCTCGCAAGTGCCGGACGCCGGCAGCCTCCAGAGCGCGTGCTTCGTTCTCCGGTCGAGCGATGAGGAAGCGCCGTGCTTCCTCATCGAACTCCGAAGTGATCGCGCTGGAGTCACGGAAGAGCACATCGCTCGGGCGCCGAAGCGAACGGTCAGCCGCGAGGACGCATTCCGTCGACGCAAGCTCGATGAGATCTGAATCTTCGATCGAGCCATCGCGCACGAGGCGGTCCAGAAGGACCCAGCATGACTCGACGATCTCTACGTCGGCCGAGAGGAGGGGCTCGTCAGCGCCGCCGTGCGCGACCGCGATGGCCTGCAGTACGTCAACAGCGTCGGTCACCGCGGGTCGATCTCGAACACCTACGCGTTCGAAGAGCTCACTCCACTGACGGAAGCGCTCACCGAGGTGGTGTCGAAGCCGTCCGAACGGGTTCTCGGACCAGAAGCAGTGGCTACCCAGGACGTACGAACCGTCGTCGAGCAAGATGCACGGCTCAGACACGAGGCGCTCGAGAGCCGGGTCGTCGAAGTGCCCCTGGAGGAAGTTCCACATGTCGGTCTTCACGGGCGTACCTGAGTCGCGACAGTGGAGGAGATGAGCTACCACCTGTTCGACCGTGGGATCCGTTGGCACGCCGAGCCACTGGAGTACCGCGGTGCAGCTGGCTTGATCTCGCTGGCCGATGTCGAGGAAGTCCGCCTGTGAGCGGAACAGGTTCTGTCGGAAGATCGTGTGCACGGCTTCCGGCGTGGCGGCCCGAGGCCGGTCACCCTGGACGGGAAGCCACGGCAGTTGCTGCAGCGCAGCGAAGTCACGCTCCAACGCCTCCTCCCGCTGCGCCTTCAGGTGGCGCAGCACCGCAGTCGCCGCGTCGCGCAGGTTCGACGGCGCGGACCGAAGGGAGTGGCAGTGGTTAACCACATCAGTGGGGCGTGGTGTGGGAGACACTCCCAGCCATTCGTACAGCCGGCGAACCCCCGGCGACGCGGGCGTCGCTGCCATCGAACGGTCCGGGCCGACAAGCAGGGGGTCCACCCCCGCGGAGTAGACGTCGGTTCCCCTCCGAAAGACGCCGTCCGTGCAGGAGACCAGTGGGAGGTCTGCAAGTGCTTCGTGGACCTCCTCGTCATCTTGGATCCGCGACAGTTCAGCGGCGAGGAGGTCCAGCAGCGCACGCCGCTGACGGTCGTCGATGCCTGACTCCACCGTTCGTGGGACGAACTCCGTGCAGTAGTGAGCAAGTGTCAGCTCCGGCGCACCGAGCCCCAGTAGGAAGGCCCGAGTACTTGCGGGACGTCCTTCAAGGTGCAACACCTCTGCGAGATCGAGCGGATCCCGGAACCCTTCGACCGGCAACGCAAGCGCGCCGAGAGGCCGAAACCCGCGGCCCGTCGGGAATACGGGCAGATCCCGAAGTCGGTCGGGCACTGACGCGAGGACAGCGTCCTCCCGGTTGGTGAACCAGTCCAGGAAGCGGCCCAGATCGAAGCCAGCCGGGATCACCTCGCCCTGGAGCGCTCCGTCAACCCACGCAACCATGTCCGCGGGCGACACCTCGCGTACGAGCGCTAGGAGGCCCGGGCACTCACGTAGCCCACCGTCGAGCAGCGGAGCCGCGATCGCGGCATCAGCGAGAAGGTTGACCGTCCCGGACACGGCGGTCCGCGCTCTATCCGCTTCGGTGAAAGTTCCGTCAACCAGCGGGAAGATCCGCAGGCGCGGCAACGCCTCGCGACTCTCGGCCGTGGAGCGACCCCGCGTGGCGACAAGATGGTCGAGCAGCCTCCAGAGCCGGGCAAGCTCTGTGGAAGCCACCCCACGTGCCCAGCCCTCTGGCGCACGTGCGTCCGCCCGCATCAGCGCCGCCGCTACGTGCTCAAGTCCCATCTGGCGAAGGCCGTTGGCTTCCTGGAACGAGAACCACGCCGCTCGAACGTTCGAGGAGACCAGATCGAGGCCGAGTCCAGCGAGCAAGGGACCGGCATCTGCTTCTACGTCGTGCCCACCCCACAGCAACGCGGTCTGCGGTGAGCAGTGTCCTCCCGAGACCGTCGGGACCACCTCGGCAGTCGGGAGGGTGCGCGAGAGCTCCGTCCACCACGTGGCGAAGCTTCGGTCAACCTCACCGGACTGTGCTCGCCGGCGGAGGTCGAACGCCGCGGCGAGGATCGAGACCAAGGCTTCATCCCCGGCTGCGTCACGAATCGGCTCCAGAGATCGTGCGAGTAGTGCAGCAGCTTCGGCGATGATCGCTCTGTTCCACTCATCGCGAGGCGCGTTGTCGAGCCGGATCCGCTTCCGGTCGGGCTTGGGAAAGAACGACCCCTGGACGGAGAACGGAAGCAACGTGGGCTCATCGGTCGGCAGGGTCGCGTAAAACCTCCCATCGAACGACTCGTCCGTGAGGTTGATCGCGACGGCGACCGATGGGGAACGACGACGACGTAGTTCGTTGGGATGTGCCCGACGCAGCTCCTCAGCGAGGCCAAGCGAGCCCTCGAGGACATACCACTGCCAATCTCGGGCCTCGGTCGAGCGGACCTCGATCGTCGTACCCGCTCGCTTCCTACTGAAGGTCACCGACCGACCCTGCGAGCGCACCCCGATGCGAGTGAGACGGCGGAGGAACAGCATCGCTTCAGGCACGAACGCGAAGAGTTCGTCCGTCAGCTCTCTAATCGAATCTGAAGTGATGATCGGCTGTTCAAGCTCCTGTCGCATGACGCTCAGCTCGCGCGCCCATGGCAGCAGGAACATCGTTCCGCCTTCGTCAGCGACATCCTCGCTGTAGATCCGCGACTCCTCGGGCTTCGTCTCGTCGATCGTCCACCGCTTTCCAGCCGACCGGAGGACCGGGAGATCGGTGACCTGGTAGACCGCCGTGAAGCCGATCCCGAACGCACCAGTGGCGTCGTCTCGATCCTCCTTCGCGCCGCCGGCGACATCGCTGAAGCTGTGGAAGTCGCAGGCAGGCTCGCCCTTCCGCTGCCGGGGGCAGGTCTGAGCGTCCAGTTCATCGCACCTCGAGAACGTGCCGTCGTTCCACACGGTCACTGCGTCGTCGTCGATCGTGAATGACATCTCGGTCGCGTCGCTGGCGTCGTCGGCGTTCTGGATCAGCTCGGCAATCAGCGAGCGCCAGCCCTGAAGGTCACCGAGATCCTTCTTGATCGATCCGAGGTGGTTACGCCGTCGTGCGAGGTACTGACCCGCGGGCGCCGGAGTCGGCGCGTCCCCATCCACGGCTACACCGCGAAGACCATGACGACCTCGTCGCCATAGTGATCAATCGCATTCACCGCGATCGTCCCGGGGTCAGGACGCGCTAGGCCACCTGAGTCGGGCGGCGGATCACCGCTGGTCACCACGGCGTTGTGTGACAGGCCCGAGCCGATCATTGAGAGACGCTGCCCGCGGACTACCTCATCGAGCAAGGGTCGGAGGAGTGAGTCGACCGGCCTCGCCATCGCATCGACCGTAGCGTTACCCCTAGGGCCGGTGCCTGGGGGACGACGAGCCGTTGGAAGGCGCCACTTGACTCGGGTCGGGCGGTCGCGAGCCCCGAACCTTCTCAAATGGGGAAGCCCCATCGCCCCCAAAAGGGCCCCCCCTTGCTGATGAGCCGTCGGCGCCAAGTCCAGGTCAGCCGCACGCGGGACGGCCTGCGCATTTCGAACGTGCTGTGAAAGTGCCTCGTCACCGGGGCGCCGTACCTCGATAGAGGCGCTCGAGGTCATCGTCACGTAGAGCCCCACGATTGACCGCCCCCCCCACAAGCCACCAGGCCACGGCCACAAGCCCGTCCTGTCCCACCCCATCGATCATGCACTGCAACCCGACACCCTTCGCACTGCAACCCGACACCCTTCGCACATGTGCACCCGGGTGCTGCACGGCGACGCAGGTGGTGCTCCTGGCGGTCGCACTTGGTCAGTGCTGTCGTTGTGGAAGCTGCGGGTCGGGGTGGAGGAGTACTACCTGGCGCAGGTCGCGTCGGGTCTGGACGACTACTACACGGGCTCGGGCGAAGGCGTCGGCGAGTGGACCGGCGGCGGCATCGCTGGGCTCGGCCTGTCGGGCGAGGTGGTGCCGTCGGATCTGCGGGCGGTGATGGCCGGGTTGGCGCCTGGCACGGCCTTGACGCCGAACGGTGAGCAGCTTCGGGCCCGCAAGGCGCGGGTGCCGGGGTTCGATCTGACGTTCGCGGTTCCGAAGTCCGTGTCCGTGATCTACGGACTCGGTGACCCGCGGGTCCAGGGCGCCGTGCTCGACGCTGCAGGGACGGCGCTGGACGAGGCGTTGGCGTGGTTGGAGCGCGACGCGTGCTTCGTTCGCCGGGGCTCGAACCGTCAGGCCCCGGAGCAGTCGGGCGCGACGTGGGGGACGTGGCGGATGGCGACGTCCGGATTCGTCGCCGCCCGGTTCCCGCATCGGACGAGTCGGGCCGGGGATCCGCACCTGCACTGGCACGTCCTGGTCGCGAACATGGCCCAGGGAGTCGACGGGCGGTGGACGGCGCTCGACGGTCGGGCGCTGTACGCCAACAAGCGGGCGGCCGGGGTCCTGTTCCAGAGCGTGCTTCGTCGGGAGCTCACCGAACGGTTGGGAATCGAGTGGGGGTCGTTGCGGAATGACACCGCCGAGGTCGCCGGCGTTCCCGGCCCGGTGCTCCGCCTGTTCTCGACCCGCCGGGAACAGATCCGGGAATGGCTCGAGGACCACGGCCGCTCGGGACCCGCCGCGGCAGCCAACGCGATGGCCGCCACCCGTCCGGCCAAGACCGTCGTTCCGGGGACGGACCTCCGGGCCGGCTGGGTGGCCCGGGCGGTCGACGCTGGTTGGGGTCCCGACCGGCTCGATGGCCTCCTGGGAACGGCCGCTTCCCGTGATGTCGGCGTTCCCGGATGGCCGGTCGTGTCGGAGGCGGCGTTCCCGGGTTGGCGGGACGAGCTGCTGCGTTCCCGGCTCACCGCGCATGATTCGACCTTCAGCCGCGGCGAGGTCCTTCAGGCGGTCGCCGGCTCGATCCCGGGTGCCCACGTCGCCGAGGTCGAACGGCTCGCGCACCGGATCCTGGCCGACCCGGAACTGGTGCCGGTCGCCACGGCCGCAGGGTCGATACGGCTGCCCGATCGGGACGTGGCGGACACGACGATGCTCCGTTGGACGACCCGGGAGCTGCTCGCCCTCGAGGCCCGGTACATCCACCTCGTCCGCGCCGGCGTCGGCGCCGGCCGGGCGGTCGTGAGCGACGAGAAGTTCGCCGCGGCTGTCGCCTCTGTGGAACGGCTCCGGCCCGGCGTGCGGCTCGGCGAGGACCAGCGCGGTGCCGTCACTCGGCTCGCGTCCCAGGGGCACGCCGTTGAGGTGCTCGTGGGTCGCGCCGGTACCGGGAAGACCACGGCGCTCGCCGCGTTGCGGGCCGCGTACGAGTCGGCCGGGTTCGAGGTGCTCGGACTCGCGCCGTCCGCCCGAGCAGCCCGCGAGATCGAACACGAGGCCGGCATCGCGTCGCAGACCATCGCCCGCTTCCTCCACCACCCGCCCCCGGTGGATTCCCGGACCGTGGTGGTCGTGGACGAGGCAGCCATGAGCGGCACCCGCGACCTGGCCGCCACGGTCGACCGGGTCCTCAGCGCCGGCGGGAAGGTGGTCCTCGTCGGCGACGACCACCAACTCCCCGAGATCTCCGCGGGCGGCGGGTTCACAGCCGCCGTCGAGATCCTGGGTGACCAGGCTTGCGAGCTGACCGTTGTACGGCGTCAGGCCGAGCAGTGGGAACGCGACGCCCTCGACGAGCTGCGTCACGGCGACGTTGCGGTCGCGTGGGACGCGTACGGCGCCCACGATCGGGTCACGCTCGCTGAGGATCCGGTCCGGCTGCATCGCCAGGTGGTCGAGGACTGGTGGACGCACCGGGAGGCAGGCTGCGATGTCCTCGTCGTCGCCGGCACGCGAGCCGAAGCCGCCGGGGTGAACCGACTCGCCCGTGACCGCCTCCAGAAGGCGGGTCAGCTCTCAGGCCCCGCCTTGGATCTCGGGGACCGAGCGTTCCGGGTCGGTGACCGGGTGGTGCTGCGACGCAACGACCCGCACCAGCGGGACCACGCCGGCCATCGGGCGTCGGTGGCGAACGGGACGCTGGCCGACGTCGCCGGCGTCAACCCCCGCACTGGGGCGATGGCCGTCACCATCCGACCGACCGGTGAGCGGGTCGTGCTCGACGGCAGCTACGTGACCGCGAGCGTGCAGCACGGCTACGCCCTCACGATCCACCAGTCGCAAGGACTCACCTGCGACGTCGTGCTTGTGGTCGGGCCAGCTGGCCTCAACCGCGAAGCCGCGTACGTCGCCCTCTCCCGAGCCCGGACCAGTGCGCACCTCTACGCCACCGCCGACCAAGCCGCCGAGCTGGCCGAGCGGCACCCCGACCACGGCATCCCGCTACCCGGTGAGACCAGCGACCCAGAAGAAGCAGTTCTCGCCCGCTTCCGCCGGAGCGGCGCGAAGACCTTCGCCAGTCGACTCGACACAGATGCTCTCGTCGTCGCCGAACTCGCCGCTGCCCACCCGCTCGCCGAGCTCGACCGGCTCGCCGCCGTGGCCCGACGCGCCGAACGACGATGCGACGGCCCACACCCCGACCTCCTCGCCGAACAGGCCCGCAACGCACGCGAGACACGAGCGCTGCTCCGCGAAGGTCGCCGCGTCCACGCCCTCGACCGAGACAACATCGGCACCGTCCTCGCCGTCCACGACAACAGCGGCACCGCCGCCATCCGGTTCGTCAGCGCGACCGGCAGCACCGCGGTGCGGACCGTCCCCTGGGCCGAGCTCCAGGTCGTCGACCACGCCGACCCCGTCCCGCTCACCGACCTCGCCCGCCGAACCCTCCGCCAGCTCGACCGCGCCGCCGAGCAGCACGCCGAACGATGGCGCCAGCAACTCGAACGAGATGGCGTGGCACCCGGCGACGCCGCGCTGCTTGCCCGTGCCTCAGCACTCGCCGCCGATCGGTCCGCGCACGATCTCCAAGCCGACCCGCCGACTTGGCTGACCGGCTGGCTCGGCGACCGGCCGACGGCACAGGTCGGCGCGCTCCTCTGGGACGACGTCACGGCCAAGGTCGCTGTCTGGCGCGCCCGCCACGCCATCGACGAACGAGTCCCGGGGCTCGGGCCCGAGCCCGACGACCCTGCCGGTGCCGTCGGATGGCACGAGCTGACCCGCGAGCTGGTCGACACCGAAGCCTGGCTCCGACAGTCCGGCACCTCCACGCCTACCAGCCCGCCGGAACGGCCGAGGGCCGAGCTGGCCGCCAGGCGCGCCGAGCTCAAGGCGGTCCTCGATGGCGCGCCGCCCGATCAGCGGCACATCGTCGACGGCCTCATCGCCGGCCGGATCGGCAGCACCGACCTGCACGCCCGCCTTGTCGAAGCGAGCCGATCGCAGGAGCGACGCAACGCGTGGATCCTCGAGCACTGGCCCCACATCGTCGAGCTCGAACAGATCGACCTGCTCCTCCCGAACCGCGATCTCATCGCTCACTGGGCCGGCATCGGCACACCAGGCCCCCGCCAGACGACGACGGGACCGGAGCTTCCTGGGCTCGGCCCCTGAGCCGGGTCAGCCCAGGCGGTACTCGGTACCGCCCTCCTGCTGCTGGTTCCGGCGGATGGCGGCGTCGATGCCGGCGGAGATCGCCTGGTCGGCGGTCTCGCTGGCGTGGAGGTAGCGCAGCGCAGCCTGCGAGGACCGGTGGCCCATCCGGACCATGAGGTCCTTGCTCGTCGTGCCCGGCACCTGCGCCGCCAGGGTGTTGGCGAGGTGACGCAGGTCGTGCGGCCGGATGCCCTCGCGGAGCCCGGTGGCCTCCTTGGCCGCCGCCCACGCCGTGTAGAACGCGGCGCGGCGGACGCCACCGAGCGGTCCGGCGAAGAACACGCCGTGCAGGCCCGGCTCCGCCCACGTGGCGAGGTGCGCCTCCAGGTCGCCGACGATCGCGGCGGGGATGCCGACCGAGCGCACGCCGGCGGCCGTCTTCGGGAGCGTGATCTGGATGCCGCCGTCCACCTCCTGGCGCTGCTTGGTCACCGAGAGCTTCCGGTGCAGGAGATCCACGTCTGCCCGGGTCAGCCCCAGCAGCTCGCCGAGGCGCAGGCCGCAGAACGCGGCGAGGAGGATGAACGCCCGGAAGCGCGGCTCGATGGCATCGGCCAGCGCGTAGGCCTCGTCGATGCTCAACAGCGGACGCTCGGCGCTGCCTTCGCCGCCGGCACCTCGGAGCCGGCAGGGCGTGCCCGGGAGCAGGTCGTCGTCCACCGCCGTGTTCATGATGGTGGCCAGCAGTCGGTAGGACTTGGCCGCGACCATCGGGGTCTTGCGGCGCGAGAGATCGGCGTGCCAGGAGCGGACGTCGCGCTTGGTGATCGAGATCAGGCTGCGGCCGCCGAAGGCCGGGACGATGTGGCATCGCAGCTGACTCCGGTAGACCGCGACGGTCTTGGGCCGCAGGTTCACCCGGTTGCGCAACCACTCCTCGGCGTACTCGCCGAACTCGACGGCGCCGGCGGTGGGGTCGTGCCAGCACCGCCGCGACATGTCGGCCTTCTGCTGGGCCTGCCACGTCTCGGCGTCGCGCCGGGTGCGGAACGACCTGGCGAACTGCGAGCCGTCGGGGCGACGCATGAGAACGTCGTAGGCCCGTCCTCCGGTCTTGAGCTTGCGGGTCCGAATCGACATGGTCGACCTCGTTTCGATCGTGGGTTGCCGTCGCCGGGGCAGTGCCCGAGCGCGCCGGGCGTGACGCCGGCGACGGCGAGATCATGAGCTAGGAGGCGAGGTAGGAGTCGGCGGCGCGGAGCTGCTCGACGAACACCTCGAGCGCAGCGCGCGGGACCCGGCGGCAGCTGCCGATCCGGACCGACTCGACAAGTCCTGCGGCGAGGAGCTCGTACATCTTGCTGCGCCCGATGCCGAGGACGGCGGCGGCCTCCTCGGGCTTCAACAGCAGCTTCTCCATCGCCGACTCCTCGCCGGTGACGCTTCGCCCGCGGGCTTCGCGGGGCGCGCGTCCGGTTGGTTGACGATGCGACCGGTGGGGCGGTCAGCTGTTGCCGGGAAGGCCCGCTGACGGCCCGTCATTCAACATTTATTCAACATCCGGTCGCGTCCGCAGGGGTCCGGGGTGGTCCGCGCACCCCTCCTGACCTGCGGTTTTGTCCGGAGCCGTCCGCCGAAATCCGCTCCGGAATTTTTCCCAAGCTGAGAACGCGGGTTCGATTCCCGTCACCCGCTCCACCACTTCGACCTGCGGTCTCCGTAATCGACCTGCGTTTCCGCAGGTCGCCGGCCTTCTCGCGGTCGACGTGATCGGCTGACGCTGCTCGCTGATCCTTCGTCGTGTCGTCGGCGCGGTGCAGCATTCGCTCTGCCGTGGCTCCTGCTTCGTGAGTCGAACATCCTGAACGTCTCGGAAGCGGACCTTCGCGAGACGCCGCCGACCTCGACGCTGACGGACGGCCCGACCCGGCTCACAGGACACCGTCCGCACGGATCCACGCCGGGATCTCCCCGAGGACGAGGACCAGGTCGACCTCGGCAAGGGTCGCGCAGCCGGCGACGTCGAGGTGCACGCCGGCGAGGTCGCCATCCGCGAGCTGTGACCGCAGCTGGAGCCGCACGCGCCCGAGATGCGGCTGGTTCACCACGGCGAGGATCGAGCTAGGCGACGTGTCCGCCGCGACGAGAGCCATCCACTCGGCGAACGTGGACCGTGTGGTCGGTCTTGACGGGCGCGGCGAGCCGTCGGACCCCCGCCGCTCGACGGGCGTGCCGTTCAGCAGCCGGAGCGTCGACACCTGCCCCTCGGCGCGCCACGTCCGCAACGCCCAAGCCCGCTGCCCGAGCTCGTTGACGACCGGATGCGGGGGCGCATGGGTCGTCGACACCGCGACCGCCTCCGGCCACTGCTTCAGCAGGAGCAGCTCGGCCAGGTCCGTCTCACTCGGCAGCACGACGGCGGCGGCGGCGTGTTGGTCATCGATGCCGGCGGCGGCCAGGAGGTCGCGCTGGCGGGCCAGCAGTGCCGGGACCCCCCAGCCCGGGGCGGCAGCGAAGCGTCCGCCCGCATCGAGCAACTCGTCGAGCCCGCCGTCACGCTCCTGCTGCTCGTGGGGGCGAAGGCCCGCGAGCACGGTGAGCCCGTCGGCGGTGACGCCGCTCGAACGCACCAGCCCCAGCCGCCGGTGCAGGCCGATGCCCGCCGCGCCCAGGACGACGATCTCGCCGTAGCGGTCGGCCGGCGGCTCGACGGCGCCGACGAGCCCCATCTCGGTCAGCAGCGGCAGGGCCGCGTCTCGGTCGGCCGGGGTGTAGACCGGCTTCCCTGACTGGCGCCCGTGCTCGGCGCCGAGCCACGTCTCCTCCATCCACCGCACGAGCTGCCCGAGGTCGTCGGACCAGTGGTCAGAGATGCCGAGGACCCGGAACAGCTCGCGCAGGCGCTCGCGGTGGAGGTCGAACCAAGCCGTGGCCATGGCGTCAGGTCAGCCAGCTCACGAGGGCGAACCGCCCGCATTGCGCGCCACGGCGGTCGAACCGCGCGTGCCGGTCGGAGAAGAACGTGTGGGTGGCCCGGCGGGTGTTGACCCCGGCGGTGATGGCCGCCCCGGAGGGCACACCCGCGGCCGAGAGCTGCATGCGGAGCGCGCCCTCGAGATCGAGGCTGGCCTTGCCCGCCTCCCTGTCGGTCCACGTCAGGAGCTGCTCGTCACCGTCGACGGCGTCGAGGAACGACGCCACCTCGGCGGCGCCCACCTCGTAGTCCCCGGCACCGACGTGCGGTCCGAACCCGACCACCAGGTCGGCCGGGTCCGTCCCGAACCGCTCACGCATGGTGTCGATGACCGCCGGGACCACCCCAGTGACGGTCCCGTTGCGACCGGCGTGCGCCACGCCGAGCGCCCGCCGGACGGGATCGTGGAGCACGACCGGGACGCAGTCGGCCACCAGGATCACGAGGGGCGTTCCCACCAGGTCGGTGACGAGCCCGTCGGTGGCCGGGAGGAGCCGCTGGGACTCCTCCTGCCCGCCGTGGCCGGCGAAGCGCCGGTGCTCGTCGATCACCGCCACCCGGTTGCCGTGCTGCTGGTCGGCGATGGTCAGGGCGGTCACGCCCAGCACGGCGCAGACCAGCGCCCGGTTGCGCCGCACGACGGCGGGGTCGTCGCCCACGTGGTCGCCGAGGTTGAGGCTCCCGAAGTCGAGCAACCGCCCGTCGCCGTCCTCGCCCTGCTTGCCGTAGCCCCCGTGTCGGGTCGTGACCACGCAGCCCAGCCCCGGCTGCGAGAGCAGCGGGAGAGCGATCCCCGACGTCACCCCCCACCGGGTCAGCTCCGACCGGGTGTCGGCGTGCCGCGTCGCCACCTCTCGCTCAGCGTTGGCCGCACCCTCGACGGTGACCGGCGCCGGCCACTGCTCGGGCCAGCGGGCGTCGGCCCGATCATCGGCCTGGGCGGCCCGGCGATCGGTGCGCAACCGGGCAGTGGTGTGCTCGGCGAACGCGCCGCGCACGTCGGAGATCTTGGCGGCGAGGCTCGTCGACTTGATCGTGTCACCCAGGTCGAGCGGTCCGTCCAACGTCTCCCGGATCAGCGCCGCATCCCGGGCGTGGCGCTCCGCCTTCCGAAGGAGGGCCTGCCGGACCACCGGGTCGTCGGCGACGATGACCGCTTCGTAGTAGTCGGCGAGCGCCCAGCCATGCTCGGACGCGGCGCGGAACGGGTGGCTGGCCGTCGGGAAGAGCGCCCTGCGGATCTCCCACGCCTTGTCGTAGGCGGACCGGGCGGCCGCGAGGTACCCGGGGGCGTTCGCAGGGTCGCGCTGGGCCAGCTTGATGTTCGGGTTGCCCAGATTGAACTCGGCCCGTGCCGTGTCCTCGTGCACCTCGCCCCACGCCTTGCGCCGTTCGTCGCGCGCCCGCGTCAGCATGTCCCGGGATCGCAGGAGCTCCTCCACCGTCTTCGCCGCCTTGCCCATGAGGAGCGCCCGGATCGTGGTGCACTTCGAGATGCCGAGGTCGTCACGGTGGGCGGTCCGCAGCTGCTCCGACGGGTCGACGAACTCGGTGATGGCGGCCAGCGCGTCCTGCGGTCCCGCCTTGGCGCTCTGGTTCACCGCCCGGGCGCGGGCGTGCAGGGCGGCGGCGAGCCGGAGCGCGGTGTCGCGGTCGAGGGTGTCCCGGTCGACGTCCGCCAGGCGGGACACGATCTGGGCCGCCGTGGCGTCGGCGACGCCGGCCTTGCCCCGGTGCTCGAGGAGGGCGATCACCCCGTCGGCAGCGGCGACCCAGGCGGCATGGTCGTCGCACGGGGCGCGGAGCAGCTCGTCGAGGAGCCGCTGCGTATCGGTGTCGGCCCGGTAGCGGGCGTCCTCGACGTACGCCTGCGCACCGACGACGCTGAGGGCCTCCAGGGTCGCCGTCGTGCTGCGGACGGCCTCGGCCACCAGCCGGTGGATCCGGACGGTCCCCGTTTCGTACAGCGAGAGGACCCCCGTCCCCACCAGCGAGTCGACGACCTGGCGAGCAGCATCGGCGCCGATCCCCTCGAGGGCGACCGCTGCGAGCGTCTCCTCGGCGATGCGATCGGGCTGGAGGTAGGCGGCCGCCTGCGCGCACCGGATCGCCGCCGACCCGAGGTCGCCCTGCGCGGCCAGGTGCCCGCGGACCGCCCGCCACAGGAGGGCGGCGGCCAGATCGACCGAGCCCGGCTCGCCGTCGCCGACCTGGAGGTCGACGCCGGCCGCAGCCGCACGGCCGAAGGCGCTGGCGAACAGGCCTCGTCCGTCGATCAGCCGGCGCAGGTCAGCGTCCGGCGGCACGCCGAACTCGTCCAGGGCGGTGTCGTCGAACGGCGGCACCTCGCACACCCGCCACCCCGGACGGCCCTGGGCCCACCGCAACCACGAGTCCTGGGTCGTGGTCACGACGAGGCGTTGGCCGTGCTCGCCGCGCGGCAGCGGGAGGATGTCGGCGATGTCGGCCGGGCCGGCTTCGGCGTTGTCGAGGACGACCATCCAAGGCTGGTCGCCGCCGAGGCGGGCGATCGCCTGCCCGGCGAACCACTTCGCCTCCTCACCCGTCGCGATCGCCGAGTCGCGCACCTGGACCTCGACGAGCTCGGCGAAGGCCAGGGACGTGACGAGCGAGTCGCGGTCGGTGGCGTTGAGGAACCAGCCGGCCAGCGCGTGCTGGGACTTGAGGCCCACGAGCGCGGCCAGGCTCTTGCCGACGCCTTGCGACCCGTGGAGCACGAGCCCGACGGCGCCTTCGTCGGCCATCGCCTCCTCGATCGCCGGCTGGCGCCGGTAGCCCACGGTGGCGACGTCGGGGACGAGCGTCGTGATCGCCGGGCGGGGGCGCTGCCGGTCGTCGAACGGGCTGCGAACGATGGCCGGGTCGTCGTGCTGCAGGCCGAGCACGTCGACGAGCCAGAGGTCGGACCGGGAGTCGTAGCCGTCCTGGGCCAGTCTCATGGCGTCCTCGAACGTGGGGCGCCGGCCCTGCACGAGCGCGGTGGAGGACGACTGCGTGATGTCCACCGGGACGCACCGGTCGTTGTCATCGAGCAGCAGACCCTCCGCGACCAGGTCGTCGTCGCCGATGCGGACGACCCGGCCGGTGCCGAGCGCGCCACCGAACATGGGCTCCCCGCGATGGCCGCCGCCGCGGCGCGGCTGCCGCGTGAGGTCGACGCACACGTAGGCGTGCCCGCGCCGTACCGCCAGGACCGGCGCCACGTCGTGGGCCAGCAGCACAGCGGCGAAGCTCACGGCGAAGTCGAGGCAGGTGCCGGACTGCTCGCCGAACCAGCCCGGGTCCTTGATCCACTGCGCCCGGCTCGGCGACCACGCCTGCCAGCGATACGGCAGGTTGGCCGTCTGGAACGCTCGGTAGACGTGGGCCGCCGCGTCACGGATGCCCGCCGGACTGCCGTCGTGGCGCAGGTTCACGTTGAACCGGTGACCGACGTGGAGCTGCTCGACGACGAACGAGGCGAGGTCGGCGTACGCCTGCGGGTCGTCCCCTCCCGGGCCCCACATCGCCCACTCGCGTCGAGCCTCGAGGCCGCTCATCGGTTGGTCCCCGTGATCCCGATGGCGGCGTCGAACGTCAGCACCGACGGCGCCGTCCCCGCGCTGGCCGATCGGTCGGCGCACGCTCTGGCCACCACCGGGTCGAGCGTCGCCCACCGGCGTTCCGCCTGCCGCCACGAGCGTCGGGCCGACTGACCCCGCCGGGCCAGCACGGCGGCCGACCGAGCGGCCTCCTTCGCCCGCTGCACCGTGTCGTCGAGGTCGAGCAAGGCGTTGGTGTACACCGAGTCGGATGCCTCCACCGCCTCCTCGACCACCCGGCGGGCCAGGCGTTCGTGGGCGTCGATCGCCGTCCGCACCAGCGCGCCGCCGTTGACCCGCGCGTCGGCGTCGACGATGGCGGCACGGAGCGCCCGGCACGCCTCGGGTGCCACCGTGCCCAAGCCCTCCTCCGTCGTCGCCGCCAGCTCCTCGAGGGCGATGGCGATGCGAGCGAAGCCGACCTCGTCGATGGCGTCGGTCACGGACCGGAGGCCGTCGACCGCGCCGGCGCGCGCCGATCGGTCGACCACGAGGTCGAGGCTGGGCGCAGCGAGGGCGTCGGCCCGCTGCAACAGGGCGAGGGCCGCCTCCCACCGTGTGGCTGTCGGCAGCGCCGCGGCGGTCTCGACGTCGTGCTGCTCGAGGTGGTCGGCAAGGGACAGGGCTGCGGCGGCCAAGGCGGCGATCGCCTGGCGGGGCGTGAACCCCGCGTCGTCGGGTTCACCGTCCAGCGAGAGGCCGACGAGGCGCCCGCCGACGTCGACGACCTCGAGCGTGACGACATCGACCCACGCCGTGGCCGCCGAGCCGACGGCCACGGCCGCCACGCCCGCCGGCCGAACCCCGGGCACGTCGACAGCGATGTCCTCGGCGAGCTCCACGGCCCGCCGAACGCACACGTAGATGCGGTAGGTGACGTCGAGCGCCGGATCACCGGGCACGCCCTCGCCGACCGTCGAGGCGGCGCGCCCCAGGAAGGCGTGCAAGGCCGACGGCGCGCCGGCGAAGTCCCCCTGCGAGGGTGCCGGCCCGTCGCCCGGCTCGAACGCCAGGGCCCGGCCGTCGACCAAGTCGTCGGTGTCGCCCAGCTCCCACAGCTCGGCGTAGGCCGCCACCCCCCAGGTGAGGAACGGGTCGACGAGGGTGAGGGCCTCGGCGGACTCCCGGAGGCGGGCGAGGAAGGTCTCGGAGATCGTGGTCATGGCGGGCACCTAGGAGCGGAAGAGCTCGATGCGGCAGATGGAGGCGGCGAACGCCTCCGCAGCAGCCACGAGCGGGGCCGGGAGCGGGTGGCGCTCGTCAGCACGGATGATGGACTGGGCCTGGTCGAGCCTGATGCCCTCGAGCTGGCCGAGGGCGCAACGATGCTCGACCCGGGCCTGGAGCTCGAGCCACAGGGTGGCCGGCTCGCGAGCGGACTGGAGCGCCAGCACGAGGCAGATCGCCCACACGCTGTCGGCCTGGCCCCGGAGGGGCTGGAACCGCGCCGGTGCGGCCTCCTTGGCCCAGCAGCGGGGCCGCGCCCCGGCGAGCAGCCGCCAGCCGAGGTGGGCGGCGACGATGGCAGCGTCGTCGGGCACGTCGCCGACTGGCCCGAGCTGCCCGGCGCGCACCTGCTGGTAGGCGTCAGCCCAGCGATCGTGCTCGCGGTAGCGCCCCTGGTTCTCGAGCGCGACCTGGGGCAGCCGCCGGGCCAGGTCCGCACGACGGCCGAGGAAGCCCAGGCCGATGGCCTCGAGGGTCAGGCCCGTCGGTGCCGCCGGCGCGACGGCGGCCTGGAAGCGCCGGCGGAGGGCGGCCACCCGCTGGCGCACGGTGTCGGCCGTGACGCCCAGCTGCTCGGCGATGTCCCGGTGCTGGATGCCCTCGGCCAGCAGTCGGAGGAGGACGCGGTCGCCCTCGGCGAGCTGCTCCACGGCGGCGCGCACGGCCTCGACCCGATCGTCGCCATCGTCGGCCGCGGCGAACGGCTCCGGGAGGACGCTCGGCTCCCGCTCGGGCTTCGGGTCCCAGAGGCCTCGGAGGGTCGTGTGCGGCTCGGGGACGACCTCCACCTCCGGCCGGCGCCGCCCGGGCTCGCCTCGAGCGGTGCGCTCGCTCCGGTCGAGGTCGACCGCCTTGTTGTGGCCGGCCCTGACCCAGTACGGCTCATCGTCCCGCTCGCCCCACCCCGCCCGGCGAACGGCCTCCACGGCGGCCTCCTGGGCGGCGTCCTCGCGGATGTCGGCGCGCCAGCTCGAAGCGCCCTTGCGTGCCCAGGTCCACACCTGCGCGACGTAGTCGTCGAGGCTCTCGGGCTCCTCGGACGACATGGCGCGGAAGGTTAGGGCGGCTCGGCGGCTCGTGATGGTGCGATCGGCGAGGCGGACCATGGCTCCCGGCAGACGGCGGACCGGTCGCCGAAAGGGGGTCCACCCCCTTTTTCGCACCCGCCGGCCGTGTCACCACCGCCGGTCGTCACCGTGACGTCCGGCAAGGAGGCAACCATGAGCATGCACCGCACCCGCCGGCTGGCCGCCTTCGTCGGCGCGCTGCTGGTGGTCGGCATGACGGCGATGTCGATGTCGCCGGCCAACGCCACCTCGAGCGCTGTCGAGCGCGCCGTCGAGGTCTTCCGGGGCCACGCCCCGTTCCAGGGCATCGCCAACGACCAGCTGGCCGAGCGCGACGGCGAGCTCCAGCTCGGCGTCGTCACCGTCGACACGGGCATCGAGGGCGTGGCGACCGGGCACGACGGCTACGTCGAGCTCGGGACCACCGACGACGGCACCACGATCGTCGCCGCCAGCGACGGCGCTGGCATGGACCAGTTCGGCCTGATCATCAAGGACCGCTCCGCCGAGCGCCACCGGTTCCCCGTCACGCTCCCGGCCGACGCCGAGGTCGTGCACGAGCCCACGGGCGCCATCGAGGTGCGCACGTCGCACGGCACGACCACCCTGGCCCCGGCCGTCGCGGTCGACGCCAGCGGCGCCACCGTGCCCGCCCGCTACCGGATCCAGGGTGGCGAGCTCGTCATCGACGTCGAGCTGGCCGGCGCGCAGCTGCCGGTCATGGTCGACCCGGTGTCGGCCAACCGGTGGTGGGGCCACGAGGACTGGTACTCCATCAACGACGTCCGCTGGCAGGCGAACTGGTGGAACGTCGGCGGCATCGTCAAGGCGGCCTGCCGGGGCAACTCGGCCTGCATCGCCATCGCCGGGGCGTACACCAACTGGGTCTACAACACCTGGCAACAGGCCAAGAACACCGGCCAGTGCATCCACATGAAGCAGCTGTGGACCGGACAGATCATCGGCATCGAGGCCTACGGCTGCAACTGGTACTGATCCAGCCCGCGGCCACGAGGGGCGAGCCCACCCCGGGCTCGCCCCTCGGCGCGCACCCGGGGGCCACGCTCGCAACCGAGGGCCGACCAGTACCCTGGCCGCGACATGACTGCGGCTGACCTCCCGGTGCGAGCGGAGGCGTTCCACTACCGGGACCTCGACCTCGACGCGGGGTCGTCCACGCTCACGTTCACCTACGAGGTCGGCGGCCGGCGCTTCCAGGAGCGGGTCACGCTCGACCAGGGGAGCTTCGACGAGCCCGGCGCCGAGGCGGCGGCCGGCTTGGTGTTCCTGCTCGCCGGCGTGTCGTACTACAAGGCGTTCGCCCCCGAGGTCGTCGACCTCGGCACGGTCCCGGTCACCGACGAGGTCCGGTCGCTGCTCCACAGCCACTACGTCGACGGCCTCGGCGAGTTCGCCTACCACAACGACCTCGACCTCCGCGGCCTCCGGCTCGAGGGCGGCACCCCCGTGCCGGGCCGGGCGGCCGGAGCCGGCCCGGCAGTGGTGCGGCAGCCGCTCGTCCCCTTCGGCGGCGGGCTCGACTCCCTCGTCTCCGTCGACCTGGTCACGAGGACGACGCCGGACGCCGCCCTGTTCGTCGTCAGCCAGGCCGGCACGCGCTTCGAGGCGATCGAGACGGCCGCCGCCGCCACCAAGCTGCCAGTGCTGCGAGCAAGCCGGCAGCTCGACCCGTCGATCCTGCGGTCGCGGGAGCTCGGGTTCCTCAACGGGCACATCCCGATCACCGGGATCATCTCGGCCATCGCCGTGCTGGCCGCCGTCACCTCGGCCCGCGACGCCGTCGTGATGTCGAACGAGTGGTCGGCGTCATCGGCCACCCGCGAGCACCTCGGCACGCCGGTGAACCATCAGCACTCCAAGAGCCTCGACTTCGAGCGGGTGTTCCGGGCTGGCATCGCCAGCATCCTCGGACCCGAGCCGCAGTACTACTCGCTCCTCCGCCCGTTCTCGGAGCTGTGGATCGCACGGGAGTTCGCCGGGCTGCCCCGGTTCCACCGAGCCTTCCGCTCGTGCAACCGCGCCTTCCACATCGATCCCGCACTGCGGCTGGACCGGTGGTGCGGCCGCTGCGACAAGTGCGTGTTCATCGACCTCATCCTCAGCCCGTTCCTGGCCCGGACGGAGCTCGACGCCATCTTCCAGGGCCAGGAGCCGCTCCAGGATCCCACGCTCCTCGACACGTTCCGCTCCCTCCTCGGCTCCTCCTCGATCGACAAGCCGTTCGAGTGCGTGGGCGACGAGGAGGAGTGCCGCGCCGCCGTGCACCTGGCGGCCGAGCGCCCAGACCGGGCCGCCAACGAGGTCCTCCGAGCCCTCGAGCCCGAGGCGCCCGTGGCCCCCGACGCCGTCGAGCGGCTCCTCGCACCGATCGGCCAGCACTTCATCCCCGAGCCGCATGCGTCCGACCTTCGGCTGGTCTGACCTCGTCCGCCACGACCGGGTGGGGCTGTGGGGCTTGGGCGTCGAGGGCGCGGCGAACCTGCGGCGCCTGCGCTCGCTCGGGATCGAGCCGATCCAGGTCGACGACCGACCGGCGGCCGAAGACGTGACCGCCACCGACGCCGGGGGGTTGGAGCTGCTGGCCACCTGCGACGTCGTCGTGAAGACGCCGGGCATCAGCCGGTACCGGCAGGACGTGCAGGACCTCGAGGCCAGCGGCATCCCGGTCGTGGGCGGGATGGGCCTTTGGCTGCACGACGTCGACCGCGAGCGGGTCATCTGCGTGACGGGCACGAAGGGGAAGAGCACCACCGTGTCGATCGCCGGCCACCTCGCGAACGGCCTCGGCGTCCGGTGCTTCGTCGGCGGGAACCTCGGCGTCGCGCCCTACGACCCCGGAGCCGGCGACGACCACGACCTCTGGGTCATCGAGGTGTCGAGCTACCAGGCCACCGACGTGGCCGTCGCCCCGCCGGTCGTGGGCGTGACCTCGCTGCACGCCGACCACCTCGACTGGCACGGCGGCCTCGACACCTACTACTCGGACAAGCTCTCGATCACCCGCCAGCCCGGCGTGCGGGTCGCCGTTTGCGGTGAGGACGAGGAGCTGCGCGGCCACGCCTCGCTGATCGGCGGCACCGTTCGCTGGGTCGGTGCCGACCAGGCGGTGCCCTGGTGGCAGCACCTGGGGCTGGTGGGCCAGCACAACGCCACGAACGCCGCCATCGCCGCCGCTCTCCTCGCCGAGGCCGGGGTCGAGGGGGCGAGCGAGCCCGACGCCCTGGCGGCCGCGGCGGAGGGGTACCGCAACCTGTCGAGCCGGCTGCAGCACGTCGCCACCGTGCAGGGCGTCGAGTTCTACGACGACAGCCTCTCGACGAACGTGCTCCCGACGATCGCCGCGGTGGCGGCGTTCCCCGGGCGCCGCGTGGCGCTCATCCTCGGCGGGTTCGACCGCGGCATCGACTACCACCCTCTCGCGCACGCCCTCGCCGGGCGGCAGGAGCCCACCCTGGCCCTGACCCTCCCCAGCAGCGGCGAGCGGATCGCCGCGGCCATCGACGCGACCGCCGCCGAGCACCTCGAGCTCGTGCGGTGCGACGACCTCGACGCCGCCGTCACCCGCGGGTTCGCGTGGGCGGCGCCCGACGGGGTGGTGCTCCTCTCCCCGGCAGCACCGAGCTTCGGCACCTACCGCAACTACCGCGAGCGAGCCGAGGCCTTCACCCGCCTCGCGCTCGAGTGCGGCCCTTGAGCGCCCCCGGCTGACCCCCTTTCGGGCGCACGTCCCACGTCTTCCCGGTGACCGGTCGACCGACCGGCACCGAGAGGAGAGGACATGTCCGATCCCGCACTTGTGCTCGCCCCGACGGCGGGCCTCGTCCCTGGGGAGCTCCAGGAGCTCCTCGACGGCCACCGCCTCGTCCGGCACCTGCCGAACCACCTCGACGTCGGCTACTGCGACCAGGTCGTGGCCGCCGTGCGCACGTTGGAGCTCAGCCCCTACCCCGCCACCGTCGGCGTGCCCGGCGCCGCGCCGGTCCTGAAGGTCGGCCCAACGGTGTTCGACCACGTGGGGACCGACTTCGCGTCGTACTTCGACGAGGTCGCCGCCTGCTCGCGTCGGCTCCGGGCCTGCTTCGCCCGCGCCGGCATCATCGACCCCCTCGACTTCGTCCTCGACTTCCTCCGGCGGTCGTGGGACGGGCCGGTGGTGATCGCCGAGGAGGGTGGCCGGCCGTACTTCGCCGGCGTCCTGCGCTCGATCCCCGGCGGCACCCTGCCGCACACCGACGACGCCGCCCGGGAGACGCCGGACCTGTCGATCGGTCGCACGAAGAGCCAGGGCAGCCTGCTGCTCTACCTCGCCATGCCCACGGCGGGCGGCTCGACCACCGTCTACGACAAGCGGCCGACCGACGACGACCCGACCTACGCCTGGGGCTACGCCCAGGCGGCCCTGGCCGGTGTGGGCTTCGCCGGCGTCACCGCCACCGCCGGCGACGTCGTGCTGTTCCCCTCGACCCGCATCCACGAGGTGGCGCCCGTGACCGGTGTCGGTGACCGGCTGACCTTCTCCGTGTTCTACGGCCCCGACGAGCACGGCCGGCTCGTCGTGTGGTCCTGACCGTGCCGGCCTCCGAGGAGCTTCCGATGCCCACCCACCTGCTGCACCGCGCCGAGCCGACCCGGTTCGAGTTCCCGGCCGAGATCACCGCCGTCCACCCCGGCGGCGTCGTCGAGCTGCGGGCCACCGCCTTCTACGCCCGCTCCGGCGGCCAGGTCGGCGACACTGGCTCGATCGGGGACGTGCCAGTCCTCGACACCGTCTTCGACCCCGCGGGGACGGGGGTCGTCCACCACGTGTGCGATCCCGAGCTGGCCGCCTCGCTGAGCCCGGGGAGCGCGGTCGACGCCCGCGTCGATCGCCTGCGCCGCGAGCGGGTCATGGCGCTGCACACCGCGCAGCACCTCCTGTTCCTGGCGACCGAACGCGTGATAGGCCCGGGCTCGCTCGTCGGCGGCGGCGACATCGCCGTCGAGCGGGCCCGCATCGACGTGGCCTGGCCGGCGGCGGCTGGCGGCTTCCCGATCGAGGAGGTGCGCGCCGCTGTGGCGCGCCTGGTCGAGGCCGACCTCCCGATCGAGCGGACCGCCGACGCCGCCGACCCGGACCGCTGGTGGTGGCGGATAGATGGGCACGCTGCCGTCCCGTGCGGCGGCACCCACGTGGCCCACACCGGCCTCGTCGGCCCGGTCGAGGTCGTGGCCAACCGCAAGGGCAGCAGGGCCGTGCGGGTGACCGTGACGCAGCGCTGACCAGCTGCGGGACCGGGACGTAGGCCGCCGGCGGGGCACCCGACCCAGCCATTCAGCACTCCGCATGGTGGGGACCAGCGTCCCTGGCCCGCGGTCGGATGCGGCGTCCGACGACCGCGGCGCTTGGCCGGAGGCGTACAAGCTCGGCGACAGTGGCGCATGACCGACGCCCGCACCGAGATCATCGAGGCGACCACGCGCATGGCGGTGCTCACGGACGGCCGCCGCTGGGACGAGCTCCCCGACCTCTTCACCCCGAACGTGCGGCTCGACTACTCCGCCCTCCTCGGCGGTGCCCCCTTCGAGCTCGCCGCCGGTGACGTCGCATCGATGTGGGCGAGGTCGCTCGCGCCCCTGACGACCCAGCACCTCGTCACGAACCACCTCGTCGACATCGCCGGCGACACCGCGACGGTGACCGCCTCGTTCCAGGCGACCCACGTCTCGGCGCCCGGCACCACGCCGTGGGTGGTCGGCGGCGACTACCGCTACGAACTGGTCCACGTCGACGGCCGGTGGCTGATCGGCGCCGTGACCCTCACCCCGCGGTGGGAGACCGGCGACCGCTCGATCCTCGACCGGTAGGTGGCCCTCGCCCTAGCGCTCCCCCCGGGCGAGGGGACCGCGGAGGAGGCGACCGGGCAGGGCCCCGACGTGCTGCCCGGCGTGGTGCACCAGCTGGCCGCCGACGACGGTGGCGAGGAGGCCGGTGGCCTTCTGCTCGATGCGCTTGCCGCCGGCCGGCAGGTCGTGCACGACCGTCGGCATGGCCGGTCCGACCGTGGCCGGGTCGATCACGTTGAGGTCGGCGACGAGGCCCTCGCGCACGAGGCCCCGGTCGTGGAAGCCCCAGGCGCGCGCCGGCGCCAGGGTCAGCATCCGGATGGCCGCCTCGAACGTGAAGTCCTGGCGATCGCGCACCCAATGGGCGAGCAGGTGGGTCTGGATGGATGCGTCCGACATCTGCGAGACGTGGGCGCCCGAGTCGGAGAAGGCCATCACCGTGTGCGGGTGCTCGAGGATGCGCTTGACGTCGGCATGGTCGAACGGGGTGTTGGTCTGCACGAAGAACACGTCGACGTCCGACTCGAGCGAACGCTCGATGATGTAGGTGACGGGGTCGACGCCGCGACTCGCCGCCGCCTCGGCGACCGTCGGGTTCGGCGGCACCGGCCGCTCCAGCACCTGCATCCGGTCGAAGTCGGGGGCGCGGGCCTCGCCGCCGTACGCGTTCGGGTAGGGCCCGTCGAGGGCGATGCGGGCCAGTCGGGCGACCAGGTCGGGATCGGAGAGGCGCCGCCGCTGCTCCTCGACCGGAAGGGCTCGGAGGTCGCGCCACTCCGGGAGGCGGTCGAACGGCAGCTGCGTGCGGAACGACGACATCGTGCCGATGCCGCGGCAGTGGCTGAGCCCGAAGACCCGGGCGCCGGCTGCCCCGGCGTCGTCGAGGAACGGCAGGATCCGGTCCGCCCCGCTGGTGGCACCGACGGCGAACGGCACGCCGGTCTCGACCGCGAGCTCGATGATCTGGGCGTTCCGGGCCGGGCGGAGCTCGGGTGGCGGCGCGTCCTCGACGAACTGGAACGTGCCGGCCCCGAGGTCGCCGAGCACGCCGACGAGGTGGCGGACCTCGTCCCACGACGCCAGCCGCGACGCCACCGGGCGGTCGTCGGAGGTCTGGTGGTGCTGGGTCCGCGACGTGGTGAACCCGGCGGCGCCGGCCCGGAGCGCGGCGCGGAGCTCGGTGGCCATGACCTCCAGGTCGTCGTCGGTGGCCTCCTCCTCGAACGCCCGCTCCCCCATGGCGAAGGTGCGCAGCGCGCTGTGGCCGATCTGGGCCGCGTAGTTGATGCCCTTGGGCAGGCGGTCGACGGCGTCGAGGTACTCGGCGAACGTGGTCCACGACCAGTCGATGCCGGCGTCCATGGCGGCGCGCGACATGTCCTCGGCCCGCTCGAGGCTGCGGATGACGAGCAGGCGGTCCTCGCTCGAGGCGGGAGCGAGCGTGAACCCGCAGTTGCCCATGACGACGGTCGTCACCCCGTGCCAGCAGGAGTTGGCCCCGAGCGGGTCCCAGAACACCTGGGCGTCGAGGTGGGTGTGCCCGTCGATGAACCCGGGGGTGACGGCGTGACCCTCGGCGTCGACGTCGACCGCGCCCCGCTCGCGGATCCGCCCGATGGTGGCGATGCGCCCGTCGAGCACGCCCACGTCGGCGTGGTAGCCGCCCAACCCGGAGCCGTCGACGACGCGGCCGTTGCGGATGACGAGGTCGTAGCTCACCGCGCCACCGCCGGACGCAGGTCGGCCGGATCGAGGTCGAGCATGGCGATGGCGTTCGTGCGCACGAGCATCTCCAGCTCGGCCGGCGTGACGCGAGCGGCGATCTCGGCGACGACGTCGACCGTGTTGGGCCAGGTCGAGTCCTGGTGCGGGTAGTCGGTCTCGAACACGAGCTGCCCGACACCGATCTCGTGGCGGGCGTCGACCCCGACCATGTCGTCGAAGAAGCAGCCGTAGACCCGGCCCGGGACGTAGCTCGACGGCAGCTCGGTCAGCGCCGGGTCGAGGTCGGCCCAGGCGCCCGACTTGGTGAACACGCTGTCGACGCGCTCCAGGAGGAACGGCATCCAGCCGACCTGGCTCTCGGAGAACGCGATCTTGATCCTCGGGTACCTGGCCAGGACGCCGGAGAGGAGCCAGTCGGCCATCGACATGTAGGCGTTGAGCGAGGTCAGCGCGATGCCGATGCCCGACGGCGCGTCGGCGCTGGTGGTCGGCATCTTCGAGCCCGACCCGATGTGCATGTTCACCGTCGTGCCGGTCTCGTCGCACGCGGCCAGGAACGGATCCCAGTGCCGATCGGGGTCGTGCAGCGACGGCAGGCCCAGGTTCGCCGGCAGCTCGGTGAAGGCGACGGCGTGGCAGCCACGAGCGGCGTTGCGGCGGACCTCGGCGGCGGCGAGCCCGGGATCCCACAGCGGCACCAGGCACAGCGGGATCAAGCGACCGCCGGTCGGCCCGCACCACTCCTCCACCATCCAGTCGTTGTAGGCCCGCACCG
>JAODBP010000054.1 GCA_025464025.1 Actinomycetes bacterium | reverse complement strand
CCATGGCTGCACTCCAGGCGGGGGAGGACCACGAGGTCCTGAAGGTGTCCAGTCGATCCAACCCGAACTCGGTCGCCGGTGCCATGGCCGGCGTCATCCGGTCGGCGGGCACGGTCGAGGTCCAGGTGGTCGGGGCCGGCGCGCTCAACCAGGCGGTCAAGGCCCTCGCCATCGCGCGCGGCTACGTGGCGTCGACCGGCATCGACCTGGTGTGCGTGCCCACCTTCGCCGACATCGAGATCGACGGCGAGCGCCGCACGGCCATCCGCCTCAGCATCGAGGACCGAGACCACCGCATGCCCGACCCCGCCCTGGTCGCCGCCGACGGTCGCCTCGTCATCGACGTGAGGGACTAGACCTCCGTCACCCTCCGGCCGCCCGGACGCGCACCTCGACGTCGAACGTCGAGCGCTTCAGTGGGCCGATGACGATCACATAGCGGTGACCGTTCACGGTCCGCTCGAAGCGCGCCAGGGCATGGTCGTCCGGTCGCCCGACCCAGCCCTCGCTGAGCACCGCCCGGTACTGCTGCACCACCTGATCGGCGGTCAGGTCTGCGGCGCGGTAGGTCCACGACAGGTCCTGGCGGCCGCTGGGCAGGACCAGGGCCTGCTGCCGCACGAGCTCGGCCCCCGCCGGTGGGCTCGGCACGCCCCCGATCGCGTCCGACGTCTCATCGAGTGCCTGGCGGGTGGCGACGTCCACGGCTGCGACCGTTCGATCACGAGCCTCTTGGTTGCGTGCCATCCGGGAGTGGCCGCCGAAGGCGATGAGCCCGACGCCGACCGCTGCGGCCAGCACGGCGACCGCCTTCTGCCGCGGCGAGCCGGGCCGCCGAACCCGCTCCTCCAGCTCGTCCACCCGGTTGGGTTCGATGCCGCATGCCCGTTGCCCTCCGGGATGCGCCCACCGATCCGGCCCGCCGAGACCGATGCCGTAGCCTGGTCCGTCGTGACCGAGCCGGCCCGCAAGTACATCGTGCGCACGTTCGGGTGCCAGATGAACGTGCACGACTCCGAGCGGATCACGGGGATGCTCGAGGCTGACGGCCTGGTGGCCACGACCGACGCGGCCGAGGCCGACGTGGTCGTGCTCAACACGTGCTGCATCCGGGAGAACGCCGACAACAAGCTCTACGGCACCCTCGGCCACCTGAAGTCGCTCAAGGACCAGCGCCCCGGCATGCAGATCGCCGTGGCCGGCTGCCTGGCCCAGAAGGACCGCGACCTCATCCAGCAGCGGGCGCCCTACGTCGACGTCGTGCTCGGCACCCACAACACGGCGAGCGCCGTCGACCTGCTGCACCGGGCCGCGACCGAGGGCCCGGTCATGGAGATCCTCGAGGAGAGCGAGGCCTTCCCGTCGGCGCTGCCCGTCCGCCGCGACGTGGCCTGGTCGGCGTGGGTCACGATCCAGATCGGCTGCGACAACAGCTGCGCGTTCTGCATCGTCCCGTCCGTCCGGGGCGAGGAGATCAGCCGCCCGTTCGACGACGTGGTCGCCGAGGTCGCCCAGCTCGCGGCCCAGGGCGTGGTCGAGGTCACCCTCCTCGGCCAGAACGTGAACTCCTACGGGCGCGACCTCACTCGGCGCCGGCCGCTGTTCTCCGAGCTGCTCCGCGCCGTGGGCGACGTCGAGGGCATCCGGCGGGTCCGCTACACCAGCCCGCACCCGAAGGACCTGCGGCCGGAGACCATCGCCGCCATGGCCGAGGTGCCGACGGTGTGCAACCACCTGCACCTGCCGCTGCAGTCGGGCAGCAACCGGGTCCTCGCCGCCATGCACCGCGGCTACACCGGCGAGCGCTACCTCGAGAAGCTGGCGGCCGCCCGCGCTGCCGTGCCCGACCTCGCCGTCACGACCGACATCATCGTCGGCTTCCCGGGCGAGACCGACGACGACTTCGCGCGCACCCTCGAGGTGGTGGCGACCGCCCAGTACGACAGCGCGTACACCTTCATCTTCAGCCCTCGGCCCGGCACCGAAGCGTTCGACATGGTCGACCGGTTCGTGCCGGCCGACGTCGTGGCCGAGCGCTTCGAGCGGCTGCGCATCGTCATCGACCGCAGCGGCCTGGCCAAGCACGAGGCCCGCGTCGGCCGCACCGAAGAGGTCGTGGTCGAGGGCCCGAGTCGCAAGGACCCCGACGTCCTCACCGGCCGCACCCGCCAGAACAAGCTCATCCACTTCCGGTCCGAGGCGCCGCTCGGCGTCGGCACCTTCGCCGACGTGGTGGTGACCCGCGCCGCGCGGCACCACCTGTTCGGCGACCTCGTCGCGGTCACGGCCAAGCCCCGGCACCGCACCCGCATCCCCGTCTCCGCCGGCTGAGCGCATGGCGCCGTGGCTCGCCGTGGTGGGCCCGACGGCGTCGGGCAAGTCGGCCCTCGCCCTCGCCCTCGAGGGTGACGTCGAGCTGGTCTCGGCCGATGCCATGCAGGTGTACCGGGGCATGGACATCGGCACGGCCAAGCCATCGGCGGCCGAGCAGGCGGCCCGCCCGCACCACCTGATCGACGTGGCCGACCCGGGCGACGACTTCTCGCTGGCCCGCTTCGTCGAGCTCGGGCGCGCCGCGGTGGCCGACATCGAGGCCCGCGGCGCCCGGGCCGTCGTCGTCGGTGGCACCGGGCTGTACGTGCGCGGCCTGGTCGACGAGCTCGAGGTGCCGGGCCAGTTCCCCGACGTCCGGGCCGGTCTCGACGCCGATCCCGACACCGAGGGGCTCCATCGCCGGCTGGCCGAGCTCGATCCGATCGCGGCCGGGCGCATGGAGCCGTCGAACCGCCGGCGCGTGGTGCGCGCCCTGGAGGTCACGCTCGGGGCCGGCCGGCCGTTCTCGTCCTTCGGTCCGGGCCTCGACGCCTACCCGGCGGTGCCCACCCGCCAGGTCGGCCTCCAGGTCCCGCTCGACGTCCTCGACGCCCGGATCGCGACTCGCGTCGAGGCGATGCTCGACGCCGGGCTCGTCGACGAGGTCCGCGGCCTGGCCGCTGCCCCGGGCGGCCTCTCGCGCACGGCGCGCCAGGCCCTCGGCTACCGCGAGGTGCTCGAGCACCTGGAGGACGACGTCCCCCTCGGCGAGGCGATCGACCGCATCGTGGCCCGGACGCGGCGCTTCGCCCGACGCCAGATCCGCTGGTTCCGCCGGGATCCGCGCATCCTGTGGCTCGACGGGACCGTGTCACCGTCTCAAGTAGCCCAATCGGTGGCCGATTGATGACTCGCTAAGGGGATGGCCCTGGTGCGGCTGCACCAGGACACTCGTCACTGAACGCGTTCTGTCGGACGCAGCGAGTCGAATCTGAGGAGCTCCACCGCACCATGACGTCGGACACCGCCCCTCTCGGGACCACCTGGACCTTCGGCACGACGTGGACCCGCGGCACCACCTGGACCCGCGGCACCACCTGGGCCTCCGGCACGACGTGGACGCGCGGGACGACCTGGACCCGGCGGATGGCGGCGGCGGTCGTCGCTGCCCTGGTCGTGCTGTCGTTCGGCGGCCCGGCCATCACCGACCGGGCCACCGCGACGGACAAGCTCGTCGAGGTCGTCGTGACCCGGACGGCTGACGTCACCGGCGCGGCCGAGCGCGCGGTCGTCGGCGTCGGCGGCCACGTGCTGCGGCGCCTCGACATCGTCGACGGCTTCAGCGCCGTCGTCCCCGCCAGCCGGGTCACCACCCTCCGGACGGCGCCCGGCGTGTTCGACGTGGCCCCCAACCGGGCCATCCAGCTCTACAGCCGCCGCAACAACGGCGACGCGGCGAAGACGGGCTCGACGCTCGACCACGTCCGCAAGGCGGTCGGCGCCGACGTGGCCGACGTTCTCGGCGCCGACGGCTCCGGCATCGGCGTCGCCATCCTCGACACCGGCGTCACGACCGTCGCCGGCCTCGATGGCACCGGCCAGGTGCTGCACGGCCCCGACATCACGGCGGAGGCGGCGAACCCGGCCACCAACCACGTCGACGGCTACGGCCACGGCACCCACCTCGGCGGCATCATCGCCGGGCACGACCGCACCCTCCTCGGCAGCGGCTTCCAGGGCGTGGCCTCCTCCTCGAAGCTCATCAGCGTGAAGGCGGCCGGCCGCAACGGCTCGACCGACCTGCTCAGCGTCCTGGCCGGGCTCGATTGGATCCGCCAGTACAAGGACACGGCCAACATCCGGGTGCTCAACCTCTCGTTCGGCGTGCCGAACCCCGGTGACTACCGCAGCGATCCCCTGGCCGTGGGCGTCGAGTCGCTCTGGAACGCCGGGATCGTGGTCGTGGTCGCGGCCGGCAACGAGGGGGAGAAGCCGGGCTCGCCCATCAGCAGCCCCGCGACGGACCCGTTCGTCATCACCGTCGGTGCCGTCGACACCAAGGGCACCGACACCGACTACGACGACACCGTCGAGTCCTTCTCGCCGGCCGGGACCTCGGCCCGTCGGGTCGACGTCGTGGCGCCGGGCCAGTCGATCGTGAGCCTCCGCGCGCCGGGGTCCGACGCCGACCTGAACTTCCCGGCGGCCCGGGTCGGTGACCGCTACTTCAAGGGCACCGGCACCTCGCAGGCGGCGGCCGTCGTCAGCGGCGTCGTGGCCGATCTCCTCGACCAGCGTCCGTCGCTGACGCCCGACCAGGTCAAGGCGGTCCTCCGCAAGAGCGCCGACTCGATCTCCAACGCCGGCCCGGCCCAGGGCGCCGGCATGGTCGACCTCATGAAGGCGCTGTTCACCTCGGTCCCGAGCGGCAGCACCCAGACCTGGGAGGCGGCGCACCTGCCGCCCGCGCCGCCGCCGTCGGGCCCGCCGGCACCGCCCTGCCCGCCGAACCCGCCCGCCGGCGCGGTCTGCAGCACCCCGAGCCCGAGCGGTGGTTCCTGGACGGGCGGCAGCTGGACGGGTGGTTCGTGGACGGGCGGTTCGTGGACCGGCGGGAGCTGGACGGGCGGCTCGTGGACCAACGCCGACGGCACCTGGGCGGGTGGTTCGTGGACGGGCGGTTCGTGGACCGGCGGGAGCTGGACGGGCGGTTCGTGGACCGGTGGCTCCTGGACCAGCGCCCAGGGCACCTGGACCGGTGGTAGCTGGACCGGCGGCTCGTGGACGGGTGGTTCCTGGACGGGCGGTTCGTGGACCGGTGGCTCGTGGACCGGCGGTTCCTGGACGGGCGGCTCGTGGACCGGTGGTTCGTGGACCGGTGGGAGCTGGACGGGCGGCTCGTGGACGGGTGGTTCGTGGACCGGCGGGAGCTGGACGGGTGGTTCGTGGACCGGTGGTTCGTGGACCGGTGGTAGCTGGACCGGGGGCTCCTGGACCGGCGAGGCCTGGACCGGACATGCCTGGACGTAGCGCACGTTCCGTAGTTCTCTAGAGTCGGGCGGAAACGCCCGGATCTCTCCATGACGACGCGCAACGACAACCCGGTGCCGGCCGGGCGGTGGGCCCACCGGCCCGCGGTCTGGATCTGGCTGCTGACGCTCGTCATCGCCGCGCTCGGACTCGCGCTCGGTGAGTTCCGCTCGCACCAGTGGCTCGAGCAGGACCTGCCGATCCGCATCCAGTGGTGGATGTTGGCGCCCGCGTTCGCGGCGTCGGAGATCTTCGTCATCCACTACCAGTTCCGACGTGAGCAGTACACGTTCACGCTGATGGAGCTGCCCCTCGCCCTGGGGCTGTTCTTCTCGACGTGGCCGGCGATCGTCATCGCCCGCCTGGTCGGTGGCGGGCTGGCGCTGCGGTTCCACCGCAAGCAGGGCCTGATGAAGATGGCCTTCAACCTCTCGTGCAACCTGCTCGAGACGTCGATGGCGCTGGTGCTCTTCCGGTTCATCGCCGGCGGCCACGACGGTCGGTCGGTGCAGGCCCTCGGCGGTGCCGCGTTCGCGGTGGCGTTGGCGGTCATGGTGGTCACCGCGGCGATCGCGCTGGCGATCTCCGTGTACGAGGGCCGCCCGACGATCCGCAACCTGCAACGGCTGTTCGCCGCGAACCTGGTGGTCAGCCTCACCAACGCCTGCCTCGCGCTGGTGGCCGTGGCCGTCCTCTGGGTCAGCCCTGGTGCGGGGTGGCTGCTGCTGATCGTCGCCGCGATCCTCTTCATCGGCTACCGCTCCTACGCCCGCCTCCAGCAGAAGCACGACGACCTGGAGCTGCTCTACGACTTCACCCGCCGGACGGGGCGGGCGCTCCAGGTCGACTCCGCGATGCGCGAGCTGCTGAGCCAGGTGCGCGCCGTCCTGCGGGCCGACATGGCTTCGATCCTCGTCGGGTCGACCGACGGTGAGGGCCACATCCGCACCACGCTCGGCCACAGCGAGCAGCTCGAGATCGCCCCGGCGGTCCGAGATGCCCTGTGGGAGCGCGTCGAGCGCGAGGGCACCTCGATCCTCGCCGCCGAACCGATCCGCGACGACGAGCTCAGGGCCGAGCTGGCGGCGTACGGTGCCGTCGACGCCCTCGTCGCCCCGCTCCGCCGGGGTGACGGCACGGTCCTCGGCATGATGCTGGCGGCCAACCGGCTGGGCGAGCTGCGGACGTTCACGCCCGAGGACCTGAAGCTCTTCGAGGCGCTGGCCAACCACGCCAGCGTGTCGCTCGAGAACCGGCACCTCATCCAGCAGCTCCGGGCCGAGGTGGCCGACAAGGAGCACCAGGCGCTGCACGACGCCCTCACCGGCCTCCCCAACCGCATGCTGTTCCAGGAGCGGGTGGCGCAGGCCCTCGACGAGGCGCGCGACGGCGACGCCAAGGTGGCCGTCATGCTCCTCGACCTCGACCGGTTCAAGGAGGTCAACGACACCCTGGGCCACCACAACGGCGACCTCCTGCTCCAGGAGATCGGCGACCGCCTGCGGCGGATCCTCCGGGCCGGCGACATGGTGGCCCGCCTCGGTGGCGACGAGTTCGCCGTGCTGCTGCCCGACCTGGCCGGTGAGGAGGCCGCGGTCGCCGCGGCCGAGGGCATCCGCCACGCCCTCGAGCGCCCGTTCGCCATCGCCGAGGTCAACCTCGACGTGGGCTGCTCGGTCGGCGTGGCCATCTGGCCCGACCACGGCGAGGACGCCACCATCCTCCTCCAGCGGGCCGACGTGGCGATGTACTCGGCCAAGGAGAGCCAGCGGGGCGTCGACGTCTACGACCCCGACAACGACACCTACAGCCTCGAGCGCCTGGCCCTGGTGGGCGAGCTGCGCACGGCCATCGAGCGGGGCGACCTCGCCGTGCACTACCAGCCCAAGGCCGACGTGGCCACGGGCCGGTTGCTCGGCATGGAGGCGCTGGTCCGCTGGAACCACCCCCGGCACGGCCTGGTGCCGCCGGAGGAGATCATCGCCATCGCCGAGCAGACCGGCCTCATCCGCCCCCTCACGCTGTGGGTGCTGAACCAGGCGCTGCGCCAGTGCCGGCAGTGGCGGCGCGACGGCCGGCCGTTCGACGTCGCCGTGAACCTGTCGATCCGCAACATCCTCGACACCGAGCTGCCGGCCGACGTGCTGCGCCTGCTCACCGACCTCGGGCTGCCGGCCTCATCGCTCACCTTCGAGATCACCGAGACGGCGATCATGAACGACCCGGTCCGCACCGTGGCCGTGCTCGGCCGGCTGCGGTCGATGGGCGTGCGCCTGGCCATCGACGACTTCGGCACCGGGTACTCGTCGTTCTCCCACCTCCGCCGCCTGCCCGTCGACGAGATCAAGATCGACAAGTCGTTCGTGCAGCACCTGGCCACCGACCAGAGCGACCTGGTGATCGTGCGCTCGATCGTCGACCTGGGCCGCAACCTCGGCCTGCGGGTCGTCGCCGAGGGCGTCGAGGACGAGGCGGCGTGGCGGGAGCTGGCCAACCTCGGCTGCGACGTCATCCAGGGCTACATCCTCACCCGGCCCCTGGCCCCGGCCCAGCTCGACGCCTGGCTCCTCGCCCACGGCGACGTGCACCCGACCCCGGTGAGCGGCGACGTCGTCCCCCTGCGAAACCCGGGGTTCCGACGGCAGTGAGCGAGCTCGCGAGCGAACCATCAGCACAGGCTTTGTGAGGCGCCCGAGCGCCGAACGGTCATCGGTGCCCGGTCTGGCTCGCCTGAGCCGAACCGTCGAATCACCTTCAGCACAGCACCGATGACCGCCCATACTGGTGTGGTGCAGCTGAGCAAGCACCACGGCCTGGGCAACGACTTCCTCGTGCTCCTCGACCCCGAGGGCACGTCGCCGATCGAGCCGGCTCAGGCGCGTGCGCTGTGCGACCGTCGCACCGGCGTCGGCGCCGACGGCCTGCTGTGGGCCGGCCCCGGCACCGGCAGTGCCGACGTGACGATGGTGCTGCTCAACGCCGACGGCAGCCGGGCCGAGATGAGCGGCAACGGCATCCGCTGCCTGGCCCAGGAGGTCGCCTGGTCGCGGGGCACCGACGACGTCGACCTGGTGGTCGCGACCGACGCCGGCCTGCGCCACGTCGAGGTCCGTCCCGGCGGGCCCCACACCGTGCAAGTGCGGGTGGCCATGGGCGCCATCACCGAGGCCGACGCGCCCGACCTCGGCCTGGCGGCCAAGGACACCCTCGGTGCCAGCGTGGGCAACCCCCACGTCGTCGCGCTGTATCCCGACCGGGCGTCGCTCGACGCCGCGGCCGACGCCTTCGCCATGGTCGACCGCAACGTGGAGTTCGTCCTCCCCGGCCCGGGTGACGACGAGCTCACCATGCGGGTCGTCGAGCGGGGCGCGGGCGAGACCCAGGCGTGCGGCACCGGCGCCTGCGCCGCGGCGTGGGCCGCCCACCGCTGGGGCCTGGTGGGGGAGCGGGTCACCGTCCACATGCCGGGCGGCTCGGCCCAGGTCGAGCTGGGCGACGAGGTCTTCCTCATCGGCCCCGCGGTGCACGTCGCCGACGTCACGCTCCCCGAGGACCGAGGGCTGATCGCTTGTCCCTGATCGAACGCTCCTTCCGGGAGAAGATCATCCTCGTGGGGGTCACCGTGCCGCCCCACACCGAGGAGGAGACCGAGGAGCACCTCGACGAGCTGGCCCTCCTGGTCGACACCGCCGGCGCCGACGTCATGGGCCGCCTCCTCCAGCGCCGCGACCGCCCCGACCCGGCCACGTTCATCGGCAAGGGCAAGGTCGAGGAGCTGAAGGAGCTGTCGCTCGAGGTCGACTCCGACACCGTCGTGTTCGACGACGACCTCTCGCCGGCCCAGCAGCGCAACCTCGAGAAGGCGCTCGGCCGGACGGCCATCAGCCGCACCGAGGTGATCCTCGACATCTTCGCCCAGAACGCCCGCACCCCCGAGGGCCGGGCCCAGGTCGAGCTGGCCCAGCTCCGCCACCGCCTCCCGCGCTTGCGGGGCCGGGGCGTCCAGCTGTCCCGCCAGGCCGGCACCGGTGGTGGTTCGGCCGGTGCCGCCATGGGCTCACGCGGCCCCGGTGAGACCCAGCTCGAGGTCGACCGCCGGCGCCTCCTGCGGCGCATGAGCCACCTCGAGGACCAGCTCAAGCAGGTCACCGCCACCCGGCGCACCCAGCGCAAGACCCGGGCCCGCGCCGGCAACCGCACCGTGTCGATCGTGGGCTACACCAACGCCGGCAAGTCGACGCTGCTCAACCGGCTCACCGACGCCGGCGTGCTCGTCGAGGACCGGCTCTTCGCCACGCTCGACCCGCGCGTCCGCCGGCTCGACCTGCCCGGCGGCGAGGCCGTGCTGCTGAGCGACACCGTGGGCTTCGTCCGCAAGCTCCCGCACCAGCTCGTCGAGGCCTTCCGGTCCACGCTCGAGGTGGTGGCCGAGTCCGACCTGCTGGTCCACGTGGTCGACGCCTCGGCGCATGACCCGCAGGCGCAGATCGACGCGGTGCACACCGTCCTGCGCGAGATCGACGCCGCCGACGTGCCCGAGCTGATCGTCTTCAACAAGATCGACGTCACCACCGAGGGCAAGCGCCTGGTCGAGGGCCACCCCGGCTCGGTCGCCATCTCGGCCGTCACCGGCGAGGGCATCGAGGCGCTGCTGGAGACGATCTCCGACCGCCTCCGCGCCATGGAGACGATCGTCGAGCTGCTCGTGCCCTACGACCGGGGCGACGTGCTCGCCGCCCTCCACCGCGAGGGCGAGGTGCTGGTCGAGACCCACGAGGAGTCGGCGACCCGGCTGCGGGCCCGGCTCGACCAGTCGTCGGCCGGCAAGTTCGCCGCGTTTACTGTCGCTTCGTGACTCAAGGCTTCGTCCCGCCCGAGTACCCGTTCGACAAGCTGGCGCCGCTCCAGGCCATCTGCGAGCAGCACGAAGGTGGCATGGTCGACCTCTCGGTCGGCACCCCGTGCGACCCGCCGCCGGCCATCGTGCTCGAGGCGCTGGCCGGCTCCGGGGCCGAGCGGGGCTACCCGGCGTCGATCGGGTCGGTCGCCCTGCGCCAAGCCGCGTCCGACTGGTTCAGCCGCCGGCTCGGCGTCGACGTCGGGCCCAAGCAGATCGCGGCGTGCATCGGCACCAAGGAGCTGGTCGCCGGGCTGCCCCACTGGCTCAAGCTGCGCACGCCCGACCGCGACACGGTCCTCTATCCCGCGGTCAGCTACCCGACCTACGAGATGGGCGCCATCCTCGCCGGCTGCCGAGCCGTCCCGGTGGCCGTCGACGACGAGTTCCGCCTCGACCTGTCGACGGTCGACCCCGCCGATGCCGCCCGGGCCCTGTGCCTGTGGTCGAACTCGCCGGGCAACCCGGCCGGCAACCTCGACGACCTCGCCGCCGTGGCGTCGTGGGGCCGCGACCACGGCGTGCTCGTCCTCTCCGACGAGTGCTACGTCGAGTTCACCTGGTCCGGTCCGAAGCAGACCGTCCTCCAGTCCGGGCTCGACGGCGTCCTCGCCGTGCACTCGGTGTCGAAGCGGTCGAACCTGGCCGGCCTGCGAGTCGGCTTCTACGCCGGCGACGCCGACCTCGTCGCCTACCTGTCCGAGCTGCGCAAGCACGCCGGCTTCATGGTCCCCGGCCCGGCCCAGCACGCGGCGGCCGTGGCGCTGGCCGACGACGAGCACGTCGAGGTGCAGGCGTCTCGCTACCGCCACCGGCTCGAGGAGTTCCGCGACGTGTTGTCGCGCGCCTACGACGTCGACGTGGCGATGCCGGGCGGCGGCCTCTACCTGTGGCTCGAGGCGCCGGGTGGCGACGCGTGGGCCTTCGCCCGTCGCCTGGCCGAGGAAGCCGGCGCCCTCGTCAGCCCCGGCGACTTCTACGGCCCGCGCTCCGCCGGCTACGTCCGCATCGCCATGGTGCAGCCCGACGAGCGCCTCGGCCTCGTGGCCGAGCGCCTCGGCCAGTAGCTACTTCACCGTGAAGGCGGTGACCATCCCCTCCATGGCGTGGGCGTGCTTGGCGCCCGAGGGCTCGACGACGTTGCAGAGCAGGGTGTAGTCGCCGGCGGTGAGCGCGAACACGCCGCTGCACACCTCGCCCTTCCCGGTGAAGGGCTCGATCTCACCGAGGACCTCGGCGCCGGGCGGGAGGGCCTTCTCGTCGAGGCCCCCGTGGGTGATCGTGAGGTCGGCGGGCCTGGCCCCCCGGACGATCACCAGCTCGTGGGGCTCGTCGCCGTCGTTCGTGGTGTGGAACTCCACGTTCCCGGCCGAGACCGACGTGGCGTCGACCTTGATCGAGTACTCGTCGAGGTCGACGTGGACCTCGGCGTCGCGGGCCGCCGTCGTCCCGTCGACCACGTTGCAGTCCTCGGACGGGGTGCCGGAGGCAGATGCGCTCGCCGTCGTGGCCGCACCGTCGTCGGCGCCGCAGCCGGCGACGAGGGCGATGGCGATGACGGCAGGGATGAGTAAGGTCGCACGCTTCATCATGTTCGGTGAACCTAACAGATGAGGTTCCACTCGTCGCCAAGTAGATTGCGGCCCATGGCCGACCTCCAGTCGCAGATCGACGAGCTGTGGGACCGACGTGACTCCCTCGATGCCGGGGACGCCGAGGCCGCGGCCACCGTCCTCGAGGCGGTCACCCTGCTCGACACCGGCAAGGCGCGGGTCGCCGAGGTGATCGACGACCAGGTCGTGGTCCACGACTGGCTGAAGCGGGCGATCCTCCTGCTGTTCCGGCTGAGCCGGATGGAGACCACCGTGCTCAGCCCGTTCGAGTTCCACGACAAGATCCCGCTGAAGACCGGCTACGCCGAGGCCGGCGTGCGGGTCGTGCCGGGGGCGTCGGCCCGCTTCGGGTCGTTCCTCGACCGGGGCGTGGTCCTCATGCCCAGCTACACCAACATCGGCGCCTACGTCGGGGCCAACACCATGGTCGACACGTGGGCGACCGTCGGGTCGTGCGCCCAGATCGGCGCCAACGTGCACCTCTCGGGCGGCGTCGGCATCGGTGGCGTGCTCGAGCCGCCCCAGGCCGCGCCGGTCGTGGTCGAGGACGACGCCTTCATCGGCAGCCGCTCGATGGTCACCGAGGGCGCCCGGGTCGGCCAGGGCGCCATGCTCGGCGCCGGCGTGATCCTCAACCCGTCGATCCCGGTCATCGACGCCGAGACCGGGGCCGAGGTGTCGCGGGGCGTCGTGCCGCCGTGGTGCCTCGTCATCAACGCCACCCGGCCCAAGCAGTTCGCCGGCGGCACCTTCGGGCTGCCGTGCTGCCTGATCATCAAGCGCTTCTCCGAGGGTGAGCGCCACGACAAGGCCGCCCTCAACGACATCCTCCGCGAGCACGGGGTCGCGACGTGAGCGAGCGCCAGCGAGCTCACCAATGAGCATGCTTTCGCCGAAGGCGCCAGTCACCTGCGGTCGCCGCCGGAGGCGGCCCCGTCGGTGACGGACTTGCTGGCCCTCGCGGCCGAGCTCGTGGCCATCCCGTCGGAGAGCCACGACGAGCGGCTGATCGCCGACCACGTGGAGGCCGAGCTGCGGGGCGCGCCCTGGCTCGACGTCGAGCGGGTGGGCGACAACGTGGTGGCGCGGACCCAGCTCGGCCGCCCGAGCCGCCTGGTGCTGGCCGGCCACACCGACACGGTGCCGGCCAACGGCAACGCCGAGGCCGTGCTCGACGGCGACACGCTCCACGGCCTGGGCGCGTCGGACATGAAGTCTGGGCTCGCCGTCTTCCTCGAGCTGGCCCGCACCGTCGCCGAGCCGGTGTGCGACGTGACCTACGTGTTCTACGTGGCGGAGGAGGTCGACTCCCGGTTCAACGGGCTGGCCCACCTGTTCGAGCACCGCCCCGAGCTCGTGGCCGGCGACGTCGCCATCCTCGGGGAGCCGACCGACGGGTGGATCGAGGCCGGCTGCCAGGGGACGATGCGGTTCGAGGCCACCATGGTGGGCGCCCGGGCCCACACGGCCCGGCCGTGGATGGGGGTCAACGCCGTGCACCGGCTGGGCACGCTGCTCGCCGTGCTCGACGGCTACCAGCCCCGCAGCCCGCTCATCGACGGCTGCGAGTTCCGCGAGGCGCTCCAGGCCGTGCGGGTCGAGGGTGGCGTGGCCAACAACGTGGTGCCCGACCGGGCCTCGGTCACCATCAACCACCGGGTCGCGCCCGATCGCACCCTCGCCGAGGCCGAGGCCCACGTGCGCGGGCTGCTGGCACCGGTGCTCGGTCCCGACGACGAGCTGCAGCTCGTGGCCGCCGACCCGCCGGCCGAGCCCGGCCTCACCCGTCCGCTGCTCGAGTCCCTGGTCGACCGGTCGGGACTGCCGGTGCGGGCCAAGCTGGGCTGGACCGACGTGGCCCGGTTCTCCGAGCACGGCATCCCGGCGGTGAACCTCGGGCCCGGCGATCCCACGCTGGCCCACACCGCGGGGGAGCGGGTCGAGCGCTCGAAGCTCGAGTCGGTGCACGCCGCCCTGCTCGACCTGTTGACCAACCGACCCTGAGGGGGCCTCGCATGACCGTCGAGATCGGCCAGGAAGCACCGGACTTCACGTTGAAGTCGCAGACCGGCGAGGCGGTGACGCTCTCGCAGTTCCGGGGCCAGCAGGCCGTGGTGCTGGTGTTCATCCCGTTCGCCTTCACCGGGGTGTGCCAGGGCGAGCTGTGCGCCATCCGCGACGACTTCACCCCGTTCGAGGCGGCCGGCGCCCAGGTGCTGGCCATCAGCACCGACACCGCCCCGACGCTCAAGCAGTGGGCCGACCAGCAGGGCTGGACGTTCCCGACGCTGTCCGACTTCTGGCCCCACGGGGCGGTGGCCCAGCTCTACGGCGCGTTCAACGAGCAGCTCGGGTGCGCCAACCGCGTCACCGTCGTCATCGGCAAGGACGGCACGATCGTCGACCGGTTCGAGTCGGGCGGCCTCGGGGAGGCCCGCCCGGCCGAGCGCTACGAAGAGGCGATGGCCAAGCTCTAGAGGCGCCGGCGGCGGGCCGCGGCGGCAGCCACGCCGGCGGCCAGGGCCAGCGCGGCGACGGCCGGCAGCGTGCGTTCGGTGGTGGGGTTCTCGTCGCCCTTGCCGGCGGCGAGGGCGACGCGCTCCCGCTTCGGCACGATGTCGGTGGTGACGGGCGAGAGGACCGACGTCGGGATGCTCGGCGTCGTGACGGCGGGACCGGGGAGCACCGGCGTGGTGGTCGTCGTCGTGGCCCGCGGCGGGGCCGGCTTCGGGCTCACCGCACCGGGGCGGCCGTGCTCGCCCGGTCGGAGCCCGGCCGTGGCGGCGGCGAGGTCGAGGCGACCGGCGCCGAAGGTGGGGTCGTGCCCGGGCGTGCCGATGTCCTTGGCCGTGTCGAGCAGGCGGTGCACGGCCTGGCTGGGGGTGAAGCGGCCGGTCGAGAGCAGGATGGCGACGGCGGCGGACACGTGGGGCGCGGCCTGCGAGGTGCCGGCGAGGTAGGCGTACTGGTCGGGCTCCTTGCCGGTCCAGTAGGTGGAGAGGATGGCCCCGTCGGTGCCGAGGTCGGGCAGCTCGCCGCCGGGGGCGGCGATGCCCCACTGGGCGGCGCCGACACCGCTCGAGTAGGTGGGCTTGGCGTCGGCCCGGTCGGTGGCGGCGACCACGAGCGCGGGTTCGTCGCGGAAGCCGGAGCCGGTGAGGAACTGGTTGCCGGCCGAGACGACGGGCACGGCGCCGGCGGCCCATGCCTCGCGGAGGACGTCGCCGAAGGCCGGACCGAGGAGGGTCTGGGTGTCCTCGCCGAGCGAGAGGTTGATGACCTTGGCCCCGTGGGCCACGGCCCACCGCACGCCGGCCACCACGTCGTCGAGGTTGCCCGAGCCGTCGGCGCCGAGCACCCGCACCGGCATGACCTTGGCCCCGGGGGCGATGCCGGCGATGCCCTTGCCGTTGCCGGGGGTGGCGGCGATGACGCCGGCCACGTGGGTGCCGTGGCCGAAGGCGTCCTGGGGCTGGTCGTCGTCGTCGACGAAGTCGTGGCCGGGGACGAGCCGGCCGACCAGGTCCTCGTGCTGGAGGTCGACGCCGGAGTCGACCACCGCGACCGTGATGCCGGTGCCGTCGGCCACCTGGTGGGCGGCGTCGGCACCGATCACGTCGAGGTCCCACTGCCGGCCGCGGGCCGGGTCGTTCGTCGCCGCCGCGGGCGCCGAGAGGGCTGCGAGGGCGACGACGGGCAGGAGAAGTGAGAGGTGCCGCCGCCGCACCTCTCACTTGTTCCACGTGCGGGTGCCTACAACCTCCGCATGACGGTGACGACCCGCCCGAAGATCTGGACCTCGTCGGCGTCGAACTCCATCGGGGCCAGCCGCGAGTTGGCCGGGAGGAGCACGACCCGGCTGCCCTGGCGGGTGTAGGTCTTGACCGTGGCCTCCTCGCCGGGGATGCCGGCGACGACGATCTCGTTGTTCTTGGCCTCGGCCTGCTGGCGAACGACGACGTAGTCGCCGTCGAGGATGCCGGCGTCGATCATCGAGTCGCCTCGGACCCGAAGCATGAAGAGCGTGCCCTCGCCGGTGAAGTCGGACGGGACGGGGATGAGCTCCTCGATGTTCTCGTGGGCCAGCACGTCGGTGCCGGCGGCGACATCGCCCACCAGCGGGATGTGCGACACGGGCCGGCGCTCCATGCTCACGCCCGAGGCAGGGTCGTAGGTGACCTCGATGGCGCGGGGCTTCGTGGGGTCGCGCCGCAGGAAGCCACGGCGCTGGAGCGTGGCCAGGTGCGTGTGCACGGTGGACGGGGAGGTGAGGCCCACGGCGAGGCCGATCTCCCGCACCGACGGCGGGTAGCCGTGGTCGCGCTGCTGGGCGACGATGAAGTCGAGGATCTCTCGCTGCCGATCGGTGAGCCCGTCGTCCGTCATGGTTCCTCCATCTCGCTGGCCATCTCGTGGCGCCGCCGATGCGTCGAACACCGGTTCGATGGCGACCGTACCTGACGTCCTCCGCACTGGCAAACACCTGTTCGATCTTTTTCTTGACCGGGTACGCCTGTTCGTGGTTGGGTACACCCGTACGACGAACGGACGTTCGGGAGGAGCAAGCTGATGGCAGCGATCGCATGGGATCGGATCGAGGAGCGCACGGACCGCAGCGAGCGGGTCGCCCCGCGCTCGCCCCTCCAGCTGGTCACCGCCCCGCCCTCCCGCCGCCAGCCCAGCGCCGCCACCTACCGCCGGCGCCGGCTCGTCGCCCTCGTGGTCGGCCTGGCCCTGCTCGTCGCCGTCGCCCAGCTCGCCAGCGGCGCCCTGTTCAGCTCGGCCTCGGCCGGCACCGGCGCCCCGGCCGGGCCCACGGTCCTCGTCGCCGAGCGGGGCGACTCGTACTGGAGCCTGGCCGGCGAGGTCAGCCCCGGGGGCGACCTGCGCTCCACGGTCGATGCCCTGGTCGACGCCAACGGCGGGGGCGACCTGCACGTCGGTGACCGCATCGTCCTGCCTGACTGATCCTCTCCTCCTCGCGGTGCGGCAGTACCGTGAACGCGGTGCGCTGCCCCGTGTGCTCCAGCCTCGACGACAAGGTCGTCGACTCCCGGCTGGCTGACGACGGCGCTGCGATCCGTCGCCGGCGCGAGTGCCTGGCCTGCAACCGGCGGTTCACCACGTTCGAGCGCCTCGAGGAGGCGCCGCTGATGGTGACCAAGCGCTCCGGCGACCGGCTCCCGTTCGACCGGGCGAAGATCACCGCCGGCGTGGCATCGGCGGCGAAGAACCGGCCGGTGTCCGAGGAGCAGATGGACCAGCTCGCCGCCGACGTGGAGGAGGAGATGCGCCTCCTCGGGTCCGACGTGGGGAGCGAGGACATCGGCCTCGCCGTGCTGGCCCGGCTGGAGGAGCTCGACCACGTCGCCTGCCTGCGGTTCGCATCGGTGTACAAGGGCTTCGAGGACCTCGCCGACTTCCAGCGCGAGGCCGCCACCCTGGCGAAGGCCACCGAGCCCAAACGCCACTAGCGGGGTAGGGCCTGCGCATGCTGCGCAAGGGGCCGATCCCCCGCATGGTCCACGGGGTGTGGGAGTACGCCATCGGGGCGCTGCTGGTGGCGAGCCAGTTCGTGTTCGGGTTCGACGACGCCGGGGCCAAGGCGGTCTCCGTCGTGGCCGGCGTGCTGGTCATCACGCTCGTCGCCTCCACGGCCGGGCCGACCGGGCTCATCGACCAGGTCCAGGTCCGGACCCACGCCACCATCGACTTCATCGTCGCCGGGCTCCTCATCGCCAGCCCGTTCCTGTTCGGCTTCGCCGACGACGGCGCCACCGCCGTCTTCCTCGTCCTGGGGCTCGCCCACCTGCTCGTCTCGATCGGCACCCGCTACGTCCCGGCCCGGGCCGAGGCCGCCGGCCCGGCCTAGTCAGGGTCCCGCCAAACTCCCAGGTCAGCGAGGGAGCGACACCCGTTGCGTCGAACTCCGCGAGCGGGATCCGTCGCTCCGAGGTTGACGTCGTTTCATGTCATTTCGTACATTGCTCACCATGACCCGCCGCTCGTTGAGCGTGCTCCTCCTCGTGATGGTCATCGCCGGCTGTGGCGGCAGCGACGATGCCAAGGGCCCCACCGCGACGGTCGGCCCGGACAAGACGACCGAGAGCACCACGACCACCAAGCCTCCGACCCCCGAGGAGGAGGTCGAAGCCGCCTACCTCAAGTCCTGGGACGTCTACGCCAAGGCCAAGCGGGAGCTCACGACCGAGGGCTTGGACTGCTGTTACGCCGGCAAACAGCTACCGAAGACGACTGCGGATATTCAGGATCGAATCGATACCCGGCGTCCGGCCCGCGTGTCTGTCGATCACGACTACCAGATTCGGCTTCTCGCTGAGGATGTCGCGGAGGTCAGGGACAGCTATCGAAATCACTCAGTCCTCGTCGACCCTGATAGCGGCAAACCGATTGAGCCCGATCCGAACGACCAGTTCGTTGATCTCACAACCCTTCAAAGAGTTGATGGCCAATGGAAAGTCACCGACATCTTTCGCGTGTCAGGCCCCTCGCCCTCCTGACGTCCTGCCTTCTCCTGCTCGTGGCCGGCTCGGCGCGAGCAGATGGTGGTCGAACCGATGGGGACGCAGACAGTGGCGCAGCGGCTCACACCGAAGGCGACAGTGTCGTCGTCCAATTCACCCGCCAGGCCGACGGAAGCGGCCGTCGCACGGCCGACGACGGATGTGATTGGTTCGCCGTGCCATCCGACAACATCCAGGAGTTCCAGGAGGTCCCGCGTCCGCCGTCGAGCCCGCCAGCGGATGGCGAGGAGCTCTACGTCGTGTGGTCGTCATGTGGTGCGCCGGTCAGCTACGTATGGCTAGGAGCGGGCGCCTTCGACGATCCAGCGCAGGGCATGGCTGAGGAGCTCATCCGCCGCCTGACGGTCAACCCGTCCACGGTCGATGTGCGGCCGAACAACCGGGGGGTGACCGGGATCCCTTCGATGTTCTGGGTCGAGGGCTACGACGCCAACGCCCTCACCGCCACCGACTCGGCGTTCGGGCTCACGGTGACGGTCACCATCCAGCTCGTCGAGGTCGCCTGGGACTTCGGCGACGGCTCGCCGGTCCTGCACACCGGGCTGGGGGAGGCGTGGCCCGAGCGCTCGTCGGTGCAGCACAACTACCGCGACTCCTCGGGTGGCTCGCCCTTCCGGGTCACTGCGACGCTGCTGTTCCAGCCGACCTACACGGTCAACGGCGTGGCCGGTCCGGCGCTCGACCCGATCCAGGTCCCGGTCACCCGCGACTACGTCGTGCACCAGATCCAGGCCCAGCGCACCCACTGACCGCGGAGCCCTCGGGTTGTGGGCACTTGTCGGGCCATGTCCACGACAACTGACCACAACCCACCGTCGGCGCCGCCGGGTCGTATCGTTGGCACCGGGCCGGCGGCCTTGCGTGGCGCCGGCCAGGGGGTTGGCCGTGGCCTACTACCGCAGCGTCGGCGAGGTGCCTCGGAAGCGGCACGCCCAGCTCCGCGGCGCCGACGGGCAGCTCCGCACCGAGGAGCTGGTGGGCGAGGACGGGTTCTTCGCCGCCTCCTCGCTGCTCTACCACCGCCACCTCCCCAACGTCCTCGTGTCGGCCGAGGTGGTCGACGTGCCGGCGCTCACCGCACCGTCGGCGCCGAACCTGCCGCTCCTGCCCCGCAAGTTCGACACCCACCTCCTCAGCAGCGGCGGCGAAACCGTCACCGGGCGCCACACGGTCGTGGCCAACGACGACGTGCGGGTCTCGTGGGTGCAGCCCGACCGCCCGGGGCCGCTGTTCCGCAACGCGGTGGGCGACGAGCTCGTGTTCGTCGAGGCCGGGGCCGCCACCCTCGAGTCGGTCTACGGCCGGCTCGACGCGAGCCAGGGCGACTACGTCCGCGTGCCCATGGGTTGCATCCACCGGTGGGTGCCAGCAACGGGGGAGGCCCTCCGGCTGCTGATCATCGAGGCCACCGGCCACGTCGGCCTGCCGGCCCGCTACCTCTCGCCCCGCGGCCAGCTCCTCGAGCACGCGCCCTACTCCGAGCGCGACTTCCGCGGCCCGACCGAGCTGCTCGAGGTCGACGACGGCGAGGTCGACGTGCTCGTCCGCCACCACGACGGCGTCACCCGCCACACCTACGCCCACCACCCGTTCGACGTCGTCGGGTGGGACGGCTGCGTCTACCCCTACGCCTTCTCGATCCACGACTTCGAGCCGATCGTGAAGCGCTTCCACGCCCCGCCGCCGGTGCACGAGACGTTCACCGCCGGCCGCTTCGTCGTGTGCTCGTTCTGCCCCCGCCCGGCCGACTTCGACCCGACCGCGGTGCCGGCGCCCTACAGCCACACCGCCGTCGACTGCGACGAGGTCATGTTCATCGTCTCCGGCGACTACACGGCCCGGGCCGACGCCGGCGTGGGCCCGGGCTCGATGACGTTCCACCCGGCCGGCTTCACCCACGGCCCCCAGCCCGGGGGCGTCGAGGCGGCCTTGGGCAAGACGTGGAACGACGAGTACGCCGTGATGATCGACACCTTCGCCCCCCTCGGCCTCGGCGCCGCCGCGCCGCACTGCGAGGACGCCGACTACCACCGGAGCTGGCAGACCAGGACCGGCGCCCGGTGAAGACCGACGCCCCGACGCACGAGCTCCCGGCCGACCACCCCGGCTTCGCCGACGCCGCGTACCGCCGGCGCCGGTCCGTGATCGCCGGCGCGGCCGAGACGTGGCGGCCGGGCCGGCCCATCCCCGAGGTCCACTACACGGCCGAGGAGGACGACGTCTGGCGCACGGTGTCGCAGGAGCTGGCCTCGCTGCACCAACGCCACGCCTGCGCCGAGTACCTCGCCGGCGCCGCCCGCCTGGTGCTGCCCACCGAGCGGGTGCCGCAGCTGGCCGAGGTCGACACCCGGGTCCACGCCCTCACCGGCTTCCACATCCGGCCGGTGCCCGGGCTGGTGCCGACCCGCACGTTCTACGGCGCCCTCGCCGAGCGGGCCTTCCTGTCGACCCAGTACATCCGCCACCACTCGGTGCCCTTCTACACACCCGAGCCCGACATCGTCCACGAGATCATCGGGCACGCCAACACGCTTGCCTCGGCCGCCTTCGCCGACCTGTACGAGGCGGCCGGCCGGGCATCGCTACGGGCCACCAGCGACGAGGCGCTCGAGCTCTTCTCCCGCGTCTTCTGGTTCACGATGGAGTTCGGCGTGGTGCGCGAGGGCGGCGACGTGAAGGCGTACGGCGCCGGCCTGCTCTCGAGCTACGGCGAGATCCAGGAGCTCGGCCAGGCCGAGCTGCGCCCGTGGGACCTCGGCCGCATGGGCCGGCTCGACTACGACATCACCCGCTACCAGCCGGTGCTGTTCGTGGCCGAGTCGTTCACCCGCATGGTCGACGACCTGGGCGAGTTCTTCGAGACGTTCGACGAGGAGGCCGATCGACGATGGCCATGACCACCGATGCCCCCGCGGCCCGCCTGCTCGGGTGGGACTGCCTCGAGCTGTGGGTCGGCAACGCCCGCACCATGGCCGGCTTCCTGATGGGCGCGTTCGGCTTCACCTGCACCGCCTACGGCGGGCCCGAGACCGGCATGCGGGCCAAGGCCAGCTACGTGCTCGAGCAGGGCGACATCCGCCTCGTCGTGTCGGGCGCGGTGGCGGCCAGCTCGCCGATCGCCGAGCACGTGCGCCACCACGGCGACGGCGTCCACGACCTGGCCTGGTTGGTCGACGACGCCCGGGCCGCGTTCGCCACCGCCACGGCCCGGGGTGCCCGCGTGGTGCGCGAGCCGTGGGAGGAGACCGACGCCGCCGGCACCCTGGTGCTGGCCCAGATCGGGTCGTACGGCGAGACGGTGCACACGTTCGTCGATCGCACGGCCTACGCCGGCCGGCGGCTCGAGCCCGGCTACTCCGAGGCCGACGCCCTGCCCACACCTGCCGGTCCGGCCACCGGGCTGCTCGCCATCGACCACGTGGTCGGCAACGTCGAGCAGGGCCACCTCGACGACTGGGTCCGGTTCTACGCCGACGTGCTCGGGTTCTCGCCCATGACGCACTTCTCCGAGGACCAGATCGGCACCGAGTTCTCGGCCCTCCAGTCGACGGTGATGTGGGACGGCAAGCAGGTCGTCATGCCCATCAACGAGCCGGCCGCCGGTCGGCGCAAGAGCCAGATCCAGGAGTACCTCGACGCCTACGAGGGGCCGGGCGTCCAGCACGTGGCCCTGCGCACCGACGACATCGTGGCCTCGGTCGACGCCCTCGCCGCCCGGGGCGTGCGGTTCATGACCGTGCCCGACGCCTACTACGACGAGGCCGTCGAGCGCCTGGCCGGCATCGAGCTGCCGTGGGACGACCTGCGCCGCCTGGGCATCCTCGTCGACCGCGACCAGCACGGCCACCTGCTCCAGATCTTCACCGAGACCGTCACCGACCGGCCCGCCCTGTTCTTCGAGATCATCGAGCGGCGGGGCGCGGTGGGCTTCGGCGAGGGCAACTTCAAGGCGCTGTTCGAGGCCATCGAGCGCGAGCAGGAGCGGCGCGGCAACCTGTGACCGAGGACGTCGAGTTCCGCTCCGAGGGCCGGACGCTCCGCGGCTGGTTGACGCGGCCGGCCGGCCCCGGACCGCATCCGGGCGTGGCCATGACCGGCGGCTTCGCGGCGGTGAAGGAGGGCTTCCTCGGCCACCCGTACCACGAGGTCTTCGCCGCCGCCGGCATCGCCACGCTGCTCTACGACCACGCCAACTGCGGGTCCAGCGACGGCGAGCCCCGCCAGGAGCTCGACCCGGTGCTCCAGCAGCGCGGCTACCGCGACGCCCTCACGTTCCTGGCCGGCCACGACCTCGTCGATGCCGAGCGCCTCGGGCTCTGGGGCACGAGCTACTCGGGCGGGCACGTGCTGGCCGTGGCGGCCGCCGACCGGCGGGTCCGCTGCGTCGTGGCCCAGTGCATGACGATCAGCGGCCACGCCAACCTCCGGCGTCGCCACCCGCCGGCGTCGCTCGACGCGCTCCGCCGGGCGTGGGCCGACGACCGCCTGGCCCGCGCTGCCGGCGCGGCGCCGGCGATGGTGCCGGCGTTCGGCGAGGGGAGCGACAGCGTGCGCTTCGCCGACAGCCGGCCGCCCGAGCAGCGGGCGTCGTGGCGCAACGAGGTGACGGTGCGGACGTGGGAGCTCTACGACGAGTACGAGCCGGCCGCCTTCATCGAGCGCATCAGCCCGACGCCGCTGCTCATGATCGTGGCCGCCGACGACACGATGACGCCGGCAGAGGACGCCCTCGCCGCCCATGAGCGGGCCCTCGAGCCGAAGCGGCTCGTCCTCGTGCCCGGCGGCCACTACGCCGCCTACGTCGAGCAGTTCGACGTCACCAGCGGCGCAGCGCGCGACTGGTTCGTCGAGCACCTCGGCTGAGCTAGGACTGGCCTCCGTCGGCGGCCGCGGCCGGCAGGTTGAGGTGGCCCTCGACGTCGCGGGCGGTGACGGCCTCGCCGCAGTGGTCGCAGTGCAGCGAGAACGTGGTCTCCTCGCCGCAGCTCTTGTGCGAGATCGTGATCGGTGCGCCGCCCCGGCCGTTGTCGGGCAGGTTGCGGTTGCCCCACTGGAGCAGCGACACGATCGTCGGCCACAGCTCGACGCCGGGCTGGGTGAGCCGGTACTCCGAGCGGGGCGGGCGCTCCGAGTACTGCACCCGCACCAGGATGCCGGCGTCGACCAGGCGGTGGAGCCGGTCGGTGAGCACGTTGCGGGCGATGCCGAGGTGGCGCTGCATGACCTCGAAGCGCCGCACGCCGAGGAACGCCTCGCGCAGCACGAGGATGCTCCAGCGGTCGCCGACGATCTCGAGCGTCCGGGCCACGGAGCACGCGTCGTTGTCCACCCACTCGACGTCTGCCCACTGCTTCATGGTCACAGTGTGGCCAAATGCGTTGCCTTTTGCAACGCACGTCGGTAAAGTCCGTTGCATGGAGCAACTGACAGAGCCGGGCACCCTCACGGGGCTCGAGCTGATCCGGGCCATGTTCGACGGTCGCCTGCCGCCCCCCGGTGTGATGCTGACCCTGGGCATCGAGGGCGCTCGAGCCGAGGAAGGGCAGGTCGTCTTCGCCATGGACCCCGGTCCCGAGCACGGCAACCCGCTGGGCACGACCCACGGCGGCGTCCTGGCGACGCTGCTCGACTCGGCCATGACCTGCGCCGTCCACACCAAGCTCCCGGCCGGCGCCATGCCGACCACGCTGGAGATCTCGGTCCGCTTCCTGAAGCCGATCCCGCCCGGCATCGGCCGGATCGAGGCCACCGGCACGGCCGTGCAGGTCGGCAGCCGGGTCGGCACGGCCGAGGGGCGCATCACCGGGCCCGACGGCACGCTCTACGCCACCGGCACCACCACCTGCCTGGTCCTGACCTGACGTCGTCGGCGCGGCTCACATGGGCTGGTTGTCCCCGTTCGTCCACAGCTTCCACAGGGAAACCCCCAGGTCGGGCGCCCTCAGCGCGTGACGGACGTCACGCCCTGTGGATGGCCACCGGCTTGTCCCCACGTCGTCACCCACAAGTCACAGGAAGAGCCCTCTTACGCTCCACAGCCCGTTGTTCGTACGTTGCTCGGCATGCGGTGCGGGCCGGGTGCGACCGGACGGAGAACGGGTGACCGGTGCCTGACGGCGTCGTCCCGGCCTGCCACCAGCAGCTTCGCGGTGTCCATTGACATCCACGTAACTACACTGCTGTAATTGCCAAACATCTTGTGGCCCTCCCGGCGATGCCGGCCTGGTTGCCACCAGATGTTGTGGTCGGAGCAAACCGGGCAAAGCACCCGGGAGAGGGGTAACGGGACATGGCGATTGCGCCGGAGCGCACCGAGATCGGTCTCCGTCGGTTCTTCACGACGGACGGCACGCACCCCTACGACCAGGTCGTCTGGGAGCGTCGTGATGCACGCATCACCAACTGGAAGGACGGCTCCGTCGCCTTCGAGCAGCTCGGTGTGGAGGTCCCGGCGAGCTGGTCGCTGAACGCCACCAACATCCTCGCCCAGAAGTACTTCCGGGGCACCCTCGGCACGCCCGAGCGGGAGTTCTCGCTGAAGCAGGTCGCCGATCGGGTGGTTGACACCGTCACCGCCTGGGGCGTGAAGGACGGCTACTTCGCCGACGAGACGGAGGCCGCCGCCTTCTCCGACGAGCTGAAGTACCTGATCATCACCCAGCGCGCTGCGTTCAACAGCCCGGTGTGGTTCAACATCGGCGTCCGGGGCGTCCCGCAGCAGGCCAGCGCCTGCTTCATCCTCGCCGTCGACGACAAGATGGACTCGATCCTCAACTGGTACCGGGAAGAGGGGACGATCTTCAAGGGCGGCTCCGGCGCCGGCATCAACCTGTCGAAGATCCGCTCGTCCTACGAGCACCTCCAGGGCGGCGGCACCGCGTCCGGTCCGGTCAGCTTCATGCGGGGCGCCGACGCCTCGGCCGGCACCATCAAGTCGGGTGGCAAGACCCGCCGCGCCGCCAAGATGGTCATCCTCAACGTCGACCACCCCGACATCGAGGACTTCATCTGGTGCAAGGCCATCGAGGAGAAGAAGGCCCGCGTGCTGCGCGACGCCGGCTTCGACATGGACCTCGACGGCAAGGACAGCTACTCCATCCAGTACCAGAACGCCAACAACTCGGTCCGGGTCACCGACGAGTTCATGCAGGCCGTCGTCGACGGGGCCGACTGGGACCTCAAGGCCGTCACCACCGGCGAGGTCGTGCGCACCATCCCGGCCCGTGACCTCATGCGCCAGATCTCCCAGGCCACCTGGGAGTGCGCCGATCCCGGCATGCAGTTCGACACCACGATCAACAAGTGGCACACGGCGGCCAACACCGGTCGCATCAACGGCTCGAACCCGTGCTCCGAGTACATGCACCTCGACAACTCGGCGTGCAACCTGGCCTCGATCAACCTGCTGAAGTTCCTCAACGACGACGACAGCTACGACGTCGAGGGCTACATGCACGCCACCGAGACGGTGTTCACGGCCCAGGAGATCCTCGTCGGCAACGCCGACTACCCGACCGAGCCCATCGCCGAGAACTCCCGGCGCTTCCGCCAGCTCGGCATCGGCTACGCCAACCTCGGCGCGCTCCTGATGGCGCTCGGCCTGGCCTACGACTCCGAGGGCGGGCGGGCCTGGGCCGGTGCGCTCACCTCGCTGCTCACCGGGCACGCCTACGCCACCTCGGCCAAGACCGCCGCCCGCATGGGCCCGTTCGCCGGCTACGCCGAGAACGAGGAGCACATGCTCAACGTGCTCCGCATGCACCGGGCCGAGGCGGCCAAGATCGACGAGGAGCTCGTCCCGCCGGCGCTGCTCGGCGCAGCCCAGCAGAGCTGGGACAACGCCGTCGAGTGGGGCGAGGTGTTCGGCGTCCGCAACTCGCAGGCGTCCGTGCTGGCGCCCACCGGCACCATCGGCCTGCTGATGGACTGCGACACCACCGGCATCGAGCCCGACCTCGGGCTGTGCAAGATGAAGAAGCTGGTCGGCGGCGGCACCATGCAGATCGTCAACCAGACCGTGCCGCGTGCGCTGCGCCGCCTCGGCTACTCGGCCGACCAGGTCGACGACATCGTCGCCTACATCGACGAGAACAAGTCGATCCTCGGCGCGCCCCACCTGGCGGCCGACCACGTGAGCGTGTTCGCCTGCTCGATGGGCGACAACGCCATCCACTACCTCGGCCACGTGAAGATGATGGGTGCGGTGCAGCCGTTCATCTCCGGTGCCATCTCCAAGACGGTGAACATGCCGGAGGAGGTCTCGGTCGAGGACGTCGAGCAGCTCCACATCGACGCGTGGAAGCTCGGCATCAAGGCCGTCGCCATCTACCGCGACAACTGCAAGGTCGCCCAGCCCCTGGCCATGGCCAAGAAGGGCGAGAAGCAGGGCACGCTCGACGACATGACGCTCGACCCCCGCCACACCATCGGTGGGGCGCCCGAGATCCAGTACGTCGAGAAGATCGTGGAGAAGATCGTCCACGCCGCCGCCCGGGAGCGCCTGCCCCGCCGGCGCCGCAGCTCCACCTTCACCTTCCGGGTGGCCGACTGCGAGGGCTACGTCACCGTCGGCGAGTACGACGACGGTCGCCCCGGCGAGGTGTTCATGAAGGTCTCGAAGCAGGGCTCCACCCTGGCCGGGATCATGGACGCCTTCTCGATCAGCGCGTCGCTCGGCCTCCAGCACGGCGTGCCGCTGAAGACCTACGTCGAGAAGTTCACCAACATGCGCTTCGAGCCGGCCGGCATGACCGACGATCCCGACATCCGGTTCGCCTCGAGCCTGATCGACTACATCTTCCGCCGGCTCGCCGTCGACTACCTGCCGCTCGACCAGCGCATGGAGCTCGGCATCCTCAGCGTGAAGGAGCGGCTCGACCCGCAGCTGCCCGGCATCGAGGAGCAGGTCACGGCGACCAGCAACGGCCTCGATCTGGCCGCCGACATCCCGACGCAAACCACGTCGATCGACCTCACGCCGAAGCCGTTCGAGGCCCCCGAGGTCTCGCCCCGGCTCGAGCAGGCCTTCGCCGTCCGCCCGGCCAACGCCGACGCACCCATGTGCTACCAGTGCGGCGTCCAGATGAACCGCGCCGGCTCCTGCCACGCCTGCCCGTCGTGTGGGACGACGAGCGGCTGCTCGTAGCACCTTCGCCTTGATCGACGAGAAGGGCGGGCTTCGGCCCGCCCTTCTTCGCGTCAGGAGGTCAGCAGCTCCACGTCGCACCGGATCCCCGGGGCCCGGGCCAGCCGCTGGTCCGCGGTGAGCAGCGGCAACCGGAGGGCTTCGGCGAGGGCGACGTAGCAGGCGTCGTAGGTCGACAGGTTGTGCCGCAGCTCCCAGCAGCGGGGAAGCAGGCGGACGTGGGGCACTCGCCGCAGAGGGAGTCGGGTCAACTCGTCGAGGGCGGTCGCTGCCGCCGCTGCCTTGATCGCCCGTCGACCCACCAGCTGCCGCAGCGCGCTGGCGACTTCCAGGTCGAGGAGGTGCGGGGCGTGCAGGTGCTCCCCGGTCAAGCGATGACGAGCGAGCGTCCCGTCGGGTCCGACCGCAGCGACTGCCGTGACGACGACGCTGGCGTCGACGACGATCAATGGTTGTCGCGGTCGGCCCGGACGGCGGCAACAGCGTCGCCGAGCCCGAACTGACCGCTCGCCTGCTGGTCGGCATCGACCAGCCACTCGTCGAGGGATGGCTGGCGAGCCTGCTCGGCGAGCTGGCCGAGCAGGTACTCCTGCAACGACTGGCCGGCGGCCTTCGCTCGTCGCTGCAGTACCTCGTGCACGTCGTCCGGCACGTGCTTGACCTGGATCGTGGCCACCTCGCCAGAGTAGCGCCAGATTGGCGCCATCATCCGAGGATCTCGTCAAGGACGCCAAGGGTCTCCCACTCGTCAGCGATTCCGGTCTCGGGGGAGTGGTGAAGGACCCTGGCGATCAGGTGTGACAGCGGGTCCGGCGTCCTGGTGCGATTCAGTCGTGGTGGCGGTCGTCGCGATAGCTTTCTGGAAAGCCACACAGCGGACCCGGGGGGCAGCGGTGCTGACACACGAGCAGAACGAGCGGCTGGCGCGCATCGAGGGCGATGCCCCGATGGGCACCCTGATGCGGGAGCACTGCTGGATCCCCGCCACGCTGTCCGTCGCCCTGGTGTCCGACGGCGCGCCCCGGCGGGTCCGCCTCCTCGGGACCGACTACGTGGCGTTCCGGGACTCGAACGGCGAGATCGGCTTCCTCGACGAGCGCTGCCCGCACCGCAACGTGTCGCTGGTGCTGGCCCGCAACGAGAACTGCGCGCTCACGTGCATCTTCCACGCCTGGCGGATCGACGTGACCGGCCAGGTCGTCGAGGCGCCGACCCACACCCCCAACGCCGAGGCGTTCGCGGCCAAGGTCCAGACCCGCAGCTACCCGACAGCCGAGGGCGGCGGGATGGTGTGGGTGTGGCTGGGCGAGGGCGAGGCGCCGCCGTTCCCCCACCTGCCCTTCACCGTGCTGCCGCAGTCCCAGGTCTGGGTGACCACGACGACGGTCGACTGCAACTGGCTCCAGGGCGTCGAGGCCACCCTTGACACCGCCCACATCGGCACCCTGCACAAGGCCTACATCGCCGCCTACGCGAAGGCCGACGATGAGTCGACGATCAGCGGTTCGCTCGCCAACCTGGCGCCCCGCTACGACGTCGAGCGCACGTCCTACGGGCTCGACGCCATCGCCAGCCGCCCGATGCCCGACGGCACCAACTACGTGCGCACCACCAAGCACGTGCAACCGTTCGTGAGCCTCGTGCCGGGTTCGGCCGGCGACGTCGACGGCGTGATCTTCATCGTCTCGCCCGTCGACGACACCCACCACGTGATGTTCCACGGCTTCTGGTCGGACTCGAGGGACATCAACGACGGGTTCGACGTGCCGACCGCCCAGCTCCCGATGATGGGCGACCTGCCCTATGACGTGCACGAGTTCGGGAAGTTCACGGCCGGGCGCGACCAGAACTGGGGCCAGGACCGCGAGGCCATGGCCCGGGGTCACTTCACCGGGTTCACCGGCAACCTCCTCCAGGAGGACACCGTGACCCAGGTGTCGATGGGCCCGATCGTCGACCGGACGAAGGAGCACCTGTCGTCGTCCGACGTCGCGATCATCCACCTGCGCCGGCAGCTCCTCCAGGTGCTGGACGACCTCGAGGCCGGCTCGCCGCCGGCGCCGGCACCGTCGCACCTCTCGGTCGTGCCGACCGACGAGGTCCTCGCCCCGCGCTGACGCTCGCGCCGGCTTGCCGGCAGCGACCTTCGCCAACGCGCATCGAGGAGCAGGTCACCGCGACCAGCAACGGCCTCGATGGTCCTGCGGGACGACGAGCCGTGCTCGTCGCGCAGCCTGTCGAATCTGTTGACGGCCCAGGGCACCCCCGGGGGTCGTTGCGCGTCGGTAGTGGAAGCGATCAGGGCGTCAGCCGTAGGGCGTACGGCGTGGCGTCGACGGCGTTGTCATCCGAGCTGAAGGGGCCGAACAATTCGCCAGCGATCGTGAGCCACCACTGCGCCGCCCGAGAAAAGACCTCCACCGTCGCGCTGATCACGGCGTCGTCGGAGCCGCCGTCAGTGTGGATCCCGCTGCCCATTCCCGTCCGCAACGCAGTGGCGATCGCCTGGATTGCAGCATCCTCAGAACCGAACAGACCGACCGAGGTCCCGCCGACGGTGAGCTCCCACTCACCGCGACGTTCGAAGATCTCGACCGTGGCACTGATGGCTGCCGACTGCGGCATCACAGCCTCCTCCCGGTCCAAAGTGCGGGACCATGTCAGTAACCGAACAGGGTAAGGCCACGAACGTTGGTGTAGTTGCCGGGCTCGAAGAACGTCGACAAACGCTTGGCAACAGAGGCGAACTCGCGGCGCGGACTCATGGTGGTGTTCTGGCGGAGCTCCAACGGCACCATCAGGAACAGGTAGTCGGCGTGCTCGCAGATGTGGCACTTCCAGAAGTCGAGGAGGTCCATGTTGTTGATCGTCGTCTTGCCGCGCTCGACCTCGAGCAGGATGCCCGTCCCGGCTAGCGGCATGAAGTAGTCCGGCCGCAGGGCGCTCGACGGGTAGCTGAGGAAGAGTCCTTTGGACTCGTCCCGGAAGCCGAGCTCGCGTGCGGGCTGGACGAAAACGTTCTGCACTTCGGCACTGGACCGTCCTGGTTGGTTCGCAAGCAGGATCGCCGCAGTCACCTCGGCGATCCGCAGGCAGTCCTCGAGCGCGTCCGCTACTTCGCGCACGGCGGTGTATTCGACCGTCGTCGCATAGCCGCCCTGCACGAAGTCGATCCGCTCCACGCCCTGAGCTCAGTCGAACCACTCGGAGTTCGCAAGCACTCGTTGCAGGGCACTCCATTGATGCCGTGCGGGACCGCGCGGGGATGACTTCTGCGGTCATTCAGATGCTTTCGTCGTCGGACGCCGGCGCCGTTGTGACCGCGTCGTGCCGTTCGAAGGGAGCCGGGATGGACGGCATCGTCGGGTCGTACAATGCAAAAACGCCATTTGCATTGGAGGCTGTGATGGGATCGACCGGTCGGGTGAAGGTGTCGGAGCGGGGTCAGATGAGCCTGCCGGCGGCGGCCCGCCGGCGCTGGGGGATCGAGGCCGGCGGGGAGCTGGGGTGGCTCGATGTCGGCTCGGCACTGGTCTTGCTGCCCGGCGGCGTCGATGCCGCCCGAGCCGCCCTGCTCGCCCAGGTCGGCGACGACGACTGGGCCGCGGCGGCCAGCGGCTTCGGCGACTCGGAGCTGGCCGACGAGTGACGGTCGTGCTCGACGACCAGGTGCTCTCGGCCGAGCTCCGGGGCCGGCACCTGTTCGACGACGAACGGCGCTACACGACGGGCCTGTGGTACGTGCGCCTGTGTCAAGCGGTGTGGCGGGCCCAAGGCGGTGCGCTGTCCGCGCCGTTCGCCGATCTGCCGGCGCCCGTGGGGGCGCGGGCGCTGGCGTCGGTGCTGGCGCTCCCGGACCACATCGGGCTGCTGTCGCTTCGGGAGCTGGGGCCGGCGATGGGTGAGCTTGCCGGGCGTCATCAGCTCAACGCGCTGGCCCGAGAGACGCTGGCCGTGGCGCTCGTCCTCGAGGCGACGTTGGTCCTGTCGGACCGCAACGTCAGCCCGCGATTGCTCGCCGCTGCTGAGGTGGAAGGCGTCGCCGTGAGCGTGGTTGCGGTGAGCTGACCCGTCGCCGCGCCTACGGGCGAGCGTCCGTGAGCAGGTCGGGCTCGGTGGCGGCACGGACCTCGGCCTCCGTGACGCCGGGGGCGCACTCGACGAGTCGGAGCCCGTCGTCGGTGACGTCGAGGACGGCCAGGTCGGTGATGATGCGGTGCACCACGCGCCGGCCGGTGAGCGGCAGCGTGCACTGCTCGACGACCTTGAAGGCTCCGTCCCGGGCGACGTGCTCCATGAGGACGATCACCTTGCGGGCGCCGTGCACGAGGTCCATGGCCCCGCCCATGCCCTTGACCATCTTCCCCGGGATCATCCAGTTGGCGATGTCGCCGGCCGCCGAGACCTGCATGGCGCCGAGGATGGCGACATCGATCTTGCCGGAGCGGATCATGCCGAAGCTGGTGCTCGAGTCGAAGAAGCTGGCGCCCGGCCGGACGGTCACGGTCTCCTTGCCGGCGTTGATCAGGTCCGGGTCGTGCTCGCCCTCGTAGGGGTACGGCCCGGTGCCGAGGATGCCGTTCTCGGACTGCAGGACCAGCTCCACGTCGACGCCGAGGTGGTCGGGCACGAGCGTCGGCACGCCGATGCCGAGGTTGACGTAGTCGCCGTCGTGCAGCTCCTGCCCGGCGCGTGCGGCCATCTGCGCTCTGGTCAGGGCCATGGTGACTCAGCTCCGGGCCGGGGTCGGGTGGTCAGCCGCTCGACCCCCCGGTCCCTGGCCTGCTCCGGCGTGAGCGGCACGACGCGGTCGATGTAGACGCCCGGCAGGTGGATGGCGTCGGGGTCGAGGTCGCCGGGCTCGACCACGTGCTCCACCTCGGCGATGGCGACCCGGCCGGCCATGGCGCACACCGGGTTGAAGTTGCGAGCCGCCTTGCGGAACACCAGGTTGCCGTGGCGGTCGCCCTTCCACGCCCGCACGATGGCGAAGTCGGCCGGGAGCGCCCGCTCGAGCAGGTAGGTCCGGCCATCGAGCTCCGCGGTCGGCTTCGGGGGGGAGGCGATGCGGACCGAGCCGTCTTCGCCGTAGCGCCAGGGCATGCCTCCTGCCGCCACCTGCGTCCCCATGCCGGTGACCGTGTAGAACGCCGGCATGCCGACGCCGGCGGCCCGGAGCCGTTCGGCCAGGGTGCCCTGGGGGGTGAGCTCCAGCTCGAGCTCACCTGTCAGGTACTGGCGCTCGAACTCCTTGTTCTCGCCCACGTACGACGCCACGATCCGACGGATCTGCTTGTGCTCCAACAGCTTCCCCAGCCCGGCGCCGTCGATGCCGCAGTTGTTGGAGAACACCTCCAGCTCGTTGACCCCCCGTTCGACCAGGGCGTCGATGAGCACCGCCGGGATGCCACAGATCCCGAAGCCACCAGAGGCGATGGTCGCACCGTCGGGGATGTCGGCGACGGCCTCGGCCGCGGTGGCGATCACCTTGTCCATGCGCCGCTCAGTTCAGCTTCGCCAGCTGCGACAACACCGTCTCCGGCACCGCATGGGCGGGGATCTCGGCGAACAGCACGTCGCCCGACCACGCACTGGCGGCGTCGGACAGCCAGAAGTCCGGGGGGACGACGGTGGCGGACACGTCGCTGCCGAGGATGTCCACCCGGTCGTGCGTGCGCCGCGCCATCGCCCATCGATGGTGGTCGGCGACGTTCGCGACGGGGGTGTAGGCCGAGCTGTCGACCAACGGCAGGTCGCCCCTTCCCCGCCACCGTTCGTCGAGCAGCAGCATCGACACCGGCAGCATCGCCTGGCGCCCCAGCCAGTCGGCGACGTACATCGCCGCGTTCTCGGCATCGTCGGCGTTGAGGTCGGCCACGGTGCCGGCGCCGGTGAGCACGTGGGTGCGCGCCAGCCAGAGCATCGGTGACGGGATCTGCAGCACCAGCGGGGTGGGTGACGTCTGGGCGGCCACGCTGGCCAGCTCGAAGGCGGTGGCCGCCGCCTCCTTGTTGCCGAGCAGGACCTTGAGGGCCCATCCCCGGCGCGAGCGGCTCATCATGGCCAGCTTCAGACCCTCGTCGGAAGCCAGCACGTGGTCGTACAGCGCACCGAGGTCGAGCAGCGTGGCATCCGGCCGCAGGAGCTGGCGGGCCTGGCTGTCGAAGGTGGCGTAGGCCGCCGGGTCGGCCCACGGGATGGGCTGCCCCTGCAGGATGACGACCTGGGCGTACTGCTGGTGGTCGAGCACGACCGCGGTGCCGCGGCCCGACGGTGGGGTGGAGATGACGGAGGCGAAGTCGGTGGTCATGACTTCCGGTGCACGTCTTCGCCGTGCTTCGTCTCGAGCTCGCGCACCCGGGCCTCGAGCTCGGCGACCTTCAGGTCCCGGCGATCGGGGAGCATGATGATCGGCATCTCGGCGACCGGGGCGGTGACCCGCTTGGGCCCGTCGATGTCGAACAGGGTGGCGGTCAGCTCGTCGGTGTCGTCGCCCCAGGAGCCGTAGTACAGGAGGTCCTTCGGCGGTTCCGGGGTCACGAACTCCTGCACGAACTCGCCGTAGGGCGTGCCCCGCTCGAGCCTGGCCTCGCGGGCCTGGACACGCCGCTCCCTGGTGCCCTCGACGTCGAGGACGTACGACTTGGGGTCGTAGACGACGGCGAAGATCTCCCGGGCCACCGTGTCGCTGATCCGGTTGAGCTCGACGTCGCGCACCACCGCGTGCGGGTCGCGCTCGAGGGGGTCGCCGTAGCCGCCGCCGGCGCCCTGGCTCATCATGTACAGCTCGCCGTCCTTGGCCACGTCGAACTGGAGCCCCATGTGGCTGGTCATGTACTGGCCGCCTTCGAACGGCTGGTCGTTCATGACCTTCTCGATCGACAGGTCGAACCGGCTGGGGTCCTTGCGGAGCACGTCGTAGACGTTCACGCCCTTGACCCGGGCCAGCGGGTAGGTGCCGCAGCCGTAGCCCCCGAACATGCCGTAGACCGAGGAGAACTTGGCGCCGGAGGTGACGGTCATGAAGCCCCACAGCGGAGTTCCCTCGCTGGCCACGATCATCTCGTAGCCCATGCCGCCGGTGTGCTTGCCGAACCCCATGTTGTCCCGGACGAGGCGCTTCGACACCAGCTGCATGAAGGGCACCTCCTCCTCCATGACCTCCTGCTCGGCGGTGTCGGCCATGGCGCAGAACAGCGGGGAGATGGCGTCCTCGCCGTCCAGGAACGCCTTGGCGCCACCGGGCATGCCGTTCAGGTCGGCGCAGAGGTTGCCCACCTGGTCGCCGTGCTGGGTGAGCCCGCCCCACAGGAAGGTGTTGATCTGGTTGAACCACGGGGCGATGACGTTGGAGAACTTCTCCGGGTTGGCGAACTGGAGCTTGGCCCAGGACGACTGGAGGGCGGAGAAGCCCCGGAAGGACGCCTGGAGGGACTGGCCCATCGGCGCGTCGTAGCCGGCGTCGGCCCACGTGTGCTCGTCGGAGATGATCTCGATCGGGCTCATGGCCGACGTGCACCGGGGGAGGTCCGGCCACCAGAACGCCAGGATCGCCTGCATGAACATCGACTTGACCGAGCACAGCGGCGAGTTGATGGCCCGGTTGAGGATCTCCGGGCCGGTGCCGCGGAGGTCGACGGTCATCTTGTCGCCCTTCACCGTCACCTTGCAGGAGAACTTGATGAGGATGTTCTCCTTCAGCGTCG
>JAODBP010000341.1 GCA_025464025.1 Actinomycetes bacterium | reverse complement strand
GGTTCATGGCCACGCCACGGGTCTGGGGCTTGACGCCCTTCCACCGGTTGCGGCCGGCCTTGCCGATCTTGATCAGCTCGGCCTCGGCGTTGCCGACCTCGCCGATGGTGGCGCGGCAGTCGATCGGCACGCGGCGCATCTCGGTGCTGGGGAGGCGCAGGGTGGCGAAGTCGCCCTCCTTGGCCACCAGCTGCACGCTCGAGCCGGCGCTGCGGGCCATCTTGCCGCCCGCCCCCGCCTTCAGCTCCACGTTGTGCACGGTGGTGCCGACCGGGATGTAGCGCATGGGCAGGGCGTTGCCGACACGGATGTCGGAGCCCTGGCCGTTCTGGAGCTTGTCGCCGACCTTCAGGTCACGCGGGGCGAGGATGTAGCGCTTCTCGCCGTCGTGGTAGTGGAGCAGGGCGATGCGGCAGTTGCGGTTCGGGTCGTACTCGATCGAGTGGACCGTGGCCGGGACGCCGTCCTTGTTCCGCTTGAAGTCGATGATGCGGTACTGCTGCTTGTGGCCGCCGCCGATGTGGCGGGACGTCTTGCGGCCATGCGCGTTGCGGCCGCCGGACTTCGGCTTCGGGGCGAGCAGGGACTTCTCGGGCGTCGTCTTGGTGAGCTCGGAGAAGTCGGAGACCGTCTGGAACCGACGGCCGGCGCTGGTGGGCTTGCGCTTGCGCAGGGCCATCGTCAGCTCCCTTCGAACAGGTCGATGCGGTCGCCGTCGACCAGCGTGATCAGGGCGCGCTTGGTGTCGGAGCGCTTGCCGTAGGTGAACGAGCGCCGGTTGCGACGGCGCTTGCCCTGGCGGTTCAGCGTGTTCACCTTGGCCACCTTGACGCCGAAGATCGTCTCGACCGCCTGGCGGATCTCGATCTTGTTGGCGTCGGGGTGCACCACGAACGTGTAGGTGTTGGCGTCGAGGAGCGAGTAGCTCTTCTCGCTCACGACCGGCTTGATGATGACGTCGCGATGGTCCATCAGACCGTGACCTCCACGGGCGTGCCCTTCGGCCCGAAGCTCGGGATCGTCTCGGGCGTGAACACCACGAAGTCGCTGCACAGCACGTCGTAGGCGTTGAGCTCGGCGTTCAGGATGCAGTGGACGTTCGGGAGGTTGCGGAAGCTCTTGCCCGCCGCCTCCTCCTCCGGGCCGAGGACCAGGAGGACCCGGCCGGTGGCGCCGACGGCGTCGAGGATGGCCTTGGCGGCCTTGGTGCTCGGGGTCTCGATGCCCCAGGCATCGACCACGATGACCTGGCCCTCGTTGGCCCGGTCGGACAGGGCCGACAGCAGGGCGAGGCGGATCATCTTCTTCGGGGTCCGCTGCTTGTAGCTGCGGGGCTTCGGCCCGAGGGCCACGCCACCACCGGACCAGATCGGCGAGCGGCTGGAGCCGGCTCGGGCTCGGCCCGTGCCCTTCTGCTTCCAGGGCTTGGCGCCACCACCGGACACCTCGGCCCGGGTCTTGGTCGACTGCGTGCCCCGGCGGCGGTTGGCCAGCTGGGCGGTGACGACCTGGTGCATGACGGGCACGTTCGGCTGCACGCCGAACACGGCGTCGTCGAGCTCGATCGTGCCGGCATCGGCGCCCGAGGCGCTCTTCTTGGTGATGGAAGCCATCACTTACCAGCCTTCGTGGGGTTGGCCTTCACGGCGTCACGGACGAGCACGAGGCCGCCCTTGGGGCCGGGGATGGCGCCCTTGACGAGGAGGAGGTTGCGCTCGGCGTCCGCCTGCACGACCTCGAGGTTCAGGGTGGTGACCTTCTCGGCACCCATGCGGCCGGCCATGCGGGTGCCCTTGAAGACACGGGCCGGCGTGGCGCAGGCGCCGATGGAACCGGGCTTGCGGTGGTTGCGGTGGGCACCGTGGGATGCGGGCATGCCCTTGAAGTTGTGGCGCTTCATGCCGCCGGCGAAGCCCTTGCCCTTGCTCACGGCGGTCACGTCGATCAGGTCGCCGGCGCTCAGCAGGTCGACGGCGAGCTCCTGGCCCACCTCGTAGCCGCTGGTGTCGTCGAGGCGCAGCTCGACCAGGCGCTTGCCCGGCTCGATGCCGCCCTTCTCGAAGTGCCCGAGCTCGGGCTTCGTGAGGCTCTTCGCCCGCTTGGTGCCATAGGTCACCTGCAGGGCGCTGTATCCATCGGTGTCGGGGTGCTTGACCTGCACCACCCGGCACGGGGTCACCCGGAGGACGGTCACGGGCACGACGCGGTTCTGGTCATCCCAGACCTGCGTCATGCCCACCTTCTCGCCCACGATCGCTTTGGTCGCCATGCGGCTGCCCGTTCCTTCTTCACGCGAACGCTCCGCACCGGATCACCGGGCGGAGCGCTGGTCTGGTTGTGCCGTGTGGTATCCCGGAGTTCAGGACGCACCCGGACGTCGATTGCCTCGCCCCGGGGCATCCCCCAGGGCACGGAGAGAAGATGGTAGCGGCTCCCGCACCCTCCGGCAAAGGCGGGTGCGGGAGACCGCTGGGACTACAGGCCCTTGGCCGCCGCGACGGCGTCGGCCGCCACCGCGTCGCTCACCGCGCCGGTGCCGCCGAGGACGTCCACGGTGGCGATCGTCGAGCCGTTGGCCTTGATGAACGTGCGGGCCTCGGCACCGAGCGTCGACCCCGCCGTGAGCAGGATCGGGGCGAACACCTTGCCGCCCCGGGTCCCGCCGGCCAGGGCGTCGGCGAAGCTGTCGCCCCGGGCCAGCTCGACCCGGGTGAGCGGGTAGTTCAGCTCACCCCGCTCGACCTCGGCCACCAGCGCCGCCGTGGCCTGCCGGGTCGCCCCGGCGATGCGGCGCACCGTGATGCCCAACGCCTTGATCTGGGCCTCACTGGACGCGGAGACCGCACCGGTGCCGCCGACGATCAGGACCTGCTTGATCCCGAGGCTCTGGAGGGCCGCCTTGGCCTGGTCGTGCAGCCCCGCCGGGTTCGTCAGCAGGATCGGCAGGCCCTGGCTGGCCGACATCGGCCCCGCCGCCAGGGCGTCCGGGAACGTGTCACCGCTGACCACGATCGCCGCCTTGCCCGCCCCGAACGTGCCGACCGCCTGCGGCGGGAGGAGCTCGGCGACCTTTCGGGCCGTCTCGTACCGGTTCGCGCCCGACAGGCGCTCCACCGCGAAGCCGGCGGCCTCGAGCTGGGTGACGACGTTCTCCGACACCGCTGCGGTGCCACCCACGATCTGGACGCCGTCGACCTTCAGGTCGTCGAGCGTCTTCGTCAGGCCGGCGGGGAGCCCGGCCGCTGGGGTCAGGAACAACGGCGCAGCCTCCGCCCCGGACAGGTAGGCGGCCGGGAGGGCGTCGGCGAACGACTCACCCCCGGCCAGGATCGCCACCGTCGACGACGTGAACGTCGCCGTGCCGATGGCCCGGGCCGTCACGTACCGGTCGGCACCGGCGAGGCGGTTGGCCACGGCCCCTGAGGTGGCCGAGGCCACCGATGCCGAGCCGAGCACGAGGGCGCCGGCGGCGCCGGCGAGGAGGAATCGAGAGGTCAGGGGCTTCATCGGGCGCTCCGGGTCAGGCGGTTGCTACGGCGGAAGAGTGCGACGGCGGCGAGCAGGAGCCCGACGATCGCCACCGGGCCGACGGGGCGGTCGCGGCCCGCCGGATGGGAGTCGACGACCAGCTGGTCACCGGTGATCGACAAGGTGGCACCGTCGCGGACAGCCTGCTCGACGGCCGCCGAGCCGCCGAGGGCCGTCACCGAGGCCTGGATCGAGCGAGCCACCGTCGGGACCGCTGCCGCCGAGGGCGGGACGGACGTGCCCCGGACCCGAGCGGCGGCTCCGGTGCGGCGGACGACGACCGGGACGATGATCACCCGACTCTGCCCGCTGGGGGTCGTGCCCATCACGGCGATCAGGTAGACGCCCGGCGGGGTGTTCGCCGGCACCTGCACGGAGATGCTCACCGAGCCGTCGGTGTTCTTGGTGATCACCGGCTGCGGCATCGGCAGGTCGGCCCCGCCGTTCGTCGACAGCAGGACGGCGGCCGACGGCTTCGTCGAGTCCAACGTCGAGCTGGTGCTGCCACCCGACGGCGGGGTCGTCTCCAGCTTGATCGTGTCCCCCGCGTTCGGCGTCGAGTCGCTGGCCTTCGCCGACGTCGTCGTCGCACTCGGCGCCACGGTCGTCGGCGGGGTGGCCGGCGTGGTCGTCGTGGTCGTCGGCGGGGGCGGCGGGACGACGACCGCCGGGGCCACCACCGTCACGTCCAGGCCATCGGGGTCGACGCTCGTGTTGCCGGCGGCGTCCATGACCGCCACCACGTAGGTGTGCGTCCCGGCCGCCACCGGACCGGCATCGGTCATCGCACCGTTGCCGGTGCGGGTGTCGACCTCGTCGCCGGACTGCCCGTCCACGCGGGCGAGCGTGGCCGTGGCGCCCGGGTCGACGCCGGTCACGTCGAACGTGAGCGCCGTCTTCGTCGTCGAGTTGTCGGTCGTGCTGGTGCCGTCGTCGCTCGCGGCCTGGAGATCAGGGGCGTTCGGCACCGACGGCGCCGCGAAGTCGAACGTCACCGAGAGCGACGACGAGTACCCGCTGCTGTTGCCGGCCAGGTCGGTCTGCATGGCGTCGTACGTGGCGCTCAGGGTGGTCCCCGGGTCGTGCGACTCCTCGACCGTGCCGTCCCCGGCCTCATCCCGGGAGTGCGAGTCGTACTGGGTGGTCGGCTGGAAGCACATGGGCGGGAACGGCGGCGGGAAGACCTGGATGCACTGCTGGTACGTGTACGCCTGGCGGAGCGTGACCGTGGCGTCGTCGTCGACGCCGCTCAGGTCGAACGTCCGCGTCGTCGCGTTCGTGAGGTTGTCGGTGGCGCTGGTCCCGTGGTCGGAGGCCGCCGCCAGGTCAGGTGTGCCGGGAGCGTCCGGCGCGGTGAGGTCGACCTCCACGAAGAGGTCCTCGCCCGGACCCCTGCTGCGATCGACGTCCTGGGTCACCGTGTACGTGTAGGTGCCCTCGTCGAGGTCCACGTCCTGGATCTCGCCGTCACCCCGGTGGGTGCCGACCAAGTCGCCGTCGCGGAACAGCGTGACGACGCCGCCGGCCGAGCCGCTGACCGTGAAGGTGAGGTCGTCCGCCGACGTGATGCCGTCGGTGTCGCTGGCGCCGAGGTCGCTGGCGGCGTCGAGGGTGAGCGTGGGCTCGTCGACGGGCGGCTGGAGCTCGACCGAGCCCATGTCCAGGACCCCGACGTGGCGGTTGAGCCCACGCTGGTCGGTGCCGGACAAGAGGTTGCTGCCCTGGTCGACGACCGGACTGGTGACTGCCGGCCGCATCGTGGCGGTGCCGGTGAGCGAAGCCGGATCGAGGGTGAGCGCCCCGAGCTGGGGGTCGACGTCGAACAGGTTGTGGACGTTGTCGTTCACCCCACCCGAGCTCGAGCTCTGGATGAGGGAGTACACGGCGTTCACGTTCGCGTCGGTCCCGGCGACGTCGGGACCACCGTCGGTGCCGGAGACGATCGAGCTGTTCAGCACGGCCTGGACGTCGTTGCGGATGCGCATGCCACTGGACCCGACGTTGCCGGCGATCGTCGAGGTGGTCACGTCGAGGTCGGCGTCGCTGTCGTCCAGGCCGTCGAGGGCGTACACGCCGCCGCCGTTGTTCGCCGAGTTCCCCGAGATGGTCGAGGAGCGGACCCGCAGCAGCTCAGAGTCCTGGCCGGTGCGGCGGGCCACGAGGCCGCCACCGGCGTTCGACGCGTCGTTGTGGGAGATCGTCGAGTTGGTGATCTCCATCCCGGTGACGAAGCGGACGGCGACACCTCCCCCGATCGAAGCGCTGTTCCCGTCGATGGTCGTCGCGTCGATGACCGATGCCGAGGACGACACCGTCGAGGACGGGTCGTCCACGATGATCCCGCCGCCGTAGCCGTTGGTCGTGTGGTTGTCGGAGACGACCGAGTTGTAGACGTGGAGCTCGAGGTGGCCGGACGAGAGCGCCGCGATGCCGCCACCGTCGCCCGACGCGTAGTTGCCCGACACCACCGAGCTGGTGAGGGTGAGGTGCTCGTCGACGACCTGGATCCCGCCGCCGTGGCCGGTGACGTTGCCGTGCTGGATGGTGACACCGGAGATCGTGACGTCGATCGGGGTGGTGCTGAGGTACTTCTCGATCTTGAGCACCTGCCAGTCCCCGTCACCGTCGATCGTGAGCAGACCGGCGCCGGGCCCGTTGATGGTGACGTCGTCGGCGATGGTCGGAAGCAGCGAGCCGAGCACGATCGTGTCCGGGCTCGCGTCGCCGATGGCGAACTGGATGAGGTCGGCCCCCACGGTGTTGTTGGCCTGGCCGATCGCCCAGCGCAGCGTGCCCGTCGTGTTGGTGTCGGCCGTCGAGTCGACGGTGAACGTCGTCGTAGCCGAGGCCGGTGCGACGTGCGTCACGCTGATGCCGGTGGCGATCGTCGCCGCCGCGCCCAGCGCGAGGGCGACGTGCTTGCCCCGGCCGGCGCGGCGGGCGCGCTGCTGGTCCTTGGCCGCACGACGGGCCGCGGCACGTCGCTCGTGGCGGGAGGGGGGAAGGGGGGATGCGGACACGGGGACACCTCTCGGAGACGGGACGGGTGGCCACGGCTGCATCGCCGAGTCCGCCAGGTGTCCTCACCATGCGGGACCGCGGCCCGAAAGCCCTCAGTAGGCCCTACTGGTTTCCGCGTCCGTCGCTAAACAGATCCGCCCCGCCGCGACTTGAAGCCGAACAGCGCGTCCGCGCTGGGAGCCGGCTGGGGCGGCAGCCACGAGCAAAGGACCAAGGGTGGGGATGCACCAGACGAGGTGGCGGGCCGTCGCGGCCGCAGCAGTGGTGGCGGCCGGACTCGTGGCACTGCCGTCGAGCTCGGCGGCTGC
>JAODBP010000292.1 GCA_025464025.1 Actinomycetes bacterium | reverse complement strand
GGCCGATGCCGCGGTGCGCGGCGCGGCGGCCATCGACCGCATCCTCGACACCCTCGTCGGCTGGCCCGAGCTCAACGAGTTCAAGCACTTCACCTTGCCGAGGTAGGGCGTGTCGGGGCGCCTGCGGAGCGCACCGAGATGGCTTCGCGTGCGGCGGCCGGAGGCCGCGAGATCGAGCCTCCGGCCGCCTGGCCTCCCGGCACTGAAATCTTCTCTGAGCCCGGACGGGCGCTCGGCGAGCGTGCCGTCGTACAGTCCGCCCATGGCGAAGCGGGTGCGGTTCGACCGGCGCATGTCGGACCACGAAGCCCTCATGTGGGCGCTCGAGGACGACCCGGTGCTGCGCTCGGCGTTCGCCAACGTCACCATCACCGACCGACCCCTCGACGTCGAGCGCCTCCGGGTGCGCATGGCCACGACCGTGCAGCGGATCCCCCGCCTACGCCAGCGCGTCGTCGAGCCCCCCGGCTACGGCTCACCGAAGTGGGACGACGACCCGCACTTCGACCTCGACTTCCACGTCCGCCACGTGTCGCTGCCCGCGCCCGGCTCCGAGCGCCAGCTCCTCGACATGGCCGCCCTGCTCTCGACCGACCCGTTCGACCGGGCCCGGCCCCTCTGGCAGTTCGTCGTCGTCGACGGCCTGGCCGACGGACGAGGGGCGTTCCTCCAGAAGCTGCACCACACGATCGCCGACGGCGAGGGCGGGGTGCGCCTGTCGGCCCAGTTCCTCGACCTCGACCGCGACGCCACCGAGTCGATGTTCGGCGACCCGGGCGAGCCCGAGCCCGAGGGCCGGGGCTTCTCCCCCGTCGACGCCCTGCGCCGACCCTTCGACCTGGCCCGTCGGGCGGCCGGCGAGGCCGTCGTCGCCGTGGCCAACCCGCTCGGCACGCCGGCGCGGGCCAGCGAGGCGGTCGAAGCCGTGCGCTCGGCGTTCCGCCAGGTCGCCGTCACCGACCCGTCGTGCTCCCCGCTCTGGGGCGAGCGGTCGCTCCGCCGCCGGCTCGAGGTGCTGAGCCTGCCCCTCGACCAGGCCAAGGCGGCGGCGACACGGCTCGGCGGGAAGGTCAACGACCTGTTCGTGGCCGGGGCCGTGGGCGCCGCCGGCGCCTACCACCGGGAGCGGGGGGTCGACGTCGAGCACCTGCGGATGGCCATGCCGATCAGCACCCGCACGGCCGACAACGACGGTTCGAACGCCTTCACGCCGAGCCGGATGCTCGTGCCCACGGGCATCGTCGACCCCGTCGAGCGGTTCAAGGCGGTGCAGGCGACGATCGCGGCCACCCGGTCGGAGCCGGGCCTGTCCTTCGCCCCCTCGCTGGCCGGGCTGCTCCACAACCTGCCGGCACCGGTGCTGCTGAAGGCGGCCCGCCAGCAGGTGGGGACGGTCGACTTCACCACCTCGAACGTGCGGGGTGCCCCGTTCGAGCTCTACGTGGCCGGAGCCAAGATCCTCGGCAACCACCCGCTCGGCCCCATGGCCGGCACGGCGTTCAACCTGACGACGATGTCGATGGGCGGTCGCCTGGACATGGGCCTGCTGGTCGACCTCGCCGCCGTGGGGGACGCCGAGCTCCTGCGCGACTGCATGGTCTCGTCGTACGACGAGCTGCTCGCCCTGGCCTAGGAGGGCCGAAACGCAAGAAGCCGCCCCAGGGGGGCGGCTTCTCGACAGCTGGTCGGGCTCAGGTCAGTTGACCGAAGGTCGTTCGGCGAGCAGCGATCGCACGTCGAGCAGCAGATCGGCCACCTCGTCGGTGGAGACCAACTCTCGGTGCAACATGTCTGCGAGGCCCTTGTCGATGACGGCAAGAGCTTCGGAGATGATCGTCGGCTCTGTGGTCTCCGTCATGGTGCTCTCCATGGCCTCCAGCTCCTCTCGGACTTGCATGACCCAGCGTACCGCTCCGGCAGTGCCATTCAGTAGCACCATCTTCAGGAGCACCATCGGCAGGGCCGGGGTTACCCCTTAGCGCTCGGGGTCACTCTCTTGTCAACGTTCGATTCGGCATCCTGTTCCGGATGACCTCGTTGGAATCCCTCGGCCTGGCCCCGGGCATGGCCGTGCGGTTCCGTCGGAGCGACGGCAACCGCTGGAGGAACGCCGTGGTGGAACGGGTCGAGAAGGACGGGAGCCTCGGCCTCCGGGACGGCAAGGGGGCAGCCCGGGCCATCCCGATCGAGCTGGTGGAGGTGGCGACGAGGGGGCCACGGGGCGCCCGGACCTGGGAGCCGGCAGCCGTGCGGGCCGCCCGGACCGAGCAGATGCGGCTCCTGTAGTGGAGCGGGAGACGGTCGCGGTCTACGAGCACGGGGCCGACGTCTACGTGGCCCGGGGGCGACCCCGGGCCCACGCCGCCTCAGAGGCGTTCGCCGCCCGGGTGCCCGCCGGGGCCCTGCGGGCCGATCTCGGGTGCGGCCCGGGGTACGAGGGGCCGCACCTGGGCGAGCCGCTGGTCAGCCTCGACGCGGCGCGCGCCATGCTCGTGCGGGCCGGTGGGCTGCGGATCCAAGCCGATCTCGCCGACCTGCCCCTGCGGGACGGGTGCCTCCACGGGGCCTGGGCCCGACGGAGCTACCAGCACCTCCCCCACGAGCAGCTTCCCGCCGCCCTCGCCGATCTGCACCGGGTGACCGCGGTCGGGACCCCGATCGAGCTGTCCCTCTTCGCCGGCGAGGGCTCGGGCCACACCGGCACCGAGGACGACCTGCCCGGTCGGCTGTTCGCCCACTGGAGCCCCGAGCGCATCACCGACGTCCTCGTCGGCGCCGGGTTCGAGGTGCTCGAGGTCGACCTGGGCACCGAGCCCGAGTGGCCCCACCTGATCGTGCGGGCCCGGCGGGCCCGGACGCTCGCCGACCACGTGGGGCCCGGCATGCGGCTGCTGCTGTGCGGGCTGAACCCGTCGCTCTACTCCGCCGATGTCGGCGTGAACTTCGCCCGGCCCGGCAACCGGTTCTGGCCGGCCGCGCTCGGGGCCGGGCTGGCCACCGTCGACCGCGACCCACGACGGCTGCTGCGCGACCACCGCATCGGCATGACCGACCTGGTGAAGCGGGCCTCCGTCGCGGCCGACGAGCTGACCCGGGACGAGTACGCCGCCGGGGTGGCGCGGCTCGAGCGCCTGTGCGCCTGGCTCCGGCCCGGCGCCCTCTACCTGGTCGGCTACGCCGGCTGGCGGGCCGCGGTCGACCGCAAGGCCGCGCCCGGCTGGCAGCCCGAGCGGCTCGGCGGCGTGCCCGTCTACCTCGGGCCCAGCACCAGCGGCCTCAACGCCTCGACCCAGCTCCCCGGCCACATCGCCCACCTCCGCGCCGCCCTCGAGGGCTGATCCCGCTCACCGGAACGCGGTGATGACCCGCTCGAAGTGGGTCTCGTCGCCGGCGAAGGGCTCGCCGGCGCGGGGCCAGTGGACGACGACGTCGGTGATGCCCATGGCCTCGTAGCGACCGCAGTCGTCGCGGAGGTGCTCGACCGAGTCGAGCCCGGCCTCGAGCTCGAAGCCGGTGAGCACGATCCGATCGATCGTCGCCGGGTCGCGCCCCTCGGCGGCGCACGCCTCGTCGAGGTGGCGCAGGTGCTCGGCCACGTCACCGTCGGCCGCCACCCACATCCGGCCGTGGCGGGCGGCGACGCGCATCGTGCGGGGCCCGGTCGCGGCGACGGCGAACGGCAGTCGCGGCTGCTGCACGCACCCCGGGATCGAGCGGGCCTCGTCCGCCGCGTACCACCGGCCCTCGTACGACGCGGCCGGCTGCGACAGCACGCCGTCGAGCACCTCGACGAACTCCTCGAACCGGCCGATGCGCTCCCGGACCGACCACGGCTCCTGGCCCAACGCCGTCGCATCCCACCCCGTCCCACCCGAGCCGATGCCCAGGGTGATGCGGCCGCCCGACAGGTCGTCGAGCGTCATCAGCTCCTTGGCGAACGGCACCGGGTGGCGGAAGTTGGGCGAGGCCACGAGCGTGCCGAGCCGGATGGTCGAGGTGACCAGGGCGGCGGCGGCCAGCGTCGGCACGGCGGCGAACCACGGCTCGTCGCGGAGGTCTCGCCACGTCAGGTGGTCGTAGGTCCAGGCGTGGTCGAACCCGAGCGCCTCGGCCCGGGCCCACCGCGGGTCGGGCCACCGGACCTCGGGCAGCAGCACCACACCCAGACGTACGGTCACAGGTCGGGGATCCCCAGCGAGAGGTTGGGGAACGTGAGGCCACCGTCGATGGCCAGGACCTTGCCGGTCACGTAGCTCGACGCCGGCGAGGCGAGGTAGAGGACGCCGGCCGCGATGTCCTCGACCGTGCCCAGGCGCCGCATCGGCGTGGCCCCGACCATCAGCGCCTCGAGCTCGTCGTTGAGCACGCCGGCCAGCGCCTCGGTCGCGATCGAGCCGGGGGCGACGGCGTTCACCCGGATCCTCGGGGCCAGGTCGGCGGCCAGCAGGTGGGTCATGTGGGTCATGGCGCCCTTGGCGGTGCCGTAGGCGACGAATCCCCGGTCGGACAGGTGGCCCATCACCGAGGTGATGTTGATGACGCTGCCGCCGCCCCGCTCGAGGAGCTTCGGCACGGCCGCCTTCGTGAGCTCGTACGCCGTGCTCACGTTGAAGTGGAAGGCGTTGGTCATGTCCTTCGTCGACGTCGCCGAGAACGGCTGCGGCATCGATCCGCCGACGTTGTTGACCACGATGTCGAGCCCGCCCAGCTCCGACACGGCCGCATCGACGAGGCCGGCCATCGAGGCCAGGTCGCTGAGGTCGGCCGGCACGGCGACAGCCCGGCGGCCGAGGGCCTCGATCTGCGCGGTGACCTCGGCGAGGGTGTCCTTGTGGCGGGCGCTGATGACGACGTCGGCGCCGGCCTCGGCCAGGGCGAGGGCCGACGCGGCGCCGATGCCGCGGCTGGCGCCGGTGATGACGGCGACCTTGCCGTCCAGACGGAAGCGATCCATGAGGCTCATGCCCGGCTGCCTTCGCGCCGCGCCGAACCCACGTCGGTCTGGCCGCACGGCCGGGCATGACCCTGCTCGGCGCAGGGCGCCTCGGAAAGCCTGTGCTGTTGTTCGCTCGCAAGCTTGCTCATGAGCGCCATCATGTCGCGATGGACATCGCCATGACGCTGCCCACCATGCTCCCCCACGGCCGGGCCGAGGTCCTGGCGTGGTGCCGCGGCATCGACGAGGGGCCGTGGTCGAGCCTCGCCGTGCCCGAGCGCGTCACGTTCACCAGCCACGCCCTCACGCCGCAACTGGCGGCCGCCGCCGCCCTCACCGAGCGGGTCCGGCTCTGGACCACGCTCATCGTCCTGCCCGCCCACGACGCGGTGCAGGTCGCCAAGGACATGGCGACGATCGACCAGCTCTCGGCCGGCCGGCTCACGGTGGGCGTCGGCGTCGGCGGCCGCGAGCACGACTACCGGGCGGTCGGCGGCGACTTCTCGCACCGCTGGCAGCGCATGGACGACCAGGTCGCCGAGATGCAGCGCATCTGGCGCCAGGAGCCCCCGTTCGAGGGGGCCGATCCCGTGGGCCCGCCGCCCGTGCAGCCGGGCGGCCCGCCCTTCGTCGCCGGCGTGATGGGCCCCAAGGCCCTGGCCCGGGCAGCGAGGTGGGCCGTCGGGGTCGACGACCCGACCTCGATCACGGCCGTCGACGCCGCCGCGCTCGGCGCCCAGCGCGACAAGGTCGTGCAGGCCTGGAAGGACGCCGGCCGCGACGAGGCGCCGCACTTCTCCGCCAGCCTCTGGTACGCCCTCGGGCCGAACGCGAAGCAGCAGCTCGGCGACTACGTCTTCGACTACATGAAGATCTTCGACGAGGGCTTCGCCCGCAGCCTCGCCGAGACCGCACCCGTCCACACGCCAGAGGCGCTGCGCGAGGCGATGGACGCCGCCCGGGAGGCCGGCTGCGACGAGTTCTTCCTCGTGCCCACCACCACCGACCCGGACGAGCTCGACCGAACCCGGGACGCGCTCGGCACCTAGCCAGCTCAACAGCAACGCCCCGCTGCCGATCGGAAGGGGTGAGATGACGCCATCGGAGCGCACGACGCACGCCCGGGAGGTGTTCCGCGCCCTCCTGCGCAACACCGAGGCGCTCTTCCTCGTCGTCGATGCCGAGGGCATCGTCACCCTCTTCGACGGCGCGCCCGCCACGCTCGTCGTCGTCGACCCGGCGGCCGTCGTCGGCCGGTCGATCGACGACGTGCTCGCCACCCAGCCCGACGGTGTGTCCCACATGCACCGGGCCCTGGCCGGCGAGCAGTGCCGCGCCGTCATCGAGCTGGCCGGGCGCACGTTCGAGGCCTGGTTCGCCCCCCTGGTCGGCGCCGACGGCCGGATCGAGGGGGCCGTCGCCGGCGCCACCGACATCACCCAGCGATTGATCGACGCCGAGGCCCTCCGCACCGGCGCCGTGCGCATGCAGGCCCTGGTGCGCAACGCCACCGACGTCATCTCCATCCTGAACGCCGACGGCACCGTGCGCTGGTCGAGCCCATCGGGCACCCGCCTCTTCGGCTACGAGGAGGGGTCGTTCGGCGGCGTGAACATCTTCGCCCTCATCCACCCCGAGGACGCGCCGTCCGTGGCCGAGGCGTTCTCCGACGCCCTGAGCCGACCGGGCCCGACGGCCACCGTCCAGTACCGCCTGGCCCACGCCCAGGGCGGCTGGCGGTGGGCGGAGACGACGGCGACCAACCTCCTCCACGACCCCGCCATCCAGGGCGTGGTCACCTCGACCAGGGACGTCACCGACCGGCGGCGGGCGCGCGACCTCCTCGGGGTGCAGTCGACGATCCTCGAGTCGATCGCCCAGGGCGAGCCGCTGCCGGCGACGTTGGCCGAGCTGGCCCGGTTGGCGCAGGCCAACGACCCCGACGTGGGGTGCGCCGTCGTCCTCCTCGACCACCGCCTCATGCGGGTCGGCGCCTCGCTCGGCATGTCCGACGACTGGCTGGCGGCGGTCGAGGGCGCCGAGGCCGACTGGTCGACGCTCGGCGGCGCCTTCCCGATCCGCTCGGCCCGCACCGGTCGCACCCTGGGCGCCGTGGTCCGCGTCGAGCCCGGTGCGCAGGACATCGACTCGGGTGCGCTCGCCATCACCGACCTGGCCGTGCACCTGGCGGCCATCGCCATCGAGCGCGACGAGTCGATGCATCGACTGACCCACGCCGCCGTCCACGACCCGCTCACCGGCCTCACCAACCGGGCCGGCCTCATCGAGCGGCTCGAGGCCGCCGCGCCCGGCGACCTGCGCGTGGCCGTGCTGTTCTGCGACCTCGACCGGTTCAAGCTCATCAACGACTCGCTCGGCCACCACGTCGGCGACCAGGTGCTCGGCGAGGTGGCCGCCCGCATCTCGACCTGCCTGCGCGAGCGCGACCTCGTCGCCCGCTTCGGTGGCGACGAGTTCGTCCTCGTGCTCGACGGCGCCGACCGGGCGACAGCCGAGTCGGTGGCCCAACGGGTGCTCGAGAGCCTGAGCGCCCCGTTGCGGGTGGGCGACCTCCAGCTCGGCATCTCGGCGTCGATCGGCATCTGCATGAGCGACTCGTCGCTCGACGCCAACGACCTGCTCCGCCACGCCGATTCGGCCATGTACCGGGCCAAGAAGCGGGGTCTGGGCACGTACTTCGTCTACGAGAGCACCGAGATGGGCGAGCACGTGCGCGACCGGCTCGAGACCGAGTCCGACCTCCGCGTCGCCCTGGCCCGGGGCGAGCTGGTGATGCACCTCCAGCCCACGTTCACCGTCGGCGCCAACCCCGTGCCCCGGTTCGTGGAGGCGCTCGTGCGGTGGCAGCACCCCACCCGGGGCCTGCTCCACCCGGTCGAGTTCCTCGACGTGGCCGAGGAGTCGGGCCTGATCGTGACCCTGGGCCGGGCCGTCCTCCACCAGTCGTGCGCCGCGGTGGCTGCGGTTCGGGCCGAGAGCCGGACGGCGGCCGCCGTCGTGCCCGGACTGTCGGTGAACGTGTCGGCCGCCCAGCTCCACGGCACCGACCTGGTCGACGAGGTGCGCGCCGCGCTGGCCAGCTCGGGGCTCCGGGCCGACCAGCTGGTGATCGAGGTCACCGAGAGCACGCTCGCCGTGGAGGACGCCGAGACGGTCGTGGTGCTCGAGCGGCTGCGGGCCATGGGCGTGCAGGTCGCCATCGACGACTTCGGCACCGGCTACTCGTCGTTGGCCCGCCTGCGCGACCTGCCGGTCGACATCATCAAGATCGACCAGGCGTTCATCGCCCGGCTCGGCACGGGCGCCGAGCACCGGCACATCGTGCAGGCCATCGTCTCGCTGGCCCACGCCCTGAACCTCCAGGTCGTGGCCGAGGGCGTGGAGACCGTGGCCCAGCTCGCCGAGCTGCAGGTGGTCGGATGCGACATGGTGCAGGGCCACCTGCTGGCCCCGGCGGTGCCGCCCAGCGAGCTCCTCGCCTGGCTGCTCGGCACGCCCCGGGCCACGACGGTCCCCTGAGCGGTCCGGACCTCAGAGCCCGTGGCGGAGGGCGGCGTTCGTGCGGACGCCGAGCAGCAGTCGCCAGAACATGAGAGCGTCCCGGTCGGCCCCGGAGCCGACGTCGCGGCGGGCGTAGAACGCGTTGGCCTCGATGACGCCCGCCCGGCTGGCACCGAGCGGTCGGATGTCGACCAGGGCGAACCCGGCCGCGGTCAGCTGGTCGTTGACCTCGCCGACCAGGTGCTGGTCCCGGTAGGTGCGCTGGAACGCCACCTCGAGCTCGATCCCGAGGAGATCGTCGACCCGGTTGCCGAACCCCTGGACGACCTGGTGCTCGTAGCCCTGCACGTCGAGCTTGGCGAAGTGGACGCGGGCAAGCTCCTCCCGCCGGCACACCTCGTCGAACCGCACCAGCTCCACCTCGACGGTGCGGTCGACGACGTAGTTCTCCCCCACCCCGAGGGCGGCTGCCGCGTCGGGGTCGGGCTCGAGCATCGAGCTCACGGCCGGCTCGGCGGTGAGGTGGAGCTTCCCCGAGCCGTTGGTCGGGCCCAGAGCGGCGCGGACCACCCGGGCCGACGGGAAGCGGCCGGCCAGGGCGGCGGCCTCGGCGTCGTCCGGCTCGACCAGGACCAGCTCGGCGAGGCCGGCTCGCGCCGCGGCCTGCCACGCCCGGCTCGGGCCCCACCGGGCACCGACGTCGAGGTAGGTGACCGGGAACGGCGCGCCGCGGAGCCGTCCCAGTGCAAGGGCGGCGCCGACCTGGCCGGCCTTCCGACCCCGGGCCAGGAAGCGGCCCGGTCGGTACCACTTCCACGGCGGGCCGTAGGCGTACTCGTCGAGCGCACCCACCGGCGCAGTGTGTCGACGGGTGCGGCGGCGGTCAAGCGCCGGGCCCACGCCCACCGGTCACTGTCACACCCCCTCCGCACACTGTCGGCATGAGGTTGCGGACGACGGAGCAGACGACCTGCCGGCACACCCTGGTGGTGCACGACGACGGGACCAACGAGTGCGAGGGCGAGCACGCCTGCGGGGCCGACGACCTGGCCCACGAGTGGCGGCTCCCCTGCTACGAGCTGGGGTGCGGCTGTGCCCTCGCTCGGGCAGCCTGAGCAGGGCAAACCCTCAATCCGAGCCCGGATCGGCCGATGGAAGGGGGTGCCGATCATGCGGTCACGCACCCGCCTCGACGCGCTGCGTCGCGCTCGCGACGAGCTGGCCACCGCCCAGGTCCTCCTCGGCCTGGCCCGATCGCTCGCGGACGTGACCACCTCGCTCGACGCCGCCCAGCGCATCGCCCAGGCGGTGCCCGGCGTGGCCGGCTGCGACCGGGCCTGCGTGCTCCTCCCCGAGGACGGCACGTTCGTCGTCCGGGGCCTGGCCGGCCGACCCCACGATCCCGGCGCCCTCACCGATCGCCTCGCCATCGGGCCCGAGGAGCTCGGTGTCGCGGTCGACGAGCTGCCCGACACGATCGTGTGCCGGCTCGACGACGCACCCGCCGCGGCCCGTGAGGCGATGGTCCACTTCGGCGTGGAGGCGCTCGCCGTGGTGGCCGTGCGGGTCGGCGGCGCCGTCGCCGCCATCCTCACCGCCGACTGGGTCGACGCCGCCCAGGTTCCCGACGAGCGGGTCCTCGCAGCCCGGCTGGCGGCGATCGCCGACCAGGCGTCGACGGCCCTGGGCAACGCCGCCCTGCTCGACCACGTGCGCCACCAGGCCCTCCACGACGCCCTGACCGGCCTCCCCAACCAGACGCTCTTCGACGACCGGGCCGCCAACGCCATCGCCCGGGCCCGCCGCCACGGCGACCGGGTGGCCGTGGCCGTGCTCGACCTCGACCGGTTCAAGACGGTGAACGACAGCCTCGGCCACCGGGCCGGCGACGACCTCCTGGTCCAGGTGGCCGATCGCCTCCGTGCCGCCGTCCGCTCGCCCGACACCGTCGCTCGCATGGGCGGCGACGAGTTCACCCTCCTCCTGCCCGAGCTCCAGCCCCATGGCGAAGCCGTGGTGGCCGAGCGCCTGCTGGCTGCCTTCGAGGCGCCGTTCGACGTCGACGGCCACCAGATCCGGGTCAGCCCGAGCATCGGGCTGGCCGCCTTCCCGGCCGACGGCGACACGCACGAGCGGCTCCTGCGCAACGCCGACGCCGCCATGTACCGGGCCAAGGAGAACGGCCGGAACACGTGGGCCACCTACGCCAGCGGCATGACCGAGCGAGCGTACGACCGCCTCACGCTCGAGGCCGACCTCTACCGGGCCCTGGAGCGGCGGGAGCTGCGGCTCGGCTTCCAACCCGTGGCCCGGGTCGCCGACCGGGGCCGGGTCGCGGTCGAGGCCCTGGTCCGCTGGAGCCACCCGTCGTTCGGCATCCTCGGGCCGGGCGAGTTCCTGCCCCTCGCCGAAGAGGTCGGCCTGATCGCCGAGCTCGACGCCTGGGTGCTGCGCCAGGCGTGCCTCGAGCTGGGCCGGGCCGACGCCGCCGGGACGACGCCGAGCCGCATCGCCGTGAACCTCTCGGCCCGCTCGCTCGCCCACCCGTCGCTGTCCCGGGTCGTGGCCGAGGCGCTCGCCTTCGGCGGACTGGCTCCGGCGCGGCTCATCATCGAGGTGACCGAGGCGGTCACCGCCCAGCCGGCCGACGGTGTGCTCGAGGCCCTGGCCGACCTCCGGGCCACCGGCGTGGCGGTCGCCCTCGACGACTTCGGTCGGGGCCACTCGCCGCTGGCCGACCTGGCCGACCTGCCCCTCGACATGATCAAGATCGACCGGTCGTTCCTCGCCGGCGTGCGCAGCGCCGACGACGAGTCGCCGGTGCTGGCCGCCGTCGTGGCCATGGCCCACGGCCTCGGGCTCGAGGTCGTGGCCGAGGGCGTCGAGACCGAGGAGCAGCTCGCCTTCGTCGCCCGCCTGGGCTGCGACCTGGCCCAGGGCTACCTGCTCGGCCGTGCCCTCCCGAACGCCTACGCCGCCGAAGGGGCCAGCGCCTCCACGGCCTGAACCGGGTCGATCCCCGCCGCGGGGATCACCATCAGCGCCGGCGTGGTCACCCCGTTGGCGACGTAGCGGCCGATGTGCTCCCGGCACGCCTCGGGCGAGCCGTGGATCAGGAGGTCGTCGACCACCTGGTCGGGGATGGCGGCGAGGGCGGCCTTGCGGTCGCCGGCGTCCCACGCGTCCCACATGGGCGTGAGCAGCTCGGTGCGGCCCAGCCACTCGTGGAAGGCGCGGTAGACCGGCACGTTGAGGTAGGCGGCGACCATCATCCGGCCGGTGGCCCGCACCGCCTCGGTGTCGGTCGAGGGGCACACGAAGATGCGGGCCACCACCTCCTTGGGCGTGCCGTCGCCGGCGGCCTGGACGATCGGGGCCACGGTGGCGACGTCGTCGGCCGAGAGCCAGTTGATGATGGCCCCGTCGCCCTCGCGGCCGGCGAGCCGCAGCATCCCCTCCCGCAGCGCGGCGACGAGGAGCTGCGGCGGCTGCTCGGGCGCATGGGCGAGGCGGAAGCCGTTGACCGAGAACGTCTCGAAGTCCTCGGTGACCTTCTCGCCGGCCAGCGAGCGGCGCAGGAACCGCAGCATGTCGCGGACGCGGGCGTAGGGCTTCTCGAACGGGATGCCGTTCCACCGCTCGACGATCACGTTGCTCGACGAGCCGATGCCGAGCGCGACCCGGCCCGGCGCCACCTGGGCCAGCGATGCCGCGCTCTGGGCCAGCAGGGCCGGACCCCGCGTGTAGGCCGGGATGATCCCGGTGCCGAGGCGGAGCGTCGGCGCCCAGACCGAGCCGAGCACCAGCGGCGTGAAGCCGTCGTCGGCGTCGGCCTCGCCGGTCCACAGGTCGGTGTAGCCCAGGTCCTCGACCCGCTTGTAGACCTCGGCCTGCTCGTGCAACGGCGTGCGGGCGAACGGGACGGTGATGCCGTATCGGGTCACGGTCGGAACGTAACGGGTACCGTGCCGCGGTGCTGCTGTACGGCGAATCGCCGGCATCGGGCGAGCCGACGCTCGAGCTCTACCGCTGCTCCGTGCCCGTCGACGGCGAGGTGCTGGCCGCGGCGAGCGCGCTGCTGTCGAACGCCCTCGAGCGCTGGGGCTGGTCGGCCGCGGTCGACGCCGCCAACGGCTGCATGACCGCGGTGCTGGCCGCGGTGGTCGACGCCGGCGCCGACACCGTCGAGCTGTTCGCCTTCCGGCGGGCCCACCAGCTCAACGTCGAGGTCCACTTCTCCGGCACCGCGGCCCGGTTCCAGGACCTCCTGGCCAGCGACGCCCGCCTCAGCCGAATCGAGCTCCTCTCCGAGCTCTGGGGCGTCCGCCCCTTGAACGACGGCGAGGCCGTCTGGTTCGAACTGCAATAGTTCCCGCTATGGGGGACACGTGTGCAGGGCAGGTGGCGCTGGTGACCGGCGCCAGCAAGGGCGGGACGGGCACGGTCGTGGCCGTGCGCCTGGCCGCCGAGGGGGCGAAGGTGGCCATCACGGCCCGCAGCCTCGACGGCCTGGAGGAGACCCGTGACCGGATCACGGCCGCAGGTGGCACCTGTCTGGTGCTGCCGGCCGACCTGACCGATCCGGACGGCGCCCGCACCGAGCTGGTGGCCCGCACCGAGGCCGAGCTCGGCCCGGTCGACATCCTGGTGAACAACGCGGCGATGGGTGGCTACGCCCCGTTCGACGAGGTCAGCCCAGCCCACCTCGAGCGCTGCCTCCAGGTGAACCTGTGGGCCCCGTGGGAGCTCATGAAGGCGGTCGTGCCCGGCATGCGCGAGCGAGGCCGGGGCTGGATCCTGAACCTCACCACGTTCTCGGCCGAGCTGCCGCCCGGGCCGCCGTTCCCCACCAACCGCCCGTCGAAGTCGGGGTTCGCGTACGGGGCGACGAAGTCGGCGCTGAACCGGCTGACGGTGGCCGCGGCCAGCGAGTGCGAGGGCCAGGGGATCGCCGTGAACGCGCTGGCGCCCCAGGCGGCGATCATGACGCCGGCGCTCGTGGCCGGGAACTGGATCGACCAGGAGATGTTCGAGCCGCTGGAGACGATGGCCGAGGCGGCCCTCGCCCTCTGTTCGGGCGATCCGGCCGTGCTCACCGGTCGGCTGGCGTTCAGCCTCCAGCTGCTGCTCGAGCTCGACCGGCCCGTGCTGGACCTGGCCGGCGAATCGCTCGTCGAGGGCTGGCAGCCCCCGGACCTGCGGCCGGTCATCGAGCGCCAGGCGGCCAACCTCGCGGCGCGGGGCTGGCCCGACGCCTACACCTTCGGTCGGGTCCACTCCCCCACGCCCTGAACCTGCGGTCAGGCCTCGGGCGGGCGGACGATGACCGACTGGCTGGCCGTGGCGAGGAAGGTGCCGTCCTCGGCCCACAGGTGCACGGCGCCGTGGCCGAAGCCGTGCTCGACGGCGTGGATGCGGATGTCGAGCAGCACCCAGTCGGTGGGCACGATGCGCGCCACCCGAAGGGTGTTGTCGAGGCTGTTTCCCGAGCCCCGCATGCCCATCACCCGGCGGATCCCGAACGGCACCATGTCGCCCAGCACGGCGAGCATGGCCGAGCACGGCTCGAGGCCGGGGAGCCGGGCCCACACCGAGATGCGGCCGTGGCCGGCGACCGACGTCAGGCCGTCGTCGCCGGCGAGGCGCAGCTCCATGCGACCCGAGATCCGCGACTGCACCTCCTCGGGCACCGCGGTGGCCGGGAAGGCGTCGGGCGGCGGCACGTCGGGCCGCTCGACCCAGGTCCCCCGCAGGTCGAGCGGGCGGGTGCCGAGGGCGGCGTTGACGGTGAAGATCTCGTTCCCGTCGACGGCGCCGATGACCCGCGCCTGGGTGGTCTGCTTGCCGGTGGCGGCCAGCACGAGGTCGAGGTCGAGGGTGGCCGGCGCCTCGGCGTAGGCGAGGTACTGGGCCGTGGCGAACACGAGCGGGCGCCCGGTCACCTGCTCCAGCGCGGTGGCGGCCGCCCCGAGGGCCACGCCGCCGAACAAGGAGCCCTGCGCCGTCGTGAGGGACTCGACGACCGGCAGGCGCCAGCGCAGCGGGTTCGTGCTCGGCTCCAAGCCGAGGAACTCGGGGGCATCCATCGCCGCGATCATGGCAGTTCGGGCACCCCTCCCCGGCCACGCCGGAATCTCACTGTCACACCCCCTGTTCATGATGGGTGACATGGCAACGCAGCTCCTGCTCATCGACACCTCCACCCCCTCGTGGAAGCTCGACCGCCAGACCCGAGAGATCGGGCGCCGTGGCGTGGCCGAGGCCCGCGAGGCACTTCGGAAGGCGACCGGGCCCGCCCGCCGGCCGTCGACCCAGCGCACGGCCGCCTGATCC
>JAODBP010000330.1 GCA_025464025.1 Actinomycetes bacterium | reverse complement strand
TCCTCGCGGGTCGCGCCCTCGGCCGCGGTGCGCACGATGAGCCCGTGCTCGGCCGGCTTGATCTTGTCGAGGATGCTCCGGAGCCGCTTGCGCTCGTCGTCCGAGAGACGCTTCGAGATGCCGTAGGTCGAGCTGTTGGGGATCAGCACCACGAACCGACCGGGGAGGGAGACCTCCTGGGTGAGGCGAGCCCCCTTGGCGCCGATGGGGTTCTTGGTGACCTGGCAGATGATGGCCTGGCGGGCCTTGAGGATCTGCTCGATGCGGGCGTTGCTGCCGCTGCCCTCCACGTCCTCGGCGTCGAACTGGACGTCGCCCCGGTAGAGCACGGCGTTCTTGGGCGTGCCGATGTCGACGAACGCCGCCTCCATGCCCGGAAGCACGTTCTGGACCCGGCCCAGGTAGATGTTGCCGTGGATCTGGAGGGCGTCGTCCTGGGGGCGCGAGACGTAGTGCTCGATCAGCGACCGGCCTTCGAGCACGGCGATCTGGGTGGCGCCGGCCTGGGCGTGCACGGCCATCAGGTAGCGACCGACGGGGCGGCCCTTGCGCTCGCTCCCGCGTCGCTTCTCGAGCGTCTCGGCATCGAGCTCGACGGCCTCGCCGATGCTCGCCTCGACCGGGCGGTTGGCGCCCCGACCCCGGCCCCGACCACCCCGGCGGCGTCGTCGGCGGGCCGGTTGGTCGTCGTCGCCGTCGCCGTCGCCCGCCGCCTCGGCGTGGGGCGCGGGCATGGAGTCGCCGATCTGGGGCTTGCGGACGAGGGCCTTCTCGGTCACCTCGGCCGGCGGGCGGTTGGTGGCGATGCGGTCCGGCAGGTCGTCCGGCGTGCGGTCGGCCTGGGGGGTGCGGGCCCGGTTGCGGTTGCGACCGCCACGGGAGCCGCGGCGGCGGGGCTTGTTGGCGCCCTCGCCCTCAGGCGGCGCCGGCTCGTTGCTCGGCGTGTTGGGGAGTTCCGGTGCGGGGTCGGACATCAGGGTCCTCTCGTGAGAGGCGGGCCGTCGCAGCCGGCTCGGCCAGGAGAGGCTCGAGCCGGGCGCCGTCGCGCCAGATCCATTGCGCCGTGCGGACCACCCGCCCCTCCTCGAGCCCGGGACGGAGGGCGAGGAGGAGCTCAGCGGGACGGACGCTGCGGGGGTGCACGGCGAGCTCGGCCTCGAGCTCGGTGCCCCCCGGCGTCGGCCCGATGGGGCGGACGGCCAGGACGGCAGGGCGGAGGTCGTCGGTGACGTCCTTGCCCTTGCGGGTGCGGGTGAGGATGAGCTCGTCGGCGGCGAGGGCGGTGTCGACCAGGCCGGCGGCGTCGGCGGGATCGAGGTCGCGGACCTCGATGCGCCAGGTGCAGGACAGCACGTCCTCTTGCAAGGACGGGGAGCCGGGCGCCAGGGGTGCGGCGGCGGTGACGTCGATGCCGACGGGCAGCTGCTCCGACAGCTGGGCGGGCAGGGCGGCGAGGTCGGGCTCCTCCCGGAGCTCGACGTCGAGGTACTCGGCCATCGATTCGTGGCCGGTGGACAGCGCCAGGCCGAACGACAACTTCGGCCGGGGTGAGAAGCCTTCGGTGTAGGCAACCGGGAGCTCGAGGCGCTTGAGCGCCCGCTCCCACATGCGGGCCGTGTCGCGGTGGCTGGTCCAGCGGACCTTGCCGAGCTTGACGAAGCGGAGGCGGACCTTCACACCGCCGCCTTGGACTTGAGGGTCAGCTCGACCCGCTGGCCCGTGCCCTGGCTGCCGCCGGCGGGCGGGACGGCCGAGGCGACCACGTGCTCGATCGAGTAGCCGGTGCAGGCGCCGCAGTCGTAGCAGGGCGTCCATCGGCAGTCCTCGAGGCCGACCTCGGCCAGGGCGTCGCGCCAGTCCTGCCAGAGGAAGTCCTTGTGGAGGCCGGCCGAGAGGTGGTCCCACGGGAGGATCTCGTCCTCGTGGCGGTGGCGGTAGACGGCGTCCTCGACGTTGAGCCCGGCCTTCTCCAGGCCCTCGAGCCACAGGTCGAGGTTGAAGTGCTCCGACCACTCCTGGAAGGTGCCGCCGTTGCGCCACACGTGCTCGATGACGGCGCCGATGCGGCGGTCGCCCCGGCTGGCGATGCCCTCGGCCATGGTGGCCTTCGGGTCGTGCCACTTGAGCTTGACCTGGCGGTCCCGGCGGAGGTCGTCGCGCAGGAGGTTCACCTTGCGCTGGAGCTCCTGCATGGTGTTCTGCCCGAACCACTGGAACGGTGTGAAGCCCTTGGGCACGAAGCCGCCGACCGACACGGTGACGCTGGCCGAGCTGGTGTGCTTCTTGCCGATGGCCACGCAGTTGCGGGCGAGGGTGGCGATGCCGAGCGTGTCCTCGTCGGTCTCGGTCGGCAGCCCGATGAGGAAGTAGAGCTTCATCCGCCGCCAGCCCTGGCTGAAGGCCGAGTCGACGGCGGCGTAGAGGTCGTCCTCGCTGATGAGCTTGTTGATGACCTGGCGCATGCGCCACGTGCCCGCCTCGGGGGCGAAGGTGAGGCCGGTGCGGCGGGCCTTCTGGATGCTGGCGGCGATGCCGACGGTGAAGGCGTCGACCCGGAGGCTGGGCAAGCTGACGCTGACGTCGCCGCAGCCGGCGATGTCGCCCACCACCTCGTCGATGCCGCTGAAGTCGGCGGTGCTGAGGCTGGTGAGGGCGACCTCGTCGTAGCCGGTGCGCTTGAGGCCCTCGGCCACCATGGTGCGGACCTGGTCGGCCGGGCGCTCACGGACCGGGCGGGTGATCATGCCGGCCTGGCAGAAGCGGCAGCCGCGGGTGCAGCCCCGGAAGACCTCGACGTTGAGGCGGTCGTGGACGACCTCGGTGAGCGGCACGAGCTGCTGCTTCGGGTACGGCCACTCACCCAGATCGGCGATCGTGCGCTTCTCGACCAGCTCGGGGGCCCCGTCGAGGGCGGTCACGCTCGTGATGCGGGGGCCGTCGAAGGTGAAGGCGTAGAGGCTCGGCACGTAGACGCCGGTGACGTCGGCCAGGGCCCGGAGGCGCTCCTGGCGGGGCCGGCCCCGGGTGGCCTGGAGGCTGTCGGTGAGCTCGCCGATGACCTCCTCGCCGTCGCCGAGGACCACGAAGTCGAGGAAGTCGGCGAGGGGCTCGGGGTTGTACGTGCAGTGCCCACCGGCGGCCACGAACGGGTCGTCGTCGCCCCGGTCGGCGGCGTGGAGCGGGATGCCGGCCAGGTCGATGCAGTTCAGGACGTTGGTGTAGACGAGCTCGGCGCTGAGGTTGAACGCCAGCACGTCGAAGTCGCGGGCCGGGCGGTGCGTGTCGACGCTGAACAGGGGGATGCCGTGGAGGCGGAGCTGCTCCTCCATGTCGGTCCACGGGGCGTAGGAGCGCTCGGCGACGGCGTCGTCACGTTCGTTGACCAGCTCGTAGAGGATCTGCAGGCCCTGGTTGGGCAGGCCGACCTCGTAGGTGTCGGGGTACGTGAACAGCCACGACACCTTGCCCGGGCCGTGCTCGGGGGTCTGCGAACCGTCCTCGCACCCGATGTAGCGCGCCGGCTTCTGCACCTTGCCGAGCAGGGGCTCGAGCTGGGTCCACAACGAGGACATGATCAGCCGTAGGTTACCGGAGCGTCACCGAACCCCGGGCTTGGGCCCTGGGACCGGGGCTGGGGGGTCGCAGATGCGCACGAGGGCAGCGGTGATGCGGGCGGTCGGCGGACCGCTCTCGGTGGAGGAGATCGAGCTCGATCCACCCAAGTCGGGCGAAGTGCTCCTCCGCATGGTGGCGGCCGGGATCTGCGGGTCGGACCGGCACGTGCTCGAAGGCCGGTTCCCAAGCCCGTTGCCGGCCGTGGCCGGCCACGAGGGTGCCGGGGTCGTCGAGGCCGTCGGCCCCGGCGTGACGAGGGTGGCGGTGGGCGACCACGTGGTGCAGACGTTCATCGGCCCGTGCGGGGCGTGCCCGCCGTGCCAGCGGGGTCAGCGCACGTTCTGCCAGCAGGCCATGCCCCAGGACGGCACCCTGCTCGACGGGACGTTCCGCATGCACGCCCTCGACGGCTCGGACATCGCCACCACGCTCCGGCTCGGCACGTTCGCGGCCCACACCGTCACGCCCGAGATCAACGTGGTGCCGATCCCGAAGGACGTCGACCTCGTCCCCGCCGCGCTCGTGTCGTGCGGCGTGGCGACCGGGGTCGGGGCGGCGGTGAACGTCGCCGCCGTGCAGCCGGGCGACACGGTGGCCGTGCTCGGCGTGGGTGGCGTCGGGTCGGCCGCCCTCCTCGGTGCCCGCCTGGCCGGCGCCGGCACGACCATCGCGGTCGACCTCGGGACGGCGAAGCGCGACTCGGCGTTCGACGCCGGCGCCACGCACTTCGTCGACGCCCGGGCCGAGGACGTGCTGGCCGCCGTCCACGCCGCCACCGCCGGGCGGGGCGTGGACAAGGTCCTCCTCACCATGGACCACATCCGCCCCGAGCACTACCCGTTGGCCGTCGCCTGCGCCGCGCCGGGCGGCACGGTCGTGCAGGTCGGCACCAGCGACGTCGACCACATCCCGGTCAACCCGAACGAGCTGCTCCGGCGCCAGATCGCCCTGACCGGCACGGTCTTCGGGGGGATGGACCCGACCGCCGAGGCCCGGCGCTGGATCGACCTGCACCGGGCCGGCCGGCTCCCGGTCGAGCGGTTCGTCACCCGCACCTATGCCCTCGACGACATCAACCAGGCCTTCGCCGACCTCGCCGCCGGCATCAACGTCCGCGGCGTCGTCGTGTTCTGAGAAGAAGCAGGGCCGTGAGGACGTCTGGCCTGGCCCCGCCCCGAAGCGGACGCCGACCCGGACCACCGTGGATCCGGCGCGGCCGTCTGCGGGCGGCCGCCGGGGCGGGGCCGGGCCAGGCGGCCGGAGGCTCGATCTCGCGGCCCCGGCCGCCGCACGCGAAGCCAGCTCGGCCCGCGCCGCAGGCGCCCCTAGGACGACGGGAGGTCAGGCGAAGCGGCGGGTGTGCACGTTGAGCACCAGGCCGATGGCGGCGAACATCATGATCGTCGAGGAACCGCCGTAGGACATGAACGGGAGCGGGATGCCGGTGATCGGCATGATCCCCATCGTCATGCCCATGTTCTCGAAGACCTGGAACAGCAGGATGCCGAGCACACCGACGCACAGCAGGGTGCCGAACATGTCCCTCGCCACGGCCGCCGCCCGCCAGATGCGCCAGGCGATGGCCGAGTAGAGGACGAGCAACGTGGCCGAGCCGACGAAGCCGAGCTCCTCCCCCACGACCGTGAAGATGAAGTCGCTCTGCTGGTACGGGACGTACTTCAGCTTCGTCTGCGTCCCCTGGAACAGCCCGGCGCCGGTCACGCCGCCGGCGCCGATCGCCGTCTCGGCCTGGCGCACCTGGAAGCTGGCGTTGTTGTCGGCGTTGGTGCTGACGAACGTGGTGAGTCGGTCGCGCTGGTAGTCGTCGAGGTAGGACGAGTACCCGAAGATGTAGATGGCGCCGAAGGCGGCCAGCAGCGCCAGCACGGCCAGGTGCCGCACGTGGATGCCGGCGACGAACATGATGGCGGCGACGGCGGCGATGAACACCAGGGCGCTGCCCAGGTCGGGCTGGAGGAGGATCAGCCCGGCCGGCAGCCCGACGGCGGCGAGGGCGAGCACGACCGTCTTGCCCTCGAGCGGGCCCGGGCCCTGGGAGCACAGGCCGGCGAGCACCATCACCGTGGCCAGCTTCATGAACTCGGCCGGCTGGAGCTGGAAGGAGCCGACCGCGAACCAGGACTGGGCGCCGTTCACCGACGTGCCCACCGGTGAGAGGACGGCCAGGAGCAGGACGAGGCCACCGCCGTAGAAGATCAGCGCCAGCCCGTGGTAGTGGCGGTAGTCGATGAAGGCGATCACGGCCATCACGGCGATGCCGATGGCCACGAACATCCCCTGCTTCACCAGGTAGGCCGTCGAGGCGAGGCCGGCCTGGTCGACCGTCCAGCGGGTCGCGCTGTAGACCATCAGCACGCCGAGGAACGACACCCCGACCGTCGCCCCCAGCAGGATCAGGTCGAGGTGGCGCCACGGGGAGCCCGGGTTCCGGTTGAAGTTGGCTGCCGGGTTGCGGGGGACGGAACCACCGGCCATCAGTCGCCCGCCCCGTTGACCTGGGTGAACTGCACCGGCCCGGTGCTCTGCACCCCGGCGATCGTCTCGAACACCCGGCGGGCCACGGGCGCGGCGGCAGACGCGCCGAAGCCCGACTGCTCCATCACCACGGTGACGACGTGCCCGTTGGCCAGGTCCTGGGTCGGGCCGAACGCGGCGAACAGGGCGGTGTCCTGCTTGGGGCTGGCCTGGGCCGTCCCGGTCTTGCCGGCGATGCCGAACTGGCTGAGCGGGAACCCGGCGAAGGCGTTGGTCGCCGTGCCCCGCGCGTCGGTCAAGGCCCGCTCGAGGCCCGTCATGATCGGCCCGCGGATGTTGTCGTCGTAGGTGATCGTGCCGATCTCACGCGGGCCGAACTCGCGCACCACCTTGCCGGCCTGGGTCTGGATCCGCAGGGCGATGTTGGGCTGGTAGCGATGCCCGCCGTTGGCGAACGTGGCGTAGGCGTTGGCGATCTGGATGGGGGTCACCGTCATCACGCCCTGGCCGATGGCGAGGTTGACGTTGTCGCCGGCGTACCAGCCGGCGGTCGCCAGCAGCGGGTTCTGGTCGTGGAGCGCGTTCTTGCTGTCCTTGGTGAGGACCTGGCCGGCGAACTCCGACAGCGGGATGTTGGTCTTGGCCCCGAAGCCGTACTGGCGGGCGACCTCCTGGATGGCGTCCTGGCCGTACTTGGCCCGTTCCTGCCAGAAGCGGCCGCCCAGCGTGTAGAAGAACACGTCGCTCGACACGGCGATGGCCCGGCGCACGTCGACCAGCCCGTACGCCGTGGAACCGGCGTTGCGGCGGATGCAGCCCCGCCCGGAGCAGTCACCCGGGATGGTGTAGGTGCCCGGGTCGTTGAGCGTGAAGTTCGGCGTGATCAGGTGGTCGCGGAGGGCGGCGTCGGCGGTCACCAGCTTCCACGTCGACCCCGGCGCGTAGCGACCCTGGAGGGCCCGGTTGACCTGGGCGGCGGCCCGACCGTCCTTCGGGTAGAGCTGGTCGTACTCGGCCTGGGAGATGCCGTCGGCGAGGCCGGGCAGGTCGAACGTCGGGTAGGACGCCAGGGCCTCGACGGAGCCCTTGGTGTCGAGCACGACCACCGACCCGGCGTCGGCCTTGAGGTGCGTCTTGTCGTCCTCGAACAGCCGGCCCTGGGTGGCGAGCAGGCCCTCGCGGAGGGCCGTCTCGGCCGTCTCCTGCACCTTGCTGTCGATCGAGAGCACGACGTCGTGGCCCTGCACCGGCGGGATCCGCTTCAGGACCCGCACCGGCTTGCCCTTGGCGTCGACCTCGATCTCGAGCTTGCCCGGCGTCCCCCGGAGGTCGGCGTCGTAGACGGCCTCGACCCCCGAGCGACCGATGACGTCGCCCTGGGTCAGCTCGGGGTGCTTGTCGAGGTCCTCGGCGCTGGCATCGCCGACGTAGCCGAGGATGTGGGCCGCCAGGTTGCCCCTCGGGTACTCCCGGACGGCGACCCGCTTGGCCACCACGGCCGGGAACTCGTCGGACCGCTCCAGCAGCTGGGTCATCTTGTCCTCGCCGACGTCCTCGGCGATCGGGACCGGCGTGTAGGGGCTCACCCGGACCGAGTCGAGCCGCGTGCCGAGCTCGTCGGCCGGCACCCCGAGGACCACCGAGAGGCGGTCGAGCAGCTTCCGCAGCGCCGGCGGGTGGTGCGGCCCGTCCTTGTCGGTCCAGGGCCGCGCGTCCGCCGGGAGCAGGGTGCGGTCGATGGCCACGACGTTCGACGCGCGGTTGTCGACGAGGACCTGCTCGTTGCGATCGAGGATCCGGCCCCGGGGAGCGGGCTCGAGCACGGTCCGCAGCTGGTTGGCGGCCGCCTGGACCTGGAAGTCGGGAGCGGAGAGGACCTGCAGGTACCAGAGCCGGGTGAACAGCGCGGCGAAGAGCGACAGGGCCACGATGGCCAGGACGGCGAGCCGCAGGCGCGGCGTGTCGGCCGTCAACGGGCAACCAGGCCGAGCCGGGTGTGCTCAGTGACGAGGGCCCAGCGGAAGGCCCGGATGAACAGCGGGCTGAGCACCGCCGACCAGAGGGCCGTGACGCTGACGATCGGCACCAGCCGCATCGACACGAGCTGGTCCTGGCCGACGACGTAGCCGAGGGCGGCGTAGAGGATGGTCCCCGCCGCGGTGGCGGCCGCCGCGGTGAGGACCGGGATCCACCAGGTGGCGTGGAGGATGCGCGTCTGGAACGACCCCACCCACCAGCCGACCAGGCAGAAGGTGAGCGCCGAGAGCCCGAGGGGCGTCTGGAGGAGCAGATCGGCGAGGAGCCCGGCCACGAACCCCATCGTCGCGCCTCGCTCGGGCCCGGCCACGACACCCGACACGATCGCCACCAGCAACATGACGTTGGCCATCACGTCGAACACCCGGAGCTGGGGGAACACGGCCACGTGCAGCACGTAGACCACGAGCAGGAGGGGCGGGACGCGTGCGGCCGGCGTCACCGCTTGACCTGGAGGACCTTCACGAACCGCACGTGGGCCAGGTCGGCGAACGGCCGGAGCGAGACGCGCTGCTGGAGCTCGCCCTCGACCTTGCGCGCCTTGGTCACGGTGCCGACCGGGATCCCTGCCGGGTAGAGGTTGCTGCCGCCCTCGACGCCGCTGGTCATGAACAGGTCGCCCACCCGCACGTCGGCGCCGATGTCGATGAAGCCGACCGAGAGCACGCGGTCCGGGCCCTCACCGCTGGCCACGCCGAGCTCGCCCGACCGGGACGCCCGCGTCCCGACCGACGACCCGGGATCGGTGACGAGCCGCACCATCGACCGCTTGCCCGACACCTCGACGACCCGGCCCACGAGGCCGTCGCCGGTGACCACCGGCATGTCGACGGCGATGCCGGCGTCGCTCCCCCGGTTCAGCTCGATGGTCTGCTCGAAGTTGGAGACCGGTGCACCGACGACCTCGGCGGCCACCTGCGGGATGTCGCCGACCCAGTCGAGCTTGTCGAGCTTCAGCAGGGCCTGGAGCTGGTTGGCGGCGTCCTCGTTGATGGCGCCACGACCGTGGGCCTCGGCGAGCTGCTCCTCGAGCTTGGCGTTCCGCCGCTCGAGCTCGTCGTACCCGGTGATCCCGCTCCACGCGTGGCTGACCGGCGAGAGGACGGCGTCGGCGCCGTCGCGCACCGGGGCCAGCCCGTCGGCCGCCACGTCGCGCACCGTGCCGATGATCCCGGACCCGTCGCCCCGGAAGTCGAGGGTGATGATCGTGATCGAGATCAGGATGAGGAGGACGAGCGTGGCGCGGGAACGTCCGTTTCGGCGGGAGAGGGCCACAGGTCAGGGGCGGACGTCAGCGCGAGAACGACGAGGAGAACAGGATCCCCTCGATCGCATCGAACTCCTCCAGCGCCTGGCCGGAGCCGATGGCGACCGCGTGCAGGGGGTTGGCGCAGACCCGGATCGGCATGCCCGTCTCGGCCTGGAGCCGCTCGGGGAGGCCGAGCAGGAGGGCGCCGCCACCAGCGAGGACGATGCCGCCCTCCATGATGTCGGCAGCCAGCTCCGGCGGGGTCTTGTCGAGGGTGACCTTCACGGCGTCGACGATCGACGCGACCGGCTCCTCGATGGCCTCGCGGATCTCCTCGGTGGAGGTGATGATCGTCTTCGGCAGCCCGGTCACGAGGTCGCGGCCGCGGATCTCGGCCGTCAGCTCCTCCTCGAGGGGCCACGCCGACCCGAGGGTGATCTTGACCTCCTCGGCCGTGCGCTCACCGAGGGCGAGGCTGTACTCCTTCTTGATGTACTGGATGATCGAGTCGTCGAGCTCGTCGCCGGCGACGCGCACCGACTGGCTGGCCACGATGCCGCCGAGGGAGATGACGGCGACCTCGGTGGTGCCGCCGCCGATGTCGACGATCATGTTGCCCGTCGGCTCCTGCACCGGCAGGCCGGCGCCGATGGCGGCGGCCATGGGCTCCTCGATGATGTGGGCCTTGCGAGCGCCGGCGAACTCGGCGGCCTCCTGCACGGCCCGGCGCTCGACGCCGGTGATGCCGGACGGCACGCAGATGACCATGCGCGGCTTCACCCAGCGGCGCGGGTGCACCCGGTGGATGAAGTAGCGGA
>JAODBP010000235.1 GCA_025464025.1 Actinomycetes bacterium | reverse complement strand
CCGCTTCGACGTGCCGGGCGACGTCCGCGTCGACAGCGGCTACGAGACAGGGTCGTCGGTCTCCACGTTCTACGACGCCATGTTGGCCAAGGTCATCGCCCACGCCCCGACCCGCGACGAGGCGATCACCCGGCTGGCCGACGCCATCCACGGCACCCGGGTCCACGGCGTGCCGACGAACCGCGAGCTGCTCGAGCGCGTGCTGCGGCACCCGGCCTTCCTCGCCGGCGCGACCGACACCGGCTTCCTCGACCGCCACGACCTCGTGCGGGTCGAGGCCGACCCCGCCGTCACCGAGCGCCACGCCATCGGCGCCGCCGTCGCCGCCTCGGCCGAGCGGGTCGCCACCCGGTCGATCCAGCCCCACGTCCCGGCCGGCTGGCGCAACGTGCCGGCCGTGCCCCAGGTCGCCACCTACGAGGGCGTCGAGGTCCGCCACCGCGGCACCGTCGTCGAGGGTCACGACGTGCAGGTGTGGTCGGCGTCGGCCACCGCCGTCGACCTGACGATCGACGGCGTGCGGCGCACCTACGAGGTCGACCGGGTGGGCGACACGACCTACGTCGACGGGCCCGACGGCAGCACGACGCTCCACGCCGTCGAGCGCTTCCCCCTGCCCGACGCCGCCGTCGCCGCCGGCTCCCTGCTGGCGCCCCTGCCGGGGTCGGTCGTGCGGGTGCTCGTCGAGGCCGGCGACGCCGTCCGCCAGGGCCAGACGCTGCTCGTGCTCGAGGCCATGAAGATGGAGCACTCCGTGGCCAGCCCGGCCGACGGCACCGTGACCGAGCTCCGGGTCGCGGTCGGCGACCAGGTCGAGAGCGGGCAGGTCCTGGCGGTGGTCGATGCCTGACGTGACCTACGACGTGGTCGACGGCGTCGCCTGGCTGACGATCGACCGTCCCGAGGCACGGAACGCGCTGAACGCCTCCGTCCGCCAGGGCCTGTGGGACGGCATGCACCGGTTCAACGCCGACGACTCGGCCGGCGTGCTCGTGCTCACCGGCGCGGGCGACAAGGCGTTCTGCGCCGGCGGCGACCTCAAGGAGATGGCCGAGACGGCCATGGAGGTGCCGCCGCCGGACTTCATGCCCATCATCGGGCGCAACATCGAGGTGCCCAAGATCACCATCGCCGCGGTGAACGGCGCCGCCTTCGCCGGCGGGTTCCTCCTCGCCCAGTCGTGCGACCTGTGCATCGCCGCCGACCACGCCCGCTTCGGCATCACCGAGGCCAAGGTCGGTCGGGGCTCGCCGTGGGCCGCGCCGCTCCCCTGGCTCGTCCCGCCCCGCGTCGCCATGGAGCTGCTGGTGACCGCGGTCCCGATCACGGCCGAGCGGGCCCACCAGGTCGGCCTGGTGAACCAGGTCGTGCCGCTCGCCGAACTGCGAGGCGCGGCGCACGCCATGGCCACGACGATCCTGGCCAACGCCCCGCTGTCGGTCCGGGCCGCCAAGCAGACGGTCGAGCTCGGTCGACGCATGGAGCTGTGGGACGAGGCCGACCGGATCTGGGAGCCCGTCTACCGCAGCGCCGACGCCCAGGAGGGGCCGGCCGCGTTCCGCGAGGGCCGGGCACCGAGGTGGCAGGGCCGATGAACCTCGGCGAGCTGTGCGACGACCTGCTGGCCGAGCGGGCCGACCTGGTGGCCGTGCTCGCGCCGCTCGACGAGTCCGCCTGGCACACGCCCACGCCGGCGCCGGGCTGGAGCGTGCTCGACCAGATCACCCACCTCGCGTTCTTCGACGACCGGACCCGTCAGGCCATCGTCGACCCCGACGCCTTCCTGGCCGGGCTGGCCCACGCCCTCGCCGACGTCGACGGCTTCACCGAGGAGGTCGCCGCCGCCCACCGGCACCTCACGGGCGAGGAGGAGCTGGCGTGGCTGGTCCGGGCCGGGCTCGAGCTCACCGACACCGCCCGCTCCCTCGACGGGTCGCAGCGGGTGCCGTGGTACGGCCCGACCATGAGCCTGACGTCGCACGTGACAGCCCGGATCATGGAGACGTGGGCCCACGGCCAGGACGTGGTCGACGCCCTCGGCGCCGAGCGCCTGCCCACCGACCGGCTCCGCCACGTCGCCTTCCTCGGCGCCCGGGCCGTGCCCAACAGCTACGTCGCCCAAGGGCGCCCCGTGCCCGAGGTGCCGGTCCGCGTCGAGCTCACCGGCCCGTCCGGCGACGTGTGGGCGTTCGGTCCCGACGGCGCCGCCGACGTGGTGCGGGGCCCGGCGCTGGACTTCTGCCTCGTCGTCACCCAGCGCCGCCACCGCGACGACACCGCGCTCACCACCGAAGGGGCCGTCGCCGCCGAGTGGCTGTCGATCGCCCAGGCCTTTGCCGGCCCACCCGGAACCGGCCGGGAGCCAGGGTGAGGCCGCCCGTCCGCATCGCCAACGTGTCGGGCTTCTACGGCGACCGCCTGGCCGCGGCGCGGGAGATGCTCGACGGCCCCGACCCGATCGACGTGCTCACCGGCGACTACCTGGCCGAGCTGACGATGCTCATCCTCGGCCGGGACCGCCTCAAGGATCCGACGCTCGGATATGCGAAGACGTTCCTGCGTCAGCTCGAGACGGCGCTGGGCGAGGCAGTCGATCGCGGCGTGCGGATCGTGACGAACGCCGGCGGCCTGAATCCGGCCGGGCTCGCCGACTCGGTGCGCCGGCTGGAAGGGCGTCTCGGGCTTGAGGTCCGGGTCGCGCACGTCCAGGGCGATGACCTGCTGGCGCGCGTGGGCGAATTGGGGCTGGGCGAACCCCTTGCCGCGAACGCCTACCTCGGTGCTTGGGGGATCGCCGAGTGCATGCGGGCCGGCGCTGACGTCGTGGTCACCGGCCGCGTCACCGACGCATCGCTGGTCGTGGGCCCCGCGGCGGCGCACTTCGGGTGGTCGCGCA
>JAODBP010000230.1 GCA_025464025.1 Actinomycetes bacterium | reverse complement strand
CGACCCAGCCGAACCCGCCGGTGGGGATCAGCATCAGGCTCACGCTCGACGCGAGGCGGAGCTGGAGCGGCTCGGGGACGCCGTCGTCGGCCAGCGGGCCGAAGGCTTCGAGCCCGAGCCCGTCGCGGTAGAAGACGAGCGAGCGGCGCCGGTCCGTGGTGGCCAGGCTGATCGTGTGGTCCATGGGCGTGACGACTGCCCGCGGGGCGCGAACTCATCGGGTTCGGACGTTCAGACCACGGCTCTCCACTTGGCGTCGTCGAGCCCTAGGAATCCAACGCGGCACGGAAGCTCGCCACGAACGCGGCCGCCTCCTCCGGGCCACCACCGTCGAGCAGGATCCGCACCAGGGCCGACCCCACGATGGCGCCATCTGCCTCGGTGGCCGCCTCGACCGCCTGCTCCGGCGTGGAGATGCCGACGCCGACGAGCACCGGCTTGTCGGTGATCGCCTTCAGCCGCTTGCCGATGACGCCCGCCGAGGCGGCGAGGTCGACGCGCTCCCCGGTGATCCCCATGCGGCTGACCGCGTAGATGAAGCCACGGGAGCGCTCGCAGATGCGGGCCAGCCGGTCGTCGGGCGTGACCGGCGCGGCCAGCAGCACGACCTCCACGCCCTCGGCCACGGCCGCCGCCTCCCACTCCTCCGACTCCTCCAACGGGAAGTCGGGGATGATGGCGCCGCTGATCCCGGCCGCGGCGAGCTCGCCGGCGAAGCGACGGCGACCGGCCTTGTGCACGAGGTTGCCGTAGGTCATCGCCACCAGCGGCACACCGGCGTCGACGCCGGTGAGCTCGTCGAGGATCGACGGCGGCGTGGTCCCCCGGGCCAGCGCCCGGGCCGACGCCTCCTGGATCGTCGGGCCATCCATCACCGGGTCGGAGAACGGGATCCCGATCTCGACGGCGTCGGCCCCGGCGTCGGCGACGGCCCGCAGCACGTCGCACCAGTCGGCCGACAGGCCGCCGGTGATGTACGGCACGAGCAGCTTGCGGCCGCCGTCCCGGTTCTTCCGCAGCGTGGATTCCAGGTGGCCGGTCACTTCGCCAGGATCTCCCGCACCTGGGCCACGTCCTTGTCGCCGCGGCCGGAGAGGTTGAGCAGCACCGTCGACCCCTCGGGGATCTCCTTGCCGGCCTCGCGGGCGACCCAGGCGATGGCGTGGGCCGACTCGAGCGCCGGGATGATCCCCTCGCACCGGCTGAGGAGCTTGAACGCCTCGAGCACCTCGGCGTCGTTGACCCACGGGTAGGTCGCCCGCCCGATGGAGAACAGGTGCGAGTGCTCGGGGCCGACGCCCGGGTAGTCGAGCCCGGCCGAGATCGACTCGGCTTCCAGCACCTGGCCGAACTCGTCCTGGAGCAGCATCGAGCGGTGGCCGTGGACCACACCGGGCGTGCCCTTGCCGATCGCCGCACCGCCCTCGGGCTGCACGCCGACGAGCTTGGCGTCGGTGTCGTCGAAGCCGGCGAAGATGCCCGCCGCGTTCGACCCCCCGCCCACGCACGCCACGACGTAGTCCGGCACGCCACCGATCAGCTCCTGGCACTGCGCCCGGGACTCGTCGCCGATCACCCGCTGGAACTCCCGGACCATCCACGGGTAGGGGTGGGGGCCCATCACCGAACCGATGCAGTAGTGGGTGGTCTCCACCGTCGACACCCAGTCGCGCAGGGCCTCGTTCACCGCGTCCTTCAACGTGCGGCTGCCGGAGGTGACGGGGATGACCTCGGCGCCCAGCAGCTCCATGCGGAACACGTTGAGCTCCTGGCGGTGGGTGTCGACCTCACCCATGAACACCACGCAGTCGAGGCCGAAGAACGCCGCGGCGGTCGCCGAGGCCACGCCGTGCTGGCCGGCGCCCGTCTCGGCGATGAAGCGCTTCTTGCCCATGTGCCGGGTGAGGAGGGCCTGGCCCAGCACGTTGTTGATCTTGTGCGAGCCGGTGTGGTTCATCTCCTCCCGCTTGAGGAGGACGCGCACGCCGAGCCGCTCGGAGAGGTTCTTGGCCTCCATGAGCGGCGACGGGCGGTTGGCGTAGGTGCGCAGCAGGCCCTCGTACTCCCCGCGGAACCCGGGGTCGGCCCACGCCGCGGTGAACGCCGCCTCCAGCTCGAGGCAGGCCGGCATGAGCGCCTCGGGCACGAAGCGCCCGCCGAACTCACCGAACCGGCCGTCGGCCCCGGGGGTCCCCATGGGTCGCGAAGTCATCCGGTCTGCTCCGTCCGCTCAAGGTCCTGTGCGGCCTGCGGCCCAAAGCATGCTGTCTTGTTCACTCGCTGGCGCTCGTTCACCCGCCGTGCTCCATCCAGTCGAAGGGCACCGGCCCGTCGGGCAGCGGTGCATCGTCGTCATCGTCGTCGCCGCCCGCCTCCTTGGCGTTGGCGATGAAGGCCCGCAGCTTCCGCGGGTCCTTCCTGCCGGGCGAGGCCTCCAACCCCGAACAGGCGTCGACGCCCCACGGGTGGACCGTGTGGATGGCGTCGGCCACGTTGTCGGGTCCGAGCCCACCGGCCAGGATCAGCTTGAGCCCGCCGGGCACGTCCTCGGCCAGCGACCAGTCGAACACCATCCCCGAGCCCCCGCCCGGACTGTCGATCATCACGGCGGCGGACCGGTACTGGCGGGCCTGGCGCACGGCGATGTCGCCGGCGGCGAACACCTTGAACACGATCGGCACCTTGGCCTGCACCAGCGCCGTCTGCTCCGGCGACTCGTGGCCGTGGAGCTGGGCGGCGCGCAGCCCGGTCTTCTGCACGATCTCGATGACCCGCTCGGGCGCCTCGTCCCGGAACACGCCCACGGTCATGATCTCGGGCGGGAGCCGTCGCACGATGTCGTTCACCAGCCGGGGCGCCACCTGCCGGGGCGACGGGGCGAAGATGAAGCCCACCGCGTCGGCCCCCATGGCCACGGCCAGGAGGGCGTCCTCCTCGCTGGTGGTGCCGCAGACCTTGACGAACATCAGACCCGCAGCTCGGCCAGGGCAGCGCGCGGATCGGCGCTGGTGACGAGCGATTCGCCGACGAGGATGGCGTCGTAGCCGGCGGCGGCCAGGCCCTCGGCGTCGGCCCGGTCGCGGACACCCGACTCGGCCACGGTGACGGCGCCCTCCGGCATCGACGGGCGGAGCTTGGCGGCCAGGTCGCGGTCGACGGTGAACGTGGCGAGGTCGCGCTGGTTGACGCCGATGAGCGTGGCGCCGGCTGCGATGGCCCGGTCGAGCTCAACGGCGTCGTGCACCTCGACCAGGGCGTCGAGCCCGACCTCGGTGGCCAGCTCGTGGAACGAGCGCAGCTCGTCGTCGGAGAGGGCGGCGACGATCAGCAGGACGGCGTCGGCCCCCATCAGGCGGGCGTCGACGACGTCACGGGCGTCGACGGTGAAGTCCTTGCGGAGGACCGGCAGCGAGCACGCCGTGCGGGCGGCCTGGAGGTCGGCGACCGAGCCGCCGAAGAACTCGGCGTCGGTGAGCACCGACAGGCACGACGCCCCGCCGGCCTCGTAGGTGGCAGCCAGGTCAGCGGGCACGAGGTCGGGGAACAGGTCGCCCTTCGAGGGCGAGCGGCGCTTGATCTCGCTGATCACGGCGAGCGGCCCACCCCGCAGGGCCGCGGCAAAACCCCTGGTGGGAGGACGTGCAGCGACCTGCCCGACCAGGTCGTCGAGGGAACGCCCGTCCAGCGCGGCAGCGGCCCGGTGGGCCGCGACGATCCCGTCGAGGTACTTCGCCATGGACCGCGGAGCCTACCGGGCACCCCCGGGAGGGCTGACGTCGTTCCCCCGAAGCGCGAAGCGTGCCCGCACGCTCCGTAGGTGCAAACCCCACGTTTCGTGGGCATAGGCCGCCCATGGCTGAAGCTCGCACGAAGTTCCTGATCCTGCCCCTCCTGGCGCTCGGCGCCCTGGCCTTCGGCAGCGGCGTCGCCCACGCCGACGGCAACGCCCCGCCGGGCAACAACGGCACCATCAAGATCGATGGCGTGCCGGCCGAGGACGGCAACGACAACAAGCCGCACCCCGGCTGCCAGTTCACCGTGGAGTTCTTCGGCTACGACGCCGGCGACCGGACCGCCACCCTCGAGTTCGAGGCCCAGGCGCCGACCGACGGCGGCATGCTGCTCGAGGACACCCAGCACTTCACCGTCGCCGAGCGCACCGGTGGCAACCAGCTCGACCACCGAGCCCAGTACGACCTCAGCAAGGCCCTCGCCAGCCGCACGCCCCACCCGAAGCAGGGCTACCACGTGAAGCTCACCGTCCACGTCGACGGAGCCAAGGGCGCCGACGTGAAGCACAAGGTCTTCTGGATCAGCGAGTGCGCCGCCGCCGGCACCTTCCAGGCCGATGCTGGCCTCGCCTCGGTGACGAACACCTCGACGGCACCGCCCACCACGGCCGCGCCGCCCACCACGACCACCACCGTCCCCGTCACGACACCGGAGTCGGGCAACGGCGCCGCCGGTGGTCCCGGCGGCGGCGTCCTCGGGACCGAGGAGACGGCACCCGAGTCGAGCGCCGGGCAGCTCCCCCGCACCGGCTCCAGCACCGTGCCCCTCGCCGCTGCTGCCCTCGGCCTCGTGGCCGCCGGCGGAGCGCTCGTGGCCGCCAGTCGCCGCAGGCAGCACGCAGCCTGAGGTTTCGTGGTCCCCGGGCAACCGCCCGGGGACCACGGGGACTGTGCTGATGGTCTCGCTCGCGAGCTCGCTCGACTCCGCCTGGGCTCCCGGGGCCCACCCGCTCCCGACGCCGGCTAGTGGACGACCTCGCCGGCGTTGATCAGCAGCGTCTGGCCGGTGATGCCGCCGGAGCGGGGCGAGGCGAAGAAGCACAGGGCCTCGGCCACCTCGCCGTCGGTGGCCATGCGGCGCAGCGGCATGTTGGCGGTCAGCTCGGCGAGCACGACCAACGGGTCGACGCCGCGCTGCTCGGCCGTGCTGTTCACGAACCACTCGACGGGCGGGCCCCACATCCACCCGGGAGCGATCTCGTTCACCCTGACGCCCTTCGGCCCGACCTCCTGCATGAGGTGGCGCATGGCCCCGGTGATGGCGCCCTTCGACGAGGCGTAGGCCATCTGCAGGGCGTTGGCCGGCGGGTGGTGCTGGGTCTGGGACGACACGAACACGACCGACCCGCCGGTCTTCTCCAGCTCGGGGAGAGCGCTGCGGGTGATCTGCATCGACCCGTAGAGGTTCACGTCGAAGAGCTGCTTCCACTCGGCGAAGTCGCCCGCCGTGCCGAGGCCGCCGAACACGGCGTCCATGGCTGCGATGTTGATGAGGGCGTCGACGCCCCCGAACGTCGACGCCGCCAGGTCGACGAGCGCCTGGCCGTCGGCCTCCTTGGCGATGTCGGTGCGCTTGTAGGCCGCCTTGGCCCCGGCCGCCTCGACCTCCTTGGCCACCGCCTCGAGCGTCGCCTCGGTGCGGGCGCCGAGCACCACGTTGGCGCCCTCGCGCGCCGCCACCAGCGCCGTCTCCCGACCCAGGCCGTCGCCCACGCCCGAGATGATCACGGTCCGCCCTGCCAGATCCTGTGCCACGTCTCCCCCTCGTCCTTCGATCAGGGCGTCACCGTAGGTCAGAGATCGTCAGCCTCGTCGACCAGCACCGAGCCTCCTCCGTCGAAGGACACGCCGTAGATGAGCCGCGCCGTTCCCTTGGGAAGCGCGAGCTCGACGGTCAGTCGCTGCCACCGCCCGGCCCGCACCCAATCGGCGTCCGGCGTGATCACCACGGCGAGGTCCGGCACCGCGTCGCGGATGGCACCCTCGAACGAGCGGGCCCGGAGGAAGAGACCGACCCGACCGTCTCCCGCTACGCGGACCGACACGCTGAACCGCGCCGTTCGTGCCACCCCGTCGACGTCGGCCTGGTCGAACACACCGGCTCTGGTGTTGCTTGTTGGGTCGGCCGGCGCGACCTGAAGCACCGGGTGGTGGCGTTCGAGGTCGACGACCGACGTCGCCCGGGTGCCGCGGGGCACCACCCAACGGACGAGCACGGACGGCCGTGCCGTCGTCGAGGTGGTGACGTCGGGCGCGGGCGCAGGACCCGGCGCCTTCGACCGGTCGCTGCTGCCCACCAGCAGCACGACGAGCCCGACCGCCGCCACCACCGCCAGCAGCGGAAGCGCCCGCTTCACCCCTCGTCCTGGCGGGCCTGGCTGAGGGCGAGCAGGGCGACCACGAGGAAGCCGATGCA
>JAODBP010000217.1 GCA_025464025.1 Actinomycetes bacterium | reverse complement strand
GAGGGCGGCGACGAGCACGTCGAAGCCCTTCTCCTGCGCCATGCGACCCACGGCGACGAGGCGGACCGGAGGCGCGGCCGGCGCCTCGCCGACCACCGGGTCGGGCATGAGGATCGGCATGCGCAGGACGAGCACGCGGTCGGGGTCGAGGCCGAAGCGCTCGATGGCCGTCGTCCGCAGCGCCTCGCTCACCGTGCCGACCACGGCGGCCCGCCGGAGGACCACCCGGGCCACCGGGCCGAGGAACGTCTCAGCGATGTGCACGTCGCTGCCGTGGAGGGTGATGACCACCGGGATGCCGGTGAGCTGGGCCACGACGACCCCGACGATGCCGCCCGGGAACCACCAGTGGGCATGGAGCACGTCGGGTCGCACCCGGCGCGCCTCGCGCCACGACGACCAGAGGTAGGCCGCCATGAAGGCGGGCACCAGCGGCAGCCGCACCTTCGACCGGACCGCGGCGAGCAGGCCGCCGCGGTGGGCCAGCGTCTCCATCGAGTCCGGGGCGTAGCGGAACCGCCGGACGTGGAGCCGACCGAGCTCCTCTCGGCGGGCCGCACCGGCGTCGTGGGGGGCGACGACGTGGACGTCGAGCCCGGCGCCGGCCAGCGTCTCGGCCACGTCGCGGATGAACAGGCCGGACACGTCGCCGTCGTAGCGCGGGAACGACGACGTCAGCTGCAGGACCCGCACCGGAAGGAACCTACTGTTGTCCCGTGGCGGTGCCGACCGGGAACACCTACGACAAGTACGGCACGCGCAACCCCATCGAGCGACGTCTCGTCGGCGGGTTCTTCGAGCAGCTCGAGTCGCTGCTCCCGGCGGCGGCCCCGCCGCGCATCCTCGAGATCGGCACCGGCGAGGGCGAGGTGGCCGGACGGGTCGCGGCCCGCTACCCCGACGCCCTGCTGGCCACGCTCGACCTGCCCGACCACGAGCTGTCGGCCAACGTCTTCGGCGATGCCGGGCGGCTGCCGTTCCCCGACGCCACCTTCGACCTCGTGCTCGCCGTCGAGGTGCTCGAGCACCTGCCCGACCCGGCCCTCGCCCTCGACGAGCTGGCCCGGGTGGCCCGACCCGGCGCCACCGCCATCCTCTCCGTCCCGTCCGAGCCGCTGTGGCGGGCCATGAACCTGGCCCGGGGCAAGTACGTGGGCGACCTCGGCAACACGCCGGGCCACATCCAGCACTGGACGCCCGGCGCCTTCCGGCGCCTCGTCAGCCGGCGCTTCGAGGTGCGCTCGGTGCGTCGCCCGATCCCGTGGACGGTGCTCGGCGCGGTGCGTACCGGGCGCTGACCAGCGCCCCCACGGCGTCGACCGCGACGAAGAGCACGCGGGAGACCACGGCCGCCGAGGTGGCGATGCCGGGCGAGAGGCCGGCGAGGGCCACGAACACGGCCTCGCGCACGCCCACCCCACCGGGCACCGGCACGGCGAGGAAGCCCACCAGCCACGACACCGCGGTGGCCATGACGATGCGGGCCGGGCTGGCGTGGGGGTCGAGCGCCCGGGTCACCGACCAGGTCGCCCCGCCGATCAGCAGCCACACCGGCACGTAGCGGCCGACGAGCACCAGGGCCTCGCCGAAGCTCGGCACCCGCACGTCGAGCGGCCGCCGCAGGAGCCGCACCGCCAGCGCTTCGGCCCGGCCGCTGATCGCCGGGTGGAGGCAGGCGATGCCGACGGGCGGCAGGAGCAGCACGAGGAAGACGCGCCCGTCGGCGTCGTCCAGGGCGAACGGGAGCAACACGCACGCCACCAGGGCCGAGGCGAGGTAGAGCAGGGCGAGCGACAGGGCCACGCTCGGGTAGGCGGCCGTGCGCCGCACCCCGCCCCGCCGGGCCAGCTCGCCCCGACCGAGGATCGGCCACACGCCGCCCGGGAGGTACTTGCCGATCTCGCCGGCGAAGTACCAGGCCACGACCTGGCCGGTGGGGCGGGCGTGCCCGAGCTCGGCGAGGACGGCCCGCCACCCGAGGGCGATGGCGACCATGCCGGCGGCGGCCAGCACGACGGCGAGGACGAGCCAGCCCGGCGCCATCGACGCCAGCGCGTGACGGGCATCGGGCCAGTCGCGGTGGAGCCGGCTGCCGACGAACCAGGCGCAGGCCAGCGCGATCCCGAGGCCGACGACCGTCGACAGGATCGCCGTCGTGCGGCGGCTCACCCCCACCTCGCCCGACCCCTCAACGTGCGCTCACCGCAGCGTGAGCTCGTGGACGGTGAGCCGGAAGCGGGCGAACCGCCAGTGGGTCGGCTGGCGCCAGCGCGGCCGGTCGAGCATCGGGATGTCGATCCGCACGGTGCCGGTCGTCCGCACGTCGAGCGCCGGGTCGCCGGCGTCGACCAGCGAGCCGAGCCGGTTGGGTGACGTGACCTCGACGTAGGCCACCTTCTCCAGCCCTTCCTCGCGCATCCCCTGGGCGACCTGGGCCAGCGTCGGCCGGGGGTCCCCACCGGTCGGCGGGATGTGGCTGATGCCGTAGACGGTCCGGCCGAACGTCTCGGTCAGCGGCTGGGCGAACATGCGGAAGGTGTTCGGGTGGCCCATGGTCCCGAGGTACTTCGGCAGCCGGGCGCCCGGCATGTCCTCGGGGAGGATGCCGGCGTAGACGATGGGAAGGTCGTCGGTGAGCTCGTCGACCTGGTGCAGGGTGCCGTAGGCGTCGCCGAGGAACCGGTGCTGCCGGGAGACGGTGCCGGCCGACCACAGCGACGCCAGCCCGGCCCCCGCCACGACCACCACCACGACCGCGGTGAGGCGGCGGTCGAGCCCGAGGCGGCGCCACCCGACCTGGACGACCCCGATGCCGAGGGCGGCGAGGATCATGGCGGCCGGGAAGAAGTCGGACCACAGGTAGCGGTCCCAGTAGAGGAAGTACGACGCGTACCTCGGCACGTCGAAGCGGTAGGCGTGCAACAGGGCGAACGCCTCGGCGACCAGCACGAGGGAGACCACGCCGACGCGCACGTGGTCGTCGAGACGGCCGGCGAAGGCGACGAACGCCCCGAGCAGGCCGACCACGACCAGGGCCTGCACCGCGCCGTCGTAGTGGCCGAGGCCCTCGCGCAGGCCGCCGGCGTCGAGCGGCGACACGAGGGCGAGCAGGCCGACGACGAGCGCGGCAGGGAGCACGGCGGCCCGCAGCCAGCGCGCCTCGGCCGGCGGGCCGAGCCACCGGTTGAGGCCGGTGGCGACGAGCAGGACGACGGCCACCAGCACGGCGAAGACGGCACCCTTCCAGAGCGCCGGGCCCACCTCGCCGACGTCGGCGAAGCGGTGCCAGACGCCGTCGGGCAGGAACTGCGGCATCTGGAAGTCGATGAAGTACGGGTGGTTGTAGCGGGCGTCGTAGACGAAGCCGGCGTAGAGGCCGGCCATCGCCGCCGCCGTCGAGCCCACGACCACGCGGAACGACGGCCGGCCGACGAACGGCGCGACCACCACCGCCACGGCGAGCAGGACCGGGAACAGCAGGACGGCGTTGCCCCGCATCAGCATGAGGAAGAAGCCGAAGACGAGCCCGCCCACGACGCCCGTGCCGACGTGCCCGGCCTGCACCGCGGTCACGAGGAGCAGCACCAGTCCCAGGGCCAGGACGGCGTAGGCCGTCTCCGACGCCGGGAAGTTCGAGAACCAGACCGGCACGACGCCGATGGCGAACACCACGGCCAGGACGGCGAGGCCGAGCTTGCCGGCCCCGAGCCGGGCGGCGATGGCCAGGGCGACGGCCATCACGAGGAGCCCGAGGAAGCCCATGACGTCGACTTCGTGGGCCTCGCCGAGGAGCACGTGGGAGAGGGCCAGCAGGATGCTGAAGCCCTGGGTGAACCACTGGGTGAACGGGCCGCCGTCGGCGAGCACGTTGCCCCGGTTCACGTACTCGCCGAAGTCGCCGATGTCGTAGATGAAGTACGCCGGCTTCGTCCGGAGCGCGGCGCCGACCACGAAGGCCAGCGCGACGAACCCGCCGAAGGCGCCCATCACCGGGTTCGACACGACGCCCCGCCACCAGCGCGACGGCCCGGCGAGCAGCACGGCCAGCACCACGGCGTCGAGCACCAGGGTCGGCACGAGGATGCGGCCGAGGCCGAGCTCGTGGCGGTTGGCCAGCACCACGCCCACGGCGAGGTACCAGCACAGGCCGAGCAGCACCCCCTCGACCAGGGTCAGCGAGAACGGCGTCCCGCCCGGCCGGCGGCGCGCCAGGAGCACGGCCAACGGGAGGCCGGGCAGCAGGCAGACGAGCGCGAGGACGAGCGGGGTGAGCACGGCGGCCGACAGTCTGGCCGACCGCCGGGTCAGCTACGACGCAGGCGCGACCCGGCCGTAGGGAGCGCCAGCGAGCAGGCCGAGTCGAACGAGCTCGCGAATGAGACCATCAGCGCGGATGCGGCATGCAGAGCTCGTCGTACTCGGCGATGACGATCTCGCCGGCGTCGGGACCGCACGCCGGGCACTCGGGGTCGCGCAGCACCTTGAACGTGCGGAACGACTCCTCGAGGGCGTCGTAGGCGAGGAGCCGGCCGGCGAGGGTGTCGCCGATGCCGAGGAGGAGCTTGATGGCCTCCATGGCCTGGATCGAGCCGATGATGCCGGGCAGCACACCGAGCACGCCGGCCTCGGCGCACGACGGCGCCAGCTCGGCGGGGGGCGGCTCGGGGATCATGCAGCGGTAGCACGGGCCGACGTACGGATGGAAGACGGTGGCCTGGCCCTCGAACCGGAAGATCGAGCCGTGCACCACCGGGATGCGCTTCAGCAGCGAGGCGTCGTTCACGAGGTTCCGGGTCGGGTTGTTGTAGTTGCCGTCGACGATGACGTCGTAGCCGTCGATGATGTCGAGGATGTTGTCCGCGCCTAGGCGCACGTCGAAGGTGACGACGTCGACGTCGGGGTTCAGGCTGGTCAGCGTCTTCTTGGCCGAGTCGACCTTTCGCTCGCCGATCCGGTCCAGGTTGTGGAGGATCTGGCGCTGCAGGTTGGACTCGTCGACCACGTCCATGTCGATGATGCCGGGCAGCACACCGAGCACGCCGGCCTCGGCGCACGACGGCGCCAGCTCGGCGGG
>JAODBP010000206.1 GCA_025464025.1 Actinomycetes bacterium | reverse complement strand
GTCGGCGGCGCCGCACCAGGCGGGCCACGGCCAGCGCCCCGGCCCACGCCAGCGGCAGCAGCACGAGCAGGGCCAGGGCGACGAGCAGACGGGCCGGCCACGGCGAGTGGCCCGAGCCGCTGGAGAGGGCTGGGTCCTCCTGGAGCGGCCGCTGGGGCACCGTCGTCGTCGCCCCGCCCGGCAGGGTGGTGGTCGTCTCCGGGGCGAGCGTGGTCGCCGTGCCCGGATCGCCGGCCGAGGCCTGGGACTCGGGCACGCCGGTCCAGCTCTCGGCGTTCGGCATGCCCCGGCCTGGCGTCGGCTCGAACGGGACCCAGCCGTAGCCCTGGAGGTAGACCTCGGGCCAGGCGTGCCCGTTGAAGCCCTTCACCACGTACTCGTCGGTGGCCGGGTCGAGCTCGCCGGGCGTGAAGCCGACGGCGACGCGGGAGGGCAGCCCCACGGCCCGGGCCATCGCCGCGTAGGCCCCGCTGAACTGCTCGCAGTAGCCCCGCTTGGTGTCGAAGAGGAAGTGCTCGAGGTCGTTGCCGCTGTGGCCGGCCTGCACGGTGAGGTCGTAGGTGAAGGCCCCGGTGCGGAAGTAGTCCTGGAGGGCCTTGGCCTTCTCGTACTGGGTGCGAGCGCCCCGGGTGACCACCCCGGCGAGCTGCTGGACCCGGCTGCTGAAGCCGCTGGGGAGGTGGGTGTACTCGGCGGCGACCCGGGCCGGGGCGACGCTGGGCACCTCCTCGAGCTGCGCCGCGGTGAGCACCGGCAGGACCGACTCGACGGTGTAGGTCAGGCCGGTGGCCGACTCCTCCTCGGTGAGGAGGCTGTTGGAGTCGGTGTCGTACTGGGCATCGGTGCCCTCGAGCCGGACGGGCCGGAACGCGCTCGGCAGCCAGAACGACGAGAGCGCGTTGATGGTGAAGGTCTGGGTCGACCGGCGCACGCCGCCGCCGCTCGTGTCGACGTCGGTGCCGAGCTGGCCCTTGGCCGGCCGGTACTGGCGGTTCGACGACCAGATGCGGCCGTCGAAGCGCTCGAGCGACGTGAGGCGCCAGTAGCTCCGCTGGGTGGCCGCGACGCGGAAGACCTCGACGTCGGCCTGGTCGACGAGCCGCGACCGGATGTCGACCAGCGGGCTCACCGTGACCCGGGCGTCGGGGTGGTCGCGGTCGCTCGCCCGCCACGGGATGACGGCCCGGGCATCGGCGCCAGGGAGGTTCGGGCCGACGGCGACGGCGGCCAGGATCCCCACCGCGGCCAGCCCGGCCCCGGCCCGCAGGACCGACCGGGCACCACCGCTCGACTCGCTCGACAGCCACGTGGGTGCGGAGGCGGACACCAGCGCACGCTGGGCCAGCCAGTGGACGAGCACGGCGGCGAGGAACGCGGCGGACACGAGCAACCGGTGGCCACCGCTGCCCAGGGCGCCGCCGAAGACGAACAGCGTGCCGGCCGGGACGATCGCCTCGACCATGGCCTTGGCCCGGAACGCGGCGGTGTCGGCGGCGAAGGCGATGACCCAGGCCCCCAGCGACGCGGCGAGGACGAAGCCGGGCAGCACCGGGGCGGGGGCGACGACGTGGCCGAAGGTCCGCCAGGCGTCGCTCAGCTCGGACTGGGCCTCCCGCAGGGTCGTGAACGTCGGCAGGCCCAACGTCGTCGTCTCCGGCAGCTGGAACCAGGTGATCAGCAGGCAGGCGGCGACCAGGGCGATGATCGCCGAGGGCACCGGCGCGAGCCGACGGCGCCGGCAGGCCACGGCGGTGGCGTGGGCGGCCAGCGCGGCGAAGGCGACCTGGGGGAGGAACGACCCGTCGAGGAACAGGCGGCGGAGCCCGACCACGGCGGCGACGGTGACGGCGGCCAGCGACAGCTCGGCCAACGCCAGCAGCCGGCTCCGCACCCCGTCCGGGGCGGTCACGTGCGCACCGTGCGCACCGCCGCCGCGCCGCGCCGGCGGAGGGCCATGCGCCAGACGTCGGGGAAGGGGTGGTCGTCGTCGACGACGTGGAGCCCGGCTCCGCCGCCCATGCCGGGCACCTCGCGGAACGTGAGCGCCGTGCAGTGCGAGAACGAGCGCCGGAGGCGGGCCACGACCTCGGCGTCCTCGCCTCGGCCGCCGAGCAGGACGGTGAGGGCGCCGCCGACCGCACCGGCTCGGCGGAGGGCGGTCGCCGCCCCGGCCAGGTGCCCGGACCGGTCGGTGGCGACGGTGGCGAGGCGCTCGAGGATCTGCTCGACGTGGGCGGCGCCGGCGCCCGAGCCGCTGTCGTCGCCGCCGGTGGTCACGAGGCGGAGCAGGAACCGCCGCCGGCTGCACGCCACCACGATCGAGGCGGCGGCCGAGACGGCCCGCTCGAACGTCTCGGGCGTGTGGGCGTCGGCCCGCGTGTCGAGCAGCACGGTGGCCCGCCCCTGCCACGGCATCTCGTCCTGGCGCACCATGAGCTCGTCGCGCCGGGCGCTCGACTTCCAGTGGACGTGGCGCAGGTCGTCGCCGAGCTCGTAGGCCCGCAGGGCGTAGAAGTCCTCGCCGGCCGCCGTCAGGGTGTTGGGGTGGTCGGCACCACCGTGGGGGTCGTCACCCATCGTGTGGGGGAGCGACGAGATCTCGTCGATGGCCGGCCACACCGTGAGCTCGGTGACCGGTGCGCCCCGGGTCGAGGCCGAGGCGAGCCCGAACGGGTCGCTCACCTCGACGGCCAGGGGGCCGACCCGCAGGATGCCGCGGCGGTCGGTGGGCAGCCGGTAGGTGGCCCGGACCGTCTCGCCCGAGCCGAGGGGGGCGACCACGACCGAGGCGCTGCGCCCGTCGCCCACGGGGTCGCGCAGGGTGAGCAGCGGCGAGCGCCGGGCGGCGCGGTTGGCCACCCGCAGCTCGACCCGGCTCGGGCCACCCACGTGCACGCGCGGCGGGTGGAGCTCGCGGGTCACGTCGAGGCGCAGCCGGGTGCGACCGACCGAGACGGCGGCGGCGATGACGAGGGCGGCGCCGCCGGCGCCCAGCAGGTAGAGCTCGAAGATCCCGAAGAGGCGCCCGGCGGCGACCAGCGCCATCGACGTGATGGCGACCAGCCAGCCCTGGGTCGTCAGCATCGGGGGGTCGCCATCCGGCGCGTGCTACTTGCCGCCCCGCGGCACCGGCACGTGGCGCAGGACGTCGTCGACGACCTCGGCGGTGTCGACGCCCTGCATCGCCGCCTCCGGGGTCGGCACCAGGCGGTGGGCCAGCACGGCCTGGGCCAGTGCCTTGATGTCGTCGGGCACGACGTACTCGCGCCCGCTGGCCGCGGCCCGGGCCCGGGCCGCCTTCTGCATGGCCAGCGTGGCCCGGGGCGACATGCCGAGGGCGAGGGCCGGGTGCCGCCGCGTCGTCTCGGCCAGGTCGACGAGGTAGCCCTTGAGGGCCGGGGCGACGTGGATCTCGCGGGCCCAGTTGGCCATCGCCGTGACGTCCTTGACCGTGGCGACCGGCACCAGGTCGTCGATCGGGGTGCCGCCGCTGTGGGTGTCGAGGATCTCGAGCTCGGCCTCCCGCTGCGGGTAGCCGACCGCCAGGCGCATGAGGAAGCGGTCGAGCTGGCTCTCGGGCAGCGGGTAGGTGCCCTCGTGCTCCACCGGGTTCTGCGTGGCCATGACCATGAACGGCGGTTCGAGCACGTGGGTGTGGCCGTCGACGGTGACCTGGCGCTCCTCCATGGCCTCGAGCAGGGCCGACTGGGTCTTCGGCGAGGCCCGGTTGATCTCGTCGCCGAGCACGAGGTTGGAGAAGACCACGCCGGGCCGGAACTCGAACTCGTTGGTGCCCCGGTTCCAGATCGTGACCCCGACGACGTCGGACGGCAGGAGGTCGGGCGTGAACTGGATGCGGGTCCACTGGCAGTCGATCGACGCGGCGACGGCCTTGGCCAGGCTGGTCTTGCCGACGCCCGGTACGTCCTCGATGAGGAGGTGGCCCTCGGCGACCATGCACAGCAGGGTGAGCTCGATCACCTCCGGCTTGCCCTGCACCACGCGCGCCACGTTGTCGGCGATGGTGCCGAACAGCTCGGCGAACGACTCGGGCGTGCTGGCGGCGCCTCCTGTGACCACCGCAGGAGCCTACGCATAGCTTCCCCCTGTGCGACACGCGGCAGCGCTCGACATCGGTGGCACCAAGCTCGCCGCCGCCGTGGTGGACGAGGAGGGTGGGATCGTGCGCCGGTCGCGCCGACCCACGCCGGCCACCCTCGACCCCGAGGTGCTGTGGGCCGAGGTCGTCGAGCTGCTCGACGAGGTGCGGTCCGGCGACGAGGTCGTCGTCGGGGTCGGTTGCGGCGGGCCGATCGCCGGCCCGCTCGTGTCGCCCCTCCACATCCCGGCGTGGCGGGGCTTCCCGCTCGCCGCCCGCCTCGCCGAGCGGTTCGACGTCCCGGCCTTCGTGGCCAACGACGCCCACGCCATCGCCCTGGCCGAGGGGTGGCATGGAGCGGCGGCGGGCGAGCAGCACTTCCTCGGCATGGTCGTGGCCACCGGCGTGGGCGGTGGCGTCGTGCTCGACGGCCGGCTCCTCGCCGGCAACGCCGGCCACGTCGGGCACGTGGTGGTCCGGCCGGACGGTCGGCCGTGCCGGTGCGGCGGACGGGGCTGCCTGGAGGCCGAGGTCTCGGGGACGGCGATCGCCGAGGCGACCGGTCGACCGGCGGCGGCGGCCACGCCGGCCGAGGTCGAGGCGGCGGGCACGCTCGTGGGCCGGGCCGTGGCGTCGGTGGCCAACCTGCTCGACCTCCGCCTCGCCGTCGTCGCCGGCTCGGTGGCCCTCGGTTGGGGCGAACCGTTCTTCGCCGCCGCCCAGGCCGAGCTCGACGCCCGAGCCCGGCTCACGTTCAGCGCCGGCGCTCGTGTCGTTCCGGCTGCGCTCGGCCACGACGCCCCCCTCGTCGGTGCCGCGGCGATCGGCTGGGAGGGGCAGGGCGGGCGGACGCTGCGCCCTCACCGTGCGTGAGTGCCAGGTACCCTCGGCGTCGTGCGACGAGGCTGGGTCCCTGCGGCCTGGGCCGTGGTGCGGCGCCCCTCGCTCTGGGGGACGGCCGCCCGACAATCGTTGAGGCTGGCGCGGCCCGGCTGGTGGCGGCGGCGCCCGTTCCTGCCGGTGCCCGACCCCGGCTACCTCCGCTTCCGCATGCAGACGGCCTACGGGGACACCGGCCAGCAGCCACCGATCGCCGCCGACCTGGTCGCCTACCTGCGCTGGTGCCGCGAGTACCCCCGAGCCACCGGGGGGCTTGCTCGCAGATGAGCGCGTCGGCCCTGGTCCTGAACGCCACCTACGAACCGCTCTGCGTCGTCTCGGCGCGGCGAGCGGTCGTGCTGGTGCTCGGGGACAAGGCCGAGGTGGTGCACGACTCGGGGGAGCGGATGCACTCGGCCCGCCTCACCGTCACCGTGCCGTCGGTGGTGCGGCTCACGACCTACGTGCGGGTGCCGGTGCGGCGCCGGGCCCCGCTCAACCGGCGGGCGATCTTCGTCCGCGACGGCGGACGCTGCCAGTACTGCTCGGCGCCGGCCGAGAGCATCGACCACGTCGTGCCGCGCAGCCGGGGCGGCCTGCACGTGTGGGAGAACGTCGTCGCCGCCTGCCGCTCGTGCAACACCCGCAAGCGCGACCACCTGCTGTCCGAGACCCGGATGGCGCTGCACCACCGACCGTCCGTGCCGCGGGAGCTGACGTGGGTCACCGTGGCGGCCGGTACGGTGCCCAGCGCGTGGGAGCCCTACCTGCAGACCGCCTTGTCCGCTTGACGGACCGATGACCTGGTCGGTGGAGCACCGCGTCGGGTCGGCCGCCGAGCTGCACGGCCGCGACCTCGACCCGGGCCCGGGCCGGCGGCTCGAGGTGCTCGAGGTCGGGCACGCCGCGCTCGTGCTGGGCAGCACCCAGCGGGAGTCGGACGCCGACCCGGCGGCGGTGAGCGCCACCGGCGTCGAGGTCGTGCGCCGGCGCAGCGGCGGTGGTGCCGTGCTCCTCCTGCCCGGTCGGTCGACCTGGGTCGACGTGACGATCTCGCGCGACGACCCGCTCTGGCAGGAGGACGTCTCCGTCGCGTTCCACTGGCTCGGGTGGGCGTGGGCCAACGCCGCCCGCCACTTCGGCGTCGATGCCCAGGTGTTCACCGGTCGCCCGGTCGAGAGCCCCTGGTCGCGTCGGATCTGCTTCGCGGCGATGGGCGCCGGCGAGGTGAGCGTCGGACACCGCAAGCTGGTCGGCATCTCCCAGCGCCGCACCCGCGAAGGCGCCCGGTTCCAGTGCGTCGTGCACCGGGCGTGGGACCCGGTGCCGCTCCTCGGCCTCCTCGCCGTCGACGATCTCGAGCGGGCCTACGGCATCGCCCAGCTCGCCGACGTGGCCACCGGGCTCGACGTCGACACCGCCCAGATCGTCAACGCCCTGCTGCTGTCGCTTCCGGCCTGACCGGACGTCGGGGCCGGCCTCGAGGGTGGTACGCGTCCCAGAGCACGGCGCCGGCGATGCCGAGCCCGAGGCCGGCGACGAGCACGATGCAGGCCCGGGCCAGGCCGGTCGGGGTGGCTACGGCGAGCTGCGAGCGCCCGAGGTCGCCCCACTCGAGCAGGCCGCCGACGATGGCGAGGACGAGGCCGGCGAGGCCGGCGGCGATGCGGCCGTCAGGCTTGCGGCCGAGGAGGCGCCCGGCGGCGGCCAGGCCGAGCCCCCAGCCGACGAGGTCGACGGTGCCGACGTTGGCCGCCTGCCGGAGCCGGTCGGCGGCCGAGCCGGCGACCACCAGGGAGAGGCCGGCCACCCGCGTCACGTCGGCGGCGACGAGCACCAGCACGGCCACGAGCAGCACGACGCGCATGCCGACCCGGCGGGTGGCGAGGACGACGGCGACGACCAAGCCGGCGGCCAGGAGCAGCCACGGCCACACCGGCGGCCCCGGCACGTAGACGATGTCGCCGCGGATCTGGAGCGTCCGGCCGCCGTCGCGCACGGGGATGGCCCACTGCGCCACGCGGTGGCGCTCGTGGGGGGCCTGCTGGACGGCCGGCGGGGCGACCGTCATCCAGTGCAGGCGGTGGTCGTGCCACCTGGCGGTGGGCCCGTCGCCGATCCGGACCCACCGGGGCGTGGCGTCGGCGGTGGCGTCGGCCGGGGGCTGCTCGCCGCCGGTCCGGGTGGCGTTGAGGTAGGTGGCGGGGGAGCGACGGTTCTCGAACACCCCGTCCCGGCCGATGCGGAGGTAGGGCTCGTCCTCGTAGCCGAGGA
>JAODBP010000202.1 GCA_025464025.1 Actinomycetes bacterium | reverse complement strand
ACTGCGACCAGCAGGCCGTAGTGCCCCCCCCGAAGGCGGAGTACCGGCCGGTGGTTCCCGTGAACCAGCAGGGCCGCAGTGGCAAGTACGCCTGACGCAGAGCCTTGGTGGAAGGAGCATCCTGGGCAGCTCGCTGACGTCTTGGCACGCATCCGCCAGCGTGGCTGGACCATCGCTGAGCTCAGGTTCAACGAAGCTCGCGAGGAGGTGACGTTGGACGTCGGCGGGCTGCCCGGGCCGCCCTCGGCCCTCACCGTCACGCTGCCTCCCGGGTACCCGACTGTGCCGGCCCCGATCAAGGGACCCGACGGTCTCGATGAACACATTCACCCAGCTGACGGCACGCTGTGCCTTCCGATGCAGCTGACTGACGCCGTCGACCTCATCGACGCCGCCCTCCACCTCTACGAAGTGGCGAAGAACGGGCCCAACGCCCTTCGTGCGCTGGGCGCCGGGTCCGCAGAGCCTCGTCCAGGCTTCCTCGGCGCGCCCGCGCGTCGTGCCGTGTCCCTGGCGACGCCGCTCCCCGCCGGGACCTGGGGAACGTTCTCGTTCTACGGGACAGCCACGCCCGACCTGCTACGTGGCGTGATCACGCGAACCTGGGACGCCGACAACGACGAGCGGAGCGCCGCATCGCCGACGCTGCTCAAGAACCTCGTGGGGGCGAGCGGTGCCGACGCGAAGCGGCACGAGTTCCCTTGGTGGCGAACAGACGAAAGGCGGTTCCCGACCGCCCACGCCGAGCTCGTGGAGTTCTGGGGCCGGGGCCTGCCCGAATCGGCACGCAAGTGGGTCGCCAACTACGAGCGACTGCGCGGGCCGAAGGGCGGCCGTTCGAATCGAGCTGTTCGCCTCTACGGCCTCATCGTTCCCGAGGAGGGTCCGAAGCACGACGAGTGGCATGAGCGCGTCGTCGTGATCCTCCGACGCGGCGACAAGTTCGCGGCGTTCCCCGTGCCGTCCTTCGACGAACTCGGGACTCGCGTGCCGGGCGCCGACGTCCTCCGGGACAGGACCGTCGCCGTCGCCGGCATCGGCATGCTGGGCGGCAACCTCGCCATCGACCTGGCCCGAACTGGTGTTGGCGCCCTGCGGTTCGCCGATTATGAAACCGTCGAACTCGGCAACCTGGTGCGTCAGCCCTACGACGTCTCCGACGTCGGCGAGCGGAAGGTCGACGCGCTCCGTCGTCACATCCAGAGGGCGGCACCGACGTGCGACGTCCCGGAGGAGCACCTCCTGGCGAGCCGCGTCGCCCGCTACGCCACCCGCGCCGAAGCCAAGGAGTGGCTCGCCGGCGCAGACCTGCTGATCATGACCACAGGGGACCACCAGGCCGAACTCCACCTCAGCGAGATCGCCCGCGAACTCGAGGTGCCGATCGTGTCCGGCTGGGTCAGCCTCGGCGTTTGGGGGGCACTCGCTCTCACAACGAAGTGGGGCGAGACCGGATGTCGCTGGTGTCTCGACCAGCGACATGACGAACTCGCCCAGCTGTCGGAGCCTCCCGGCGCCGAAGACCTCTACGCGCCTGGATGCGGCTATCCGACCTTCCCAGGGAACCTCATCGACGGGCGCGTTGCCAGCAGCATCATCGGGCAGATGGCGATCGACACCCTCTTGGGTCAGCCGAGCGCCGGCCCCCTGGCCGTCATGACGTTGCGGACACCGGCGGGGAGAGTCGGGCCCTCTACGACGTTCCACGACCTGTCGCCGGACGCGAACTGCCCCATCTGCGCGCGATGAAGGTGATCCTCACCGGCGAGGCCCGGCTCGCAGTCGAAGCCGAGATCTCGGCAGCTGGCAAGTTCGAGACAGGCGGCGTCCTACTCGGGTGGCGCCGCCCCGACCTCGACGTCACCGTCGTCGCAGCTGCGACCGGACCCGGAGCGAACGCCGTTCGGGGACGAAACCGACTTGAACTGGACACGCTCGACCTGCAGACGCAGGTCGAAGCTGCCTTCGACACCTCGGGCGCTGACCACACCTACCTTGGCGATTGGCACCTCCACCACGAGGCACGACCGACCCCGTCGGGACGAGATCTCGCCAGCCTCAACGAGCTGACCAGCGAGACGGGCCTCGCAATGGAAGACGGACTCCTGGTCATCGTCGGTAGCGACCGGAAGGGCAACCTCACCTGGCGAGCGTGGTCCGCGGCCGCGTGGTCCGAGATAGACCTCGAGCTACACGACTGACCGAACGAGCTGCCGCCGGAGCGCGCACGGCTGCGCTGCTACTGGAAGGGGTTGCCGTCCTCACCCGTCGCGCGTCGATGCTCGTCGAGGTAGCCCTGGACCGTTGCCTTGATGTGGAGCCCCGGCATGCCGCCGTGGTCTTCGAGCCTGATGGTGATCTCTTCAACCATGTCGCCGATGTGCGGCAGCGCGAGGCACTTCCTGACCGCGACGTCGAGGGCCTCCACCACGCCCGCCCGCTTGTCCTCCGGCACCTCAGCCTTCTCCAGCGCCTTGCGCACCCGGTCGTGGTCGGAGTTCTCGCGCGTTGGGTCGTCGATTGTGCGGAGGGTTTCCTCGGCGTCAGGACCGAGGATGACGCCCACGGCGGCGAACCCCGCGAGCGCGACCGTCACCGTGTGCTCGAAGGAGAGGCCATCGGGGACGCCCGTATGGCCCGCCCATCCGGTGTCGAGGTCGACGTAGATGTCGCCGACGTCGTGGCCGAGCAGCTCGGTGACGACGGCATGGCCGGCCTCGTGGACGGCGACGCGCCGTACGTCGTCGGCGAGCCCCTCGTAGTCGCCGTCGTCGAGCTCGGTCATGAGGACAAGAGTGCCAGGCGACCGTGCCGTGGGCACTCGTGCCGGTACGCGCAACGGCCCCCGCCAACCGAGGTCGGCGGGGGCCGGGCGCATGCCCGCATTCGGGCTACGTGAGGCCGAACTCGGCGGCGATGTCGGGGTAGTCCTCGACGAACGCCGTCGTGAACATGGCCCTGGCGTCGCCGTCGGGCACGGTCAGGAGCTGGCCCTTCTGGCTGTCCTTCTCGCCGCCAAGCCAGACCGGCTGACGACCGGTGCGGCGGAAGCGGCCGGCGATGGCCTTGTAGACGCCGGCCATTCCGACCGCGTCGTCGTAGCCGGCGAGGTGGCGAAGCTCGCCGGTCCAGATGCCGGCGGGACCGGCGGCGACAAGGCCAGCGACGATGCGCCGCTGGGCGGAGCCGAGCACGCTGAGGATCCAGCGCACGGGGGGAACATCCTCGGGGAACGTCATCTCGGGCAGCGACCAGGCGTTGTCGCCGCCGTAGGTGTTCGAGTGGGGCGGGATGTAGCCCCCGGCCTTGGATGTGGCGCCCAGGCTGGACACCAGGCGCTGGAAGGCGTTCTGCGCCTCCAGTGCGTGCTTGGCAGGAACCCAGGTGACGAGGGCGACGAGGTCGTCGCCCCCTGCGGCCACCGGGCCCACGCTCACGGCTTCAGACACTTTCGCTACCTCCAGGTTGCAGACATCCACATGTGCGGTTCTCTGCAAGTTTGCCAGCAGACGCCCGCACCTGCAAGTTGCTGTGATCTGTGTGGGCGGGCCGCGTGCCGTGGAGAGGCCTTGCAGCCGTGAGACGCAAATCCCGACGCCCGGGGCCTATCGGTGCCGCGAGACCCGAGGATCCCGGGCACCAGTGCGTTGCGGCATGGCGGCGGTGCCTGAACCCGTGACGGGACCCTCGTACCGTCTCGGACGTGGACGGGACACGAGATGACGGGCAGGCGCTGTGGGCTTCCGCGAGCACGATGGCCGAACTCGCCGAGCTCACGGCGCGGTGGGTCGAAGGTGACCTCGTCGTGCCGGAGGTCAACGGCGGAACCCCGGACCCCGAGACGCTCGAGATCGCGTCCCACATCGCGGCCATCAACCGGCTGGGCTTCCTCACCGAGTTCTCACAACCCGGTGAGGAGGTTGGCGGATACCTCCAGCGCGCCAGCGTCAGCGGCTACTGCTCCGAGGGGACATGTAACGCCATCCTCGCTGCGCTCGTCCCTACCGACCTCGTCATCCTCGCCGTACCAGCGATGCTCGATTCGTACGTGCAGATCCCGATCTCGCTCGACGACGGCGTGGAGTGCACATGGGCCGGTGGGAACTCTGACCCCGCGGACTCCGAGTTCGGCGAGGCCCCCGGCGCGCTGGCTGAGGTCCGCGATAGCTGGCACGTCGACGTCATCGACCCGGTCTGGGGTCGCAACGACGTCCTCTGGCCAGCCCTGCAGGACGCGCTGGCCGCTCCCAAAGTGCGCCGAATCACTAACAACGGTCAGTTCGAAGACGACGAGCCCCCGCCGGGAGCCGAGATCGTCTGAGACGGAGAAGGCAAGCCTGCCAGGCAACAACAGGCCCCGATCCGCTGGAGCGCCTCCCTAGGCGGGCGCTCTGCTGTTGACGGCTCCGAGGGATGTCAGCAGGTGAGAAATCGCCCCGCTGACACCCAGTGAGAAATCCGCCGTCAGTGGGTGGGAAATCGGCATGTGCGGACCCGGTTACCGAGCCAGAACCGCTCGACGTAGGCCGAGCGTGGTCGTCGCTACGGTTCTAAGTGGCCGGCTCGGCTACAGGCGCGAATTGATGAGCAGACGGAAACAGCCGTCGAGGGCCGAAGGGTCAGATCCGGCCGGTACGCCGCGCCCAATTTTCGACCTCGTCGCGCTTCCAGATCCGGCCGGACTTGAGCTCCGCCACTGGCAGTGGAAAGTCCGAATGAGTCCGCGAGATGCGGTCCACGCGTTGCCGTGAGATGCCCAAGAGGTCCGCAATCTCGGCGGCACCAACCAGCTCCTCCGGCATGTGCCGATCGTAGTGTTGACATATGACACCACAGCGGTAGGGTGTTGCTAGTTGACAACAAGTGGCCCCGGCGACGCTGGAACGTCCCGGGGCCTGGCCGGCACCTACAGAGGAGGTTCCGACGTGGCTAACGCTACGTCTAGCGGACGCGCGCCTGGTGCGTGTGTCGATGACGCGGTTGCTGCGCTGGTACGCGAGAAGCAGCTGAGTCTTCAGACGCTCGTGCGGCTCGAAGCGTTGATGCGGCAGTTCGGGCGCTTCGTTGAAGATGGGCTTGGCATCTCGAACCTCGCAGACGTGTCCACGCATGCGGTGGAGAGGTACATCGCAGCGCCGACTGCGTGCGCTCCGGAACCGGGCCCTTCGATCCGTTACTTCCGCCGTCTTGCTGTGCGAACCCTCTACCGAGTCCTCCGTGCGGAGGGGGTCGAGGTGGGCGACCCGACGCTGGATCTCGTACTGCCCAGCCGCCAGCCCGGCGCTTTCCGCCCGCTCGTGGACGATGAGGTCGCTCTTTGCCGTGCCGCATGCGTCGGGACCTCGAAGCGGAATCGGGCAGCAGCGGCGTGGGCTTTGGCCGAAGCGACTGCGCGCACCGGCGAACTGCCCTCGATCCGTCGAGGCGATGTCGACTTGGAGCACGGACGCGTCTGGATCATCGGCAGCGAGCGGACCGTATCCCGCTCGGCGCTCCTGACGCCATGGGGTCACAGCCAGCTCGCCCGCTTCCTGGCTACTTCTCCCGGGGCCGCTGAAGACGGTGTCCTCTACGCCACGGGCGAGCCCGCGAGCGCCCTCGCGCAGTCGTCTGCGGTAGGCGCGATCTCGAGAACGCTCACCCGAGCCGGGCTGGGCGATGCACCCGACGTACGGCCGTCGTCCGTGGCCGCTTGGGCGGGTTGGAAGGTCTTCGAGGAGACCGGCCAGATCGACGTGACTGCGCAGCGGCTCGGGATGCGCAGCCTTGACCGGACCGCACGGTTCATCGGATGGGACTGGGCGCCGCGGGGTGACTGAACGCTGGCGTGGCGTCAGCACCCTTGAACGACTCGACGCCATCCTCTCCAACCCCGAGCTCCACCGCCTCGCCGCCGTCGTGCCGAGCCCCCCTCGGCATGTCGGTGGGAGGCCCCGGCACTACCCGGCGTTCATGGCCGTGTTCTTCGAGGCCGCCATCAGCGTCTACGGCTCCGCGCGACAGGTCGAGGCCGAGCTGAGCCACCCGGCGACATGGCGATGGATCCGGCGACTCGCCCAGAAGCGGATCGGCGTCCGACTCCCTCGCCAGCCGATGCGACGACACCACTACCTCTACCTGCGCAATCGGTACCTGGCCGACCCGGTGACGCTCGAGCTGCTCGGCGAGATCCACCGCCATGCTGCAGCGCAGCAAGCGCTGCAGCTCGGGTTGCTCGACCCGGCAGCTGGCGGCTCGTGGACGCATCCGCACCTCGACCGGCTCCTCTACGGCGACGGCAAGGTCATCACGCCGCTCTACCGGGCCAAGCCCGGCGACGTCCGCCTGGACCGAGAGACGGGTGAGCTCCGACCGCTGCGAGCCGACCCCGATGCTGACCTGCACTTCGAGGGCACCGGCGAGACTGCTTGGGGCACGAAGTTCGTGATGGTCGCTACCCGCGGACCCGACGTGCACAGCCGGATCCTGCTCGACGTCGCCCACGTCGCCTCCAAGGGTGGCGAAGCCGCGACAGCCGTCCGCTGCTTCGAACGGACTGCTCCCCTCGTGCCCGGCGCACAGGGCGTCGTCTACGACACCGCACTGCGCGGCACGCACCACCAGACGATCCTCCGCGACCTCGGCCTACTACCCATCAACCGGGTCAGCGCAGCCAAGGCGAACCCGAAACAGGCGCGCCGCAAGGACCGGCGCGTCGAGAAGATGGTCTTCGTTGAAGCTAAGGCGATCGCGCTTCCCGACGGAACCACCAAGACCGTCGATCTCTACGCCAACGGCGGTGCGATCGGCCTTGGCGTGCTCGCCGCCGACGGCGAACTCCTCTTCACCCAGCTCCTCCGGGTGCGCACCCATCGCAACGCCGACAAGTCCGGGTACCGCTGGTACAACGACTACCGCCTGCCCGACCACCTCGGCAGCGGCATCGTCACCGTCCGGCTCCACGGCGACGCCAAGGACACGGCCCGGAGGTTCAACCGCACCGAGAACGTCCGGCCCATCCCGCCCGACGACCCCAGCTTCCGCGAGCTGTTCCGTCGTCGCAACGACGCCGAGTCGATCAATCGAGGACTCGAAGACACGCTCTGGCTCGGACGGGCCCACAGCCTCGGCCACCGACGCCAGCTCCTCAACCTCCTGGGCTTCGCCCTGATGGTGAACTCGCTCGCCGTGTCCCGGCACGGCCGGCGACAGCAGCTCGCTGCCTGACCCAACGCTCCAGGTCACCGGAAGCCTCATCGGCAGGTCCGATGGTCGATCGGGGAGGCCGATCAGCGACCAGCTACCATGACCAACCGCACCTGGCTGCAGGTGACCGAAGTTTCCTACCGCCTTTTGTGTTTGTCCCGCCCTCGTAGCTCAGCGGATAGAGCATCGGCCTCCGGAGCCGTGTGCGCAGGTTCGAGTCCTGCCGAGGGCGCTCACATCTTCTCCGGGCGTCGATGGG
>JAODBP010000195.1 GCA_025464025.1 Actinomycetes bacterium | reverse complement strand
CAAGGCGGCGATCATCGCCTCCATCGCCTTCGGCGTGAACGTGGTGGCCGGCGACGTGTACCACGAGGGCATCGCCAACCTCACGGCTGACGACATCGGCTTCGCCCACCGGCTGGGCTACGAGGTCAAGCTCCTCGCCGTGGCCGAGCAGGGCGACGACGGCCGCGTGGCCGTGCGGGTCCACCCGGCCATGCTCCCGAAGGGCCACCCGCTGGCGTCGGTGCGCGACTCGTTCAACGCCGTGTTCGTGGAGGGCGAGGCGGTGGGCCAGCTCATGTTCTACGGCCGCGGCGCCGGGGGCGGGCCGACGGCGAGCGCCGTGCTGGGCGACCTCATCGATGCCGCCGGCAACCTGCGCAAGGGCTCCCACGCCTCGATCGGGCGCCTGCCCCGTGCCGAGATCCGTCCCATCGACGAGGTCCGCTCCGAGTACTACCTGAACCTCGAGGTGGTCGACCGGCCCGGCGTGCTGCACTCGGTGGCCGGCGTCTTCGCCGAGCACGAGGTCTCGATCCGGTCGATGGAGCAGGAGGGCCTGGGCGACGAGGCCCGCCTCGTGTTCATCACCCACGACGCGCCGGAGTCCGCCATCCAGGCCACGCTCCGCGACCTGCGCGAGCTCGACGCCGTGGGTCGCATCACCTCCATGCTCCGGGTGCTCGGGTCGTGACGCAGTGACCATGAAGTACGTCAGCACCCGCGGCACGGCGCCGGTGCTCACGTTCGACGACGTGCTGCTCACCGGCCTGGCGCGCGACGGCGGGCTCTACGTGCCCGACGCCTGGCCCATGCTGTCGCCCGGGCGCCTGCGGGCCTACGCCGACTGGTCGTACGCCGAGGTGGCCGTCGACGTCATGTGGCCCTTCGTCGAGGGCACCATCGAGCAGGACGTCTTCGCCGAGCTGGTCGACGACGCCTACTCGACGTTCCGCCACCCCGAGGTGGTGCCGCTCAAGCCGCTCGGCGGCAACCTCCACCTCCTCGAGCTGTTCCACGGCCCGACCCTGGCGTTCAAGGACGTCGCCCTCCAGCTCGTCGGCCACCTCTTCGACCACGAGCTGACCAAGCGGGGCGAGCGGGTCACGATCGTCGGCGCGACCTCGGGCGACACCGGGTCGGCCGCCATCGAGGCCTGCCGCGACCGCGACACGCTCGAGATCGTGATCCTCCACCCCAAGGGGCGGACCAGCGAGATCCAGCGCAAGCAGATGACGACGGTGCTGTCGCCCAACGTGCACAACGTCGCCGTCGTGGGCACCTTCGACGACTGCCAGGACCTGGTCAAGGCGATGTTCAACGACATCCCCTTCCGCGACCAGCACCACCTGTCGGCGGTGAACTCCATCAACTGGGCCCGGATCCTCGCCCAGGTCGTCTACTACGTGAAGGCGGCGGCCCAGCTCGGCGCCCCCGAGCGCCCGGTCTCGTTCACCGTGCCGACCGGCAACTTCGGCAACGTCTTCGCCGGCTGGGTGGCCCGCCGGATGGGCGTGCCGATCCGCCAGCTCGTGGTCGGCTCCAACCGCAACGACATCCTTCCCCGCTTCTTCGACAGCGGCGTGATGGAGATGCGTGGGGTCACGCCCACGACGAGCCCGAGCATGGACATCCAGGTGTCGTCGAACTTCGAGCGGCTCCTGTTCGAGCTGTGCGGCCGCAACGGCGAGACCGTCACGAACCTCATGTCGCGGTTCCGCGAGGAGGGTGCGATCGATCTCGGCCCCGAGCGGCTGGCCATGGCCAAGGAGGTCTTCTCCTCGGCCAGCATCGACGACGACGCCGTGGCCCGGGTCATCGCCGCGACGTACCGGCGCACCGGCGAGCTGGTCGACCCGCACACCGCGGTCGGCCTCGGCGCCGCCGCCCTGCACCACGACCCGTCGATCCCGATGGTGTGCCTGGCCACGGCCCACCCGGCCAAGTTCCCCGACGCCGTCCACGACGCGGTGGGCGTCACGCCCGAGCTGCCCGAGCACCTGGCCGACCTGTACGAGCGGCCCGAGCGCTTCGTCGACCTGCCCAACGACCTCCAGGTGGTGGAGCGGTTCGTTTCCTCGACCACAATGCAGGGATGATGGTTCGCTCCGCAGGCTCCGCTCAGCGATGAAGTACGTGGTGTGCGTGCCCGACGGGTGCGCCGACGAGCCCCTGGCCGAGCTCGGCGGTCGCACGCCCCTGCAGGCCGCCGCCATGCCGACGCTCGCCGCCCTGGCCGCCCGGGGTGAGGTCGGCCGCGCCGCCGTCATCCCCGAAGGGCTGCCGCCCGGCAGCGACGTCGGGAACATGAGCATCCTCGGCTACGACCCGGCGAGGTACCACACCGGTCGGGCGCCGATCGAGGCCGCCGCCCTGGGGCTGCGCCTCCGCCCCGACCAGGTCGCCTACCGCTGCAACCTCGTGGCCATCGGCGACGACGGCACCATGCTCGACTTCGCCGGCGGCCACCCGTCGACCGAGGACGCGGCCAAGGTCATCGACGCCCTCAACGCCGAGCTGGGGAGCGATGAGATCTCGTTCCACACCGGCTTCCAGTACCGGCACATCGTGATCGCCCCGAAGGACTGGGCCGATGCCGACTGCACCCCACCCCACGACCTCTCCGACAAGCCGGCCGTGTTCCCGACCGGCCCGTCGGCGCCCAAGCTCCAGTCCCTGATGGACGCCAGCAAGGCGATCGTCGGTGCCTCGGACGTCAAGGCCACCCAGATCTGGCTGTGGGGCCAGGGCCCGCAGCCGCAGATGACCCCGTTCCGCGAGGCCTACGGCCTCAAGGCCGGGCTCTGCACCGCCGTCGACCTCATCCGCGGCCTCGGTGTGCTCACCGACATCGAGGTGGTCGAGGTCGAGGGTGCCACCGGCTGGTTCGACACCAACTACGAGGGCAAGCGCGACGCGGCTCTCGCGGCGCTGGCCGGCGACACCGACCTGTTCCTCATCCACGTCGAGGCCACCGACGAGGCCGGCCACGCCGGCAACGTCGAGGAGAAGGTCAAGGCGCTGGAGAACTGGGACTCCCGCATCCTGGCCCCGCTGGTCGAGGGCCTCGACGCCCTGGGCCCGTGGCGCCTGCTGCTCCTGCCCGACCACGCCACCCCGCTGGCGCTGAAGACCCACACCATGGACTCCGTGCCGTGGCTCCTGGTCGACAGCGAGGTCGATGGGCCGGGCGGCGCCTACACCGAGGCCGACACGGCCCAGTACGCGGCCGTGCCCGGGCACTCGCTCATGGCCAGGCTCGTCAGCCGCTGAGGCGACGCCTGCGCTCGCATCCGCCTGGGTCGTCGCTAGCGTCGGCGGCCATGGCGGCCGACGACCCCGACCAGGCGCTCGACGCCGACGACGACCTCGAGTGGCACTGCTACAAGCACCCGGCCCGCGAGGCCGGGGTCAAGTGCCGTCGGTGCGAGCGGCCGATCTGCCCCGACTGCATGATCTCGGCGCCGGTCGGCTTCCAGTGCCGCGAGTGCGTGAAGGGCGCGCCGGCCGTGCGCACGCTCAAGTCGCTCCGGCCCGACCCCTACGTGACGATGGCGCTGGTCGCGGTGAACGCCGTGGTCTTCCTCGGCCAGGTCGACAGCAGCGACATCGGGTTGTTCGGGCCGGCCGTGGCGGCCGGCGACTGGTGGCGGATCGTCACCTCCGGCTTCCTCCACTACGACATCCTCCACATCGGGTTCAACATGGTCCTGCTGTGGTGGCTGGGCAGCATGCTGGAGCCGTCGCTCGGCCGGCTGCGCTTCGGCATCCTCTACGCCGGCGCCCTGGTGGCCGGCTCCCTCGGCGTGCTCCTGCTCGACCCGAACGCCCTCACCGGCGGGGCCTCGGGGGCGGTGTTCGGCCTCATGGCCGCCACGTTCCTGTCCCAGCGCCGGCGGGGCATCGACCCGATGCAGACGGGCATCGGGGGCCTGATCCTGATCAACCTCCTGCTGAGCTTCCGGCCGGGCGTCTCGATCGGCGGCCACCTGGGCGGGCTGGTCGGCGGGGCCCTGCTGATCACGATCCTCGACGCCACCGACGGCAGCCGGGAGCAGCGGTGGCTGGGGGCGGCCGCCGCCGCCCTGGTCACCCTGGCCATCGCCGGGGCCAGCCTCTACGTGGCGTCCAACCCCCTGTAGACGCTCCGGTCCCCGCTGGTACACTGCCCGCTCGGTGCTGCGGCCGTCTGGCCCGGCGCCGATCCCCCGCCCTCGGCGACGCCACGCAGTGGCCTTCCCGGCGAGCGCGGATCCCCGGAGCCGGCGATGTGCCTGCCCCGGTCCTCGAACCCCGTGAGGTACTTCCATGAGCGAGCCCGTCCTCGAGCGATCCGTGCTCGAGCGCAAGGAGCGGGACGAGCTGCTGACGATCGCCAAGGCCCTGGGCGCCAAGCCGCCGGCCCGGGCCAAGAAGGCCGACCTCGTCGATCTGATCCTCACCACCGCCGGGATCACGCCCGGCGCGCCGGCCGAGGAGGCACCCGCTGCCGCGCCGCCGGCCAGCAACGGCCGGGGTCGGGGCCGGGCGGCGAAGGTCGACGACGCGCCCCGGGAACCGGTCGAGGCCCCCGAGCCGGAGCCGGAGGCCCACGACGACGCCGACGACGACGAGGACGACGACCACCACGACGACGGCCACGACGACCACGACGACGGCCACGACGACGAGCAGCAGCAGCCGCGTGGCCGCGACGACCGCGACCAGCCGCGGGGGCGCGACCAGCAGCAGCCCCGGGGCGACCGCCCGGGCGGTGGCAACCCCAACGCCAACCCCAACGCCGCCACCCCGGGTGGGGGCGAGGGCCAGCGCCCGTCGGGCGACGACGACGACCCGAACAACCGCCGGGGCCGGCGCCGCCGGGGCCGCGACCGCGAGCGCCAGGGCGGCGAGGGCGGCGGCCAGTTCCGCGACCGCACCGACGAGGCGTTCACCGGCGAGCCGGTGCCGTGCAGCGGCCTCCTCGACCTCCGCGACGAGGGCTACGGCTTCCTCCGCACCAAGGGCTACCTGCCGAGCCGCGACGACGTCTACGTGTCGGTCAAGCAGGTGCGGCAGTTCAGCCTGCGCAAGGGCGACCAGCTCGCCGGCGCCAGTCGGCCGGCGAACCGCAACGAGAAGAACCCGGCCCTGCTGCGCATCGACGAGGTCAACGGCAAGGACCCGGAGGACGCCCGCAAGCGGCCCCGCTTCGAGGACCTGACCCCCCTGTTCCCGGACGAGGTGCTCCGGCTCGAGACGCCCGGCCGCGACACCGGCACCAGCGCCGACATGACGGCCCGCATCGTCGACCTCATCGCCCCGATCGGCAAGGGCCAGCGCGGCCTCATCGTCTCGCCGCCCAAGGCGGGCAAGACCACGATCGTCAAGGAGATCGTGCAGTCGATCGAGCGCAACAACCCCGACGTCCACCTCATGGTGCTGCTCGTCGACGAGCGCCCCGAGGAGGTCACCGACATGCGCCGGTCGACCACCGGCGAGGTCATCGCCTCGACGTTCGACCGCCCGGCCGAGGAGCACACCTCGCTGGCCGAGCTCACCATCGAGCGGGCCAAGCGCCTGGTCGAGGAGGGCCAGGACGTGGTCATCGTCCTCGACGGCATCACCCGTCTGGCCCGGGCCTACAACCAGGCCGCCCCGCCCAACGGCCGCATCATGTCCGGCGGCATCGACTCCGGCGCCCTCTACCCGCCCAAGAAGTTCTTCGGCGCCGCCCGCAACGTCGAGGAGGGTGGCTCGCTCACCATCCTCGCCACCGCGCTGGTCGAGACGGGCTCGAAGATGGACGAGGTGATCTTCGAGGAGTTCAAGGGCACCGGGAACATGGAGCTGCGGCTCGACCGGCGCCTGGCCGAGCGCCGGATCTACCCGGCCATCGACGTCGACGGCAGCTCGACCCGCCACGAGGAGCTGCTGTTCGACCGCAAGCAGCTCCAGCAGGTGTGGAAGATCCGCCGGGCCCTCCACGCCCTCACCGCCGAGGGCGCCTCCAACGGCGCTGCCCTCGAGCGGCTGCTCGACGGCCTCAAGCAGTACCGCACCAACGAGGAGTTCCTCGACGCCTCGGCGAAGGCGTGATCCTCGCCCCGAACCCCTACACTGGCTCGGCGATCCAGCCCGTACAGGAGCACCCATGAAGACGGACATCCACCCCCAGTACAAGATGGTGCAGGCCCACTGCTCGTGTGGCAGCACCTTCGAGACGCGCTCGACGGGCGACACCATCAACGTCGAGCTGTGCAACCAGTGCCACCCGTTCTTCACGGGCAAGCAGCGCCTGGTCGACTCCGGCGGTCGCGTCGAGCGCTTCCAGCGCCGCTACGGCGAGCGCAAGGCCGCGAAGTAGACCCCCAGCAGCGGGCGGCCCTCCTGGCCGCCAAGCTGAAGGCAGTCGTGACCTCGACCGCCGGTCCGTCGGACCGGCGGTCGGTCGCGTTCCCGGGCGGCGCCGCCCTGGTCGGCGACGACGGGGCATGGGTGCTGGCCGACACCGAGCCGGCGCGCGCCCTCGGTCCGGCCCTGGCCGTGGCCCGCAAGGCCGGCGCCACCGGCCCGGTGCACCTGGTCGTGGACGACGCGGCTGGGCTCCTGGCCCGGCGGGCCTCGCAGTTCGCCGAGCCGCCCGTCGTCTGGCTGGTGACCGGCACGTCGCTGGCGCGCGTCGAGGCCGAGCCGCTCCCGCTCGTCCCGCCCGTCGACCCGCGGGTGGCACCGTTCGCCGACGTGCTCCTCGGCGCCGGGGCCGACCCGGTCGTCGAGCACGGTCGGCTGATCGGCGAGGTCGACGGGTTGGAGGTGGCCCGCGTCGTCGTCGACGCCGACGGGCCGCACCTCGAGATCGGCGTCGGCCGGTTCGACCGCGAGGCCCACGCCCTCGTGTCGGCCGACCGGCCCACGGCCGAGGCGCTGGCCGACGTGGTCGCCTTCGTCCGGAAGCACCGGGTGCGGGGCGGCGAGAACCACCCGCTCCAGGGTCTGGCCGCCGACCGGTGGCTCCGGTCGAGGCTGCTGCACGACCCGTCGCTCGTCGCCGCCGACCACCTGGCCCCGCTGGCCCCGGTGGTCGAGGCCCCCGACCTGCGCACGCCGTGGCCGGCGCCGGCCACCGGCATCGACGCCGAGGGCCGGCCCGTCGTGGTCGTCGCCTCGGTCGGCGTCGACCTCGACCTGGTGCCGGCCGCCGCCGACGCCCGCCTGGCCGATGGACGCGGCGCTCGTCTCGTCCTCGCCGTGGCCGAGCGCGACGCCCACCCCGTCACCCGGGCCCTCGCTGCCGCCCTCGCCGACCCGGCCGAGATCATCACCGTCGACTGAACAGGTCCCCTCGCCGAGGATGACGAAGTTCACGCCGTGACCCTCTCGGCGGACGACCTCGATCGGAGGAACCGGGCGACCTGGGCCGAGGTGGTCGACGAGTACGCGACTCTCGACACGTGGACCGACGCCGGCGAGCGGGTCGCCTTGGCGACGGTCGCCCCGCATGCGCGGGGCCTCCCGGTTCTCGACGTGGGTGCCGGGGTGGGCCGATCGGCCTCGTTCCTCCGGTTGCTCACCGAGGAGTACGTCGCCGTGGACCACACGCCGGAGATGGTCGCCGCCTTCCGCCGAGCCCACCCCGACCTCGAGGTGCACGAGGCCGACGCCCGCGACCTGGGCCGGTTCGAGACCGGCCGGTTCGGTCTGGTCGTCTTCA
>JAODBP010000189.1 GCA_025464025.1 Actinomycetes bacterium | reverse complement strand
CCGAGATGCCCCGCATGAAGATGTCGGCGAACGGCTTGGCCACGTCGCGGGCCGAAAGGCGGCCGCCGGGCTTGAGCCAGAGGTACGTGTAGTTGTGCATGCCGAGCCAGGCCATGGCCGTGAGCCGGGTGTCGAGGTCGCGGAACTCCCCCGAGGCGACGCCGGCCTCCAGCACGGCCTCGACCTGGCGCTCGTAGCCGCGCCGGCGCTTGCGGAACTGCTCGGCCCGCTCGCCGGTGAGCGCCGGGAACTCGTGCAGGAACACCCAGACGTGGTCGGGGTAGCGGTGGATCACGTCGAGCAGCTCGGTGCCGAGCATCTCGAGCTGGGCCGACGGCGTCCCGCCCGCCTCGGTGACCCGCTCGGCACCGGCCAGCACCTCGTCCATCACCCGGTCGTGGATGGCGGCGAGCAGCCCCTCCTTGGAGCCGATGTAGTGGTACAGCGCGCCCTTGCCGAGGTCGTTGGCGGCGCACAGCTCCATGATCCCGGTGGCGTGGTAGCCGCCCCGAGCGAACACGCGCGCCGAGGTGTCGATGATCGCTTCGCGCCGTGCCTCCCAGTTGGCCCGGCGCTTCGACTCGCCGGTCGCTTCCGCCCGAGGCATGCGTGCGACGCTAACCGCTAGCGCCCGGTCCACCGAGGAGGCCGCTTCTCGACGAAGGCAGCCACGCCCTCCCGGGCGTCGTCGGCCGCCAGCACCGCACCCAGCAGCTCCTTCGACAGGCCCCGGAGGGTCGCGTCGTCCTGGTCGTCGGCGGCCAGCACCACCTGGCGACTGGCCCGGACGGCCAGCGGGGCGGCGGCCACGACCTGGGCCGCGACCCGGAGCGCCTCGTCGAGGGCGGCGCCCGGCTCGACCAGCCGGCTCACCAGACCGAGGTCGTAGGCCCGCTGGGCCCCGATCGGCTCACCGGTGAGGATGGCGTCCATCGCCGTCGCCCGGCCGATGGCCCGGGGCAGGCGGAACACGCCACCGGCACCGGCGATGAGGTTGCGCTTCACCTCGGCCAGGCCGAACGACGAGCGGGTCGTGGCGACGACGATGTCGCAGGCGAGCACGATCTCGAGGCCGCCGGCCGTGGCCAGCCCGTCGACGGCGACCACGACCGGCTTCGTCCGCTCGCGGAACGCGAACCCGGCGAAGCCGCCCCGCTCGGTCTCGAGGGCGCCGGCGCTGCCCGCCTCCCCGATCACCTTGAGGTCGGCGCCGGCGCAGAACACGGGGCGCTCCTGGTCCGCGGTGTTGGCGCACAGCACGCCGACCCAGACGTCGGGGTCGTCCTCCAGCCGGTCGACGGCCGCCTCCAGGCCGACCGCCACGTCGCGGTTCACGGCGTTGCGGGCCTCGGGACGGTCGAGGGTGATGACGGCGATCCGGTCGGAGGACGAGTACCGCACCGGTTCGGACATCGGCAGCTCCGGCTCACTAGGCTGTACTGGTCGGTACAACTCTGCCACCCGGGGGACAACGATGCTGGCGGACGTCAACTGGTGCGCCGTGCTCGCCCACCACGCAGCCCGCACGCCCGACCAGGCGATCACGGTCTTCGAGGGCGAGACGACCACCTATGGGGAGATGGCCGACCGGGTCGCCGCGCTGGCCGGCGGCCTGCACGAGCTCGGCATCGGCCGGGGCGACGTGGTGGGCATCCTCTCGTACAACTCCCCCGAGTTCCTGGAGGTGATCTTCGGCGCCAACCGGCTCGGCGCCATCGCCATGCCGATCAACTGGCGGCTCGCCGCGCCCGAGGTGCGCTACATCCTCGAGCACGCCGAGGCCCGGGTCCTCATGTGCGACGACGCGCTCGTGGAGCTCGCCACCGAGAGCGCCAAGGACCTCGACCTCGTGCGGGCCTGCACCTCGCCGTCGACGCCGGACGGGTGGACGCCGCTCGCCGACCTCCGGAGCAGCTCGAGCCCGCCGGCCGCCGTGCTCGCCGAGGCCGACGACGTCCACCGCCTGATGTACACGTCGGGCACCACGGGCCGGCCCAAGGGCGTGATGCTCACCCACGGCAACCTGGCGTGGAAGAACCTCGCCCACCTCGTCGAGTTCGGCTTCACCGGTGCCGACCTCGGCCTCGCGTGCGGGCCGCTCTACCACGTCGGTGCGCTCGACCTCACGACGACCTCGCTGCTCGCCGCCGGCGCCACGGTCATCATCCACCGGGCCTTCGACGCTGCCTCGGTCGTCGACGAGCTCGAGCGCTCGCGGGTCACGACCGTGTGGCTGGCCCCGGCCATGGTCAACGCGATCATGGCGCTGCCCGACATCGAGCGGCGCGACCTGTCGTCGGTCCGCGTGATCATCAACGGCGGCGAGAAGATGCCGATCCCCCTGCTCGAGCGGGTCCAGCGGACGTTTCCCTCGGCCTGGTTCGCCGACGCCTACGGCCTCACCGAGACCGTCTCGGGCGACACGTTCCTCGACCGAGACAGCCTGATCACCAAGCTCGGCAGCGTGGGCCGCCCCTGCCTCTTCCTCGAGCTCGACGTCTGGGACGACGAGGGCCGATCCGTGCCCGCCGGCGAGCGGGGCGAGATCGTCCTGCGCGGCCCCAAGGTCTTCGGCGGCTACTGGAAGGACCCCGACGCCACGGCCACCGCCTTCGCCGGCGGTTGGTTCCACACCGGCGACATCGGCGTGCGCGACGACGACGGCTACCTCTTCATCGTCGACCGGCTCAAGGACATGATCGTCTCGGGTGGCGAGAACATCGCCAGCTCCGAGGTCGAGCGCGTGCTCTACGAGCACGAGGCGGTGCTCGAGGCCGCCGTGGTCGGCCGGCCCGACGAGCGGTGGGGCGAGGTGCCGGTGGCCCACGTGGTCCTGCGCGAAGGCGCCACGGCCACGGCCGACGAGCTCCTCGCCCACTGCAGCGGCCAGCTCGCCAAGTTCAAGCGCCCCAAGGCGATCACGTTCCTCGACGCCCTGCCCCGCAACCCCTCCGGCAAGGTCCTCAAGCGCGAGCTCCGCGCCACCTGAGGGATGGGTCAGGCGCCGACGTAGGCCGCGAGGTGCTCGCCAGTGAGGGTCGAGCGGCCGGCGACGAGGTCGGCCGGGGTGCCCTCGAAGACGATCCGGCCGCCGGCGTGGCCAGCGCCGGGACCGAGGTCGATGATCCAGTCGGCATGCGCCATGACCGCCTGGTGGTGCTCGACCACGATGACCGACTTGCCCGAGTCGACGAGCCGGTCGAGCAGGCCGAGGAGCTGCTCGACGTCGGCCAGGTGCAGTCCGGCGGTGGGCTCGTCGAGGACGTAGGTCCCACCCTTCTCGCCCATGTGGGTGGCCAGCTTGAGCCGTTGCCGCTCGCCGCCGGACAAGGTCGTGAGCGGCTGGCCGAGGCTGAGGTAGCCGAGCCCGACGTCGGCGAGCCGCTCGAGGATGGCGTGGGCGGCCGGCGTGTGGGCTTCGCCCTCGCCGAAGAACGCCTCGGCCTCGGTCACCGACATGGCGAGCACCTCGCTGATGTCGCGGCCACCGAAGTGGTACTCGAGCACCGACGCCTCGAACCGCTTCCCCTCGCACTCCTCGCAGGTGGTGGCGACGGTCGCCATCACCCCGAGGTCGGTGTAGATGACGCCGTTGCCGTTGCAGGTGGGGCAGGCGCCCTCGGAGTTGGCGCTGAACAGCGCCGGCTTCACGCCGTTGGCCTTGGCGAACGCCTTGCGGATCGGCTCGAGCAGACCGGTGTAGGTCGCCGGGTTGCTCCGTCGCGAGCCGCGGATCGCGCCCTGGTCGACCGACACCACCCCTTTGCCGGCCGGGATCGACCCGTGCACGAGCGAGCTCTTGCCCGAGCCGGCCACGCCGGTGACCACGCACAGCACCCCGAGCGGGATGTCCACGTCGACCTGCTGCAGGTTGTGCGTGCTGGCGCCCCGGATCTCCAACGCACCGGTGGCCGGCCGCACCGCGCCCTTGAGCTCGGCCCGGTCGTCGAGGTGGCGGCCGGTGATCGTCGTGCTCTTCCGCAGCCCCTCGACGGTGCCCTCGAAGCAGATCTGCCCGCCCGCCGTGCCGGCGCCGGGACCCAGGTCGACGACGTGGTCGGCGATGGCGATCGCCTCGGGCTTGTGCTCGACGACGAGCACGGTGTTGCCCTTGTCGCGCAGCCGCAGGAGGAGCTCGTTCATGCGCTGGATGTCGTGTGGGTGCAGGCCGATGGTCGGTTCGTCGAAGACGTAGGTGACGTCGGTGAGCGAGGAGCCGAGGTGGCGGACCATCTTCGTGCGCTGCGCCTCACCGCCCGACAACGTGCCCGACGGCCGGTCGAGCGAGAGGTAGCCGAGCCCGATCTCCACGAACGAGTCGAGGGTCTGCAGCAGCGCGGCGAGCAGCGGCGCCACCGAAGGCTCGTCGAGGCTCCGCACCCAGTCGGCCAGGTCGGTGATCTGCATGGCGCAGGCGTCGGCGATGTTGACCTTGCCGATCTTCGAGGCGCGGGCCCCCTCGCTGAGCCGGGTGCCGCCGCAGTCGGGACAGGTGGTGAAGGTGACGACGCGGTCGACGAACGCCCGGATGTGGGGCTGGAGCGAGTCGACGTCCTTGGACAGCATCGACCTCTGGATGGCCGGGATCAGGCCCGAGTACGTGAGGTTGATCCCCTCGACCTTGATCTTGGTCGGCTCCTTGTGGAGCAGATCGTCGAGCTCCTTCTTGGTGAACCGCTTGATCGGCTTGTCCGGGTCGAAGAAGCCACAGCCGCGGAAGATGCGGCCGTACCAGCCGTCCATGCTGTAGCCCGGGATCGTGATCGCACCCTCGTTGAGCGACTTCGAGTCGTCGTAGAGCTCCGACAGGTCGAAGTCGGAGACCCGACCCATGCCCTCGCAGCGCGGGCACATGCCGCCGGTGATGTGGAAGCTGCGCTTCTCCTTCACCGTCTTCCCGCCCCGCTCGAGCGTGACCGCGCCGGCGCCGCTGATCGAGGCGACGTTGAACGAGAACGCCTGGGGCGAGCCGACGTGCGGCTTCCCGAGCCGGCTGAAGAGGATGCGGAGCATGGCGTTGGCGTCCGTCGCCGTGCCGACGGTGGAGCGGGCGTTGGCGCCCATCCGCTCCTGGTCGACGATGATCGCCGTCGTCAGGCCGTCGAGCACGTCGACGTCGGGTCGAGCCAACGACGGCATGAAGCCCTGCACGAACGAGCTGTAGGTCTCGTTGATGAGCCGCTGCGACTCGGCCGCGATCGTGCCGAACACCAGCGAGCTCTTGCCCGAGCCGGACACCCCGGTGAACACCGTGAGCCGGCGCTTCGGGAGCTCGACGGTCACGTCCTTGAGGTTGTTCACGCGTGCGCCCTGCACGCGGATCAAGTCGTGGCTGTCGGCCGCGTGCGGCGTCGTCTGCTTCGCCGGGCTCATCGTGCCTCCATCGGGATCGAACAGGAAGTCACCCCAGGTCGTGCGCACCCGATGCGGCATGCGGCACATCGGGCGGTCAGGCCTGGGCGATGCGGACCATGTTGCCGGAGGGGTCCCGGAACGCGCAGTCCCGCGCGCCCCAGGGCTGGGACACCGGCTCCTGGAGCACCTCGGCGCCCGATGCCTGGAGCTTCTCGAACGTGGCGTCGAGGTCGTCGGCCCGGAAGAGGGCGGCTTGGAACACCCCCTTCGTGACCAGCGACAGGAGGGCGTCGCCGTCGGCTTGCGACATGCCGCCGTGGGGCTGGAACAGGACGATGTCGACGTCCTGGCCGGGGGCGGCGATGGTGACCCAGCGGAAGCCCTCGGAGGCGACGTCGTTGCGGACCTCGAGGCCGAGGCCGTCGCGGTAGAAGCCGAGCGCGGCGTCGGGGTCGTGGACGGCGATGAACGTGGTGGAGAGGTTGACTGCCATGCGACGACCGTACGATCCCCGGCTCGCCGGGCGCTTCTCCGATCCTGCTCGGTCAGGCCGGGGTGGGCGTGCGCCGCGGTCGGCTGGCGACGAAGGTCATGCACGGGGGCACGACCTCGAGGTCGCGGTGGTCGCGGGCGCGGTACTGCGACGGCGTCTCGCCCACGATCTCGGTGAAGCGCGAGCTGAACGAGCCGAGCGACGTGCACCCGACCGCCATGCAGGCGTCGGTGACCGACATCCCCTGGCGCAGGAGGGCCTTGGCCCGCTCGATGCGCCGGGTCATGAGGTAGGTGTAGGGCGTCTCGCCGTAGGCCGCCCGGAACTTGCGGGAGAAGTGGGCGGGCGACATGTGGGCGACCCGGGCCATGGCCGGGACGTCGAGCGGTTCGGCGTACTCGCGATCCATGAGGTCGCGCGCCCGGCGCAGGTGCGCCAGGTCGGCGAGCTCCTCCGGCGTCATGCCCACGACGGTACGCCCCCGACGGCCGCACTAGGTTCCCGCCCGTGTCCGACGGACGGCTCGACGGCCGGGTAGCGGTGGTGACCGGCGGCGGTCGAGGCATCGGCCGGGCCATCGCCCGGCGCTACGCCGCCGAGGGCGCCGCCGTGGTGGTGTCGTCGCGGACCGGTGCCGACCTGGACGAGGTGGTGGCCGACATCGAAGGAGCGGGTGGCCGGGCCGTGGCCGTCGTCGCCGACGCCACCGACCCCGACGGGGCACGCCTCCCGGTCCGGCGGGCGGTGGAGGCCCTGGGCCGGATCGACGTGCTGGTCAACAACGTCGGCGGCTCGGCCGGGCGGGGGCACGATCCGTTCGACGTCGACGGCGACGGCTTCGAGCGGACGCTGGTGCTCTGCCTCACGTCGGCCTGGTGGACGACCACCGAGGCCCTCCCCCACCTGCGGGCCCAGGGCTGGGGCGCCATCGTGAACATCGGGTCGGGCGCGTCGAAGCGGGCCGCTGCCAGCGTCGCCTACACCGCGGCCAAGCACGGCCTGATCGGCTTCACCCGAGCGATGGCAGCCGCCACGGCCGAGCACGGCATCACCGTCAACTGCCTGTGCCCGGGGTGGACCAACACCTCCCTGATCGACTGGGAGCAGGCCGCCGCCGGTCGGGGGGTGACGGTCGAGGAGGCCCAGGCCCGGGCCCGGGCCGACAGCCTCCAGCACCGCATCCTCGAACCCGAGGAGCTCACGGGCATGGCCGTCCTCCTCGCCTCCGAGGACGGCCGGGGCATCACCGGCCAGGTCCTCAGCGTCGACGGCGGCTACCGGGTCTGAACCGCACGACCATCCACGAGATCGGAGTCGCCATGGCCGCCAACGAGACCGCTCGCACCGACTGGAACGGGGCGAGCGGCAACGCCTGGGTCGCCGGCGCCGATCAGCGAGACGTCGCCCTCGCCTCCGTCCTCGACGCGCTCGTCCGGGCCGCCGAGCTCCATGCCGGCGAGCGGGTCCTCGACCTCGGCTGCGGCTGCGGCGCCACCACCCTGGCGGCGGCCGGCGCCGTCGGGCCCGACGGCCACGCGCTCGGCATCGACCTCAGCGACCCCATGCTCGAGGTCGCTCGGCGCCGCGCCGTCGACACCGCCGTCGGCAACGTCGACTTCGTCGCCGGCGATCTCCAGACGGACGACCTCCCCGCCGGGCACGACATCGCCATCAGCCGCTTCGGCACGATGTTCTTCGACGATCCGGGCGCCGCGTTCGCCAACATCGGCCGCGGGGTCCGCCCCGGTGGCCGGCTCTGCATCGCCACGTGGCAACCGCTCGCCGCCAACGAGTGGCTCACGGTGCCGACCGACGTGCTCCTCCCCTACGGCAGCCTCCCGACCGGCGAGCCCGGTGCGCCCGGCATGTTCGCCCAGTCGTCCGCCGACTCGATCCGCGACCTGCTCGAGCCGGCCGGCTTCACCGCCGTCGACGTGGAGCCGGTGCAGGTGCAGGTCCACCTCGGCACCGCGGCCGAGGCCACCGACTACCTCTCGACGATCGGCCTGGCCCGGGCCGTGCTCGACGCACTGGAGCCGTCGCAACGATCGGCGGCGGTGGCGGCCCTCACCGAGGCGATCGCCGAGCGAGCTGCGCCCGATGGCGTCACCCTGGCCGGCGCCATCCTCGTGACGACGGCGTCCCGCTGATCACTCCGTCCGCGTGAACTGGAAGATGGCGACCGCCAGCATGGCCAGGCCCAGTGCGACCACGATCCCCAGCTCGAGGAGCGACGGCACCGGCCAGCCCCACCAGGTGACGCCGGGGGCGAGCCGGTGCCGGGCCGCCTCCGAGACGTCGAGGCGGTCGAACACCAGCCGCCGCATCGGGTCGACGGCGTAGGTCAGCGGGTTCAGTCGGTTGAGCAGGCGCAGCCAGTCGGGCAGCCCCGAGACCGGGTACATCGCGCCCGACAGGAACACCGTCGGGAAGACGAGCAGCTGCATCACGCTGTTGAACGTCGGCGCCTGCTTCACGGTCGTGGCCACCATCACGCCGAGGGCGGTGACCGCGAAGGCGATCAGGAGCTGCAGGCCGAAGATGCCGAGGAGCAGCACCGGGTCGTAGGGCACGTGGGCCAGGCCGGCGAGGGCCAGCAGGATCACGCCCTGCGTCCCGGCCGTCGTCGTGCCGGCCAGGCACTTCCCGAGGACGATCGACGACCGCCGGACCGGCGCCACCATCATCTCCCGCAGGAACCCGAGCTGGCGGTCCATCACCAGCGAGGCGGCGCTGATCATGGCGCTGAACCAGATCGCCATGCAGAGGACCCCGGGGAACATGAACGTGGTGAGGTCGACGCCGTCGGTGGACGCCTTCGACAGGGTCTGCAACCCGGGGGCGAGGACGAACAGGAACAGCAGCGGCTGGATCAGCGCCGTCACGATCCGCGCCCGGTCGTCGGCGAAGCGGATCATCTCGCGCCACCACACGGCGCGGACCGCTCGGGCCTCCGACCGCCAGGAGCGCTCGATCACGCGGACGGCGACGACGTCTGCCACGGCCGCGCTCATCGGGCCGCCTTCGAGAAGATCTGCACCATGTTCGGCGGGCGCGCCGGCGAGGCTTCGGCATCCCGGATCGTGGAGCCGGTGCAGCCCATGAAGACGTCGTCCAGCGTCGGCCGGGCGACCGTGACCGACGTGATCTCGATGCCGAGCTCGGCGAACAGCCGGGGCACGAACGCCTCGCCGGAGGCGACGTGGAAGGTCACGGCACCCTCGGCGGTCGTGGCCTCGATGCCGAACCGGTCGCGCAGCGCGACCAGGGCGGCCGCATCGTCCGCCGTGCCCAACACGACCCGGTCGGCGCCGACGCTCGCCTTGAGCGCTTCCGGGGTGTCGAGGACCACGATGTCGCCCCGGTCCATGATCGCGATGCGGTCGCAGTGCTCGGCCTCGTCCATGTAGTGCGTGGTCATGAAGATCGTCGTCCCTTCGCGCTCCTGCAGGGCGCGGATGTAGCGCCAGATCGCGGCGCGGGTCTGGGGGTCGAGGCCAATGGTCGGCTCGTCGAGGAACAGCACGCGCGGCGAGTGCAGGAGCCCGCGGGCGATCTCGAGGCGGCGCTTCATGCCGCCGGAGAAGGTGAGCACCTTCTGGTCGCGCCGGTCGGCCAGGTCGACCATCTCGAGCATCTGGTCGACCCGGCTGGCGATGGCACCGGGATCGATGTCGTACAGCTCGGCGTGCAGGCGGAGGTTCTGGGCCGCCGTGAGCTGGACGTCGAGCGACGGGTCCTGGAACACCAGCCCGATGTGCCGACGGACGTCGTCGCGCTGGCGGACCACGTCGAAGCCGTGCACGCGGCCGGTCCCGGAGGTCGGGCGGGCCAGCGTGCAGAGCATGTTGATCGTCGTGCTCTTGCCGGCGCCGTTGGGACCGAGGAAGCCGAAGACCTCGCCGGGGGCGACGGTGAACGAGACGCCGCGGACGGCGTCGACCTCGCCGTAGCGCTTGGCGAGGGCCTCGACCTCGATGGCGGGTGGAGCGGGAAGGTTCGTGGAGGAGCGCAAGGCGAGCATTGTCAGCACGTCGGTGCCGCTTGCGGCAAGCCCCCCTCAGCGCGGTACGTTTTGCATGGCGGGGAAGACGGTCGAGCGGTGCGACGCTCCTGTCAGCCTCGCCGTCGCCCGCCGGGCGGCCGGGCCGGTCGCTCCTCCACGGGCACGCCCAGCTCGTCGAGCAGGACCGCCACGGTCGCGAGGACCGCGTCGACGGCGTCGTCGGGCCGCTCGGCCTTCCAGGGATCGGCCGCCCACGTGGCCAGCGTGTCGCCCACCTCGTCGATCGCCCGGGCGGCGCGCAGCAACCCCGGCACGAGGCCGTCGCCGTCGGCGCCGCTCGTCAGCTGCTGCCAGAGCTCGGGCCCGTCGCGGTCGAGGGTGCCGGTCTCCCCACCGAGCGCAGCCTGGATCCGCCGGACGAGCTGGAGGAGGTCGCCGACCCGGCGGGGCTGGCCCTGGGCGTAGCGGGTCAGGGCAGCGCGCAGGCTCCAGCCCTCCGTCCGCGGGCGTTCGGCGAAGTCGAGCAGGGCGGCGAGCTCGGGCGGCTGGATCTCGGGCACGCGCCGACGCTACGCGGGCCACCGAGCGCGGTGGACGTCGCTGCGGTGCTCAGCGCGAACCACCGCCGGATTGAGGTCCTTTGGCCCTGCCGCCCGCAGGGTACAGAGAGGACACTCGTCCCGTGAGGCGGGTTGCCGAGGTCGATCTTCGACCAGGTGCAGCTGCCCAGGGAAGAGGAAGCGTCATGCCGAGGAAGCGCATGTCTCGCGTCGCCGTGTTCGCTCTGGTGTTCGGGGTCGCCGGCGCCATCGGGCTCGCCGCCTTCGCCTTCACGGCGTCCAACACCGTGCCGGCCACCACCGTCGGCGCCGGCAGCGGCACCGTGTCGGGCTACACCGTCTCGAACGTCCACTACACGCTCAACACCACCGCGCCGGTGAACATCGACTCGCTGACCTTCACCGTCGCCCCTGTCATCCCGAGCACCAGCACCGGCAAGGTCGTCGTCTCGGCCGCGCTCACCGTCGGCGGACCGACCAGCTACAACTGCACGAGCAACGTCGTCGGCGACACGGTCACCTGCGCCACGACCTCGCCCCAGCTGACGGCCGACAAGATCAACGGGCTGACCGTCGTCGCCGCCCAGTAGGCGACCGCCGTGACTCGTCGGCATCGCCGGTCCGACGGACGGACGTCCCGCCCGTCGGCCCCACGCCCGCTCTTCCTCGCCCTCATCGTCCTCGGGACGACGCTGCTGTGGCTCTTCCTCGGACCGGTCCAGCTCGGCGGCGCGACCGCCTACTCGGTGATCTCCGGCAACAGCATGGAGCCGCTGCTCCACAAGGGCGACCTGGCCGCCGTCCGAGGCGGGAAGTCGTACCGCGTCGGTGACATCGCCCTGTACAAGAGCGCCGACCTCAAGGGTCAGCGGGTGCTGCACCGGATCCTCGCGGTCGGCGACGGCACCTACACGTTCAAGGGCGACAACAACGACTTCGTCGACCCCGAGACCGTCCCCGCCTCCGCGCTGGAGGGCCGACTCTGGTTCCACGGCAGCCACGTCGGGAGCGCCATGACCTGGATCCGTGAACCCTGGCGAGCAGCGTTGCTCGCCGCCATCGCCGCCGCGATCGCGCTCGGCTCGAGGTTCGGCGTGCTCACCCGCCGCCGCCGGGGACATGCCCGACCGCGGCACGTCGCCAGCGGGCCGATCGATCGCCCCTGGCTCCGGAAGCTCTGGGCCCCGGCCGCGGCCGGCCTCGTCGTGATCGCCGCCGTGGGCGGCGCCGGCTTCACCAAGCCGTTGACCACGGGCATCGCCAGGGCCGCCGCGTTCCGGCACGAGGGCACCTTCTCCTACTCGGCCACGATCCGGGATCCCAACCCGGCGTTCCCGTCCGGCCAGGCCAGGACGGGTCAGCCCGTCTTCTTCGACCTCTCCGACTCCGTGCACCTCGCCTTCGACTACCGCTTCGTCTCGACGTACGCCCACGACGTCAAGGGCACCATCGCCTTGAAGGCGCTCATCTCGGACTCGACCGGGTACCACGAGGCCTTCGACGTCGGCACACCCGTCTCGTTCGACGGCACCGACCGAGGCACCATCGGCGGGCTGTTCCCGCTCGACACCCTCAAGACCCTCGTGGCCCAGCTGGCCACCAACTCCGGCCTGCCGAGCGCCGAGTACCCGCTGTACCTCCAGCCCACCGTGACCGTGACCGGGACGCTGCAAGGCCGCCCGCTCACGTCGACGTTCTCCCCCGTGCTCGCGATCTCGCTCACCCAGAGCCTGCTCAAGGTCGTCTCCAACGAGACCGCTGCCGTCCCGGGGGCCACCGGCGGCGTCCAGGTCGACGTGTTCCACCCGATGCTCGAGCAGAACGCCACCATCACGGGGGCCAACACCCTCACCATCGCCCGCTACCACGTCGCCGTCCACACCATCCGTTGGCTGACGTTCGTCCTCCTCGGCGCCTGGGCCATCGCGGTGCTCCTGTTCGCCCGTCGCGCTCGGGTCCTCGTCGACGACGCCGCGATCGCGGCGTCCTACGGCGACACCATCGTCCCGGTCGGCTCCCTCGGCGATCTCTCGTCCCTCCCGACGGTCCCCATCGTCGACTTCGAGGTCCTCGCCAAGCTGGCCAGCGAGCTCGAGCAGCCGCTCCTCGCCGAGACCACCGGGGCGGTCATCCGCTACGCCGTCGTCACCGAGACGATGGTCTTCCTGCACGAGCCCATCCCGCAGCACGAGCCGCTCCATGCGCTCCCGCCGGGACCGCAACCTCCTCCGCCGACGGCGCGTCCCAGCCACCTCGCCGAGACGGCCCCGGCCGTCGCCCGGGCCAGGCGGAGGATCCAACGGCCCGGTACCGGGAGGACGACGCTCCAGTTCGCGCCACTCCTGCTCCCCCTCGTGGTGATCGGGTCGATCATCATGTCGTTCACCGCGACCAGCACCGTGCCGACGAGCTACATCGGCGTGACCCAGCACCCCCTCGTGTTGACCCAGCTCGCCCCCGGCTACTGCGCCGCCCTGGCACTGACGACCCGGGTCGTGGCGACGGGCTCGACCGTGAGCGGCACCTCCGGGAACGACCTGGTGCTCGGCCTCGGCACGTCTGGCAACACCAGCCTCAAGGGCGGGGGCGGGAACGATTGCATCGTCGCCGGCGGAACGAGGTCCACCAACAACACCATCGACGGCGGCAGCGGCACCGACCTGTGCATCGCCCCGGCCGTGACGAACACGACCTTCAAGAACTGCGAGTACACGTTCGCCACGTGAAGCACCGACCGCACGATGTGGTGAGGTTTCCCATACGCCGGCGATAGGCGCGGACTCGTAGCATCGGGGCATCCGGGTGTTGATCGTTGAGGACGAGCCCTACATGGCGGACGCCATCCGCGACGGCCTTCGCCTGGAGGCGATCGCGGCCGACGTCGCGGGTGACGGCGACGCCGCGC
>JAODBP010000138.1 GCA_025464025.1 Actinomycetes bacterium | reverse complement strand
GTGAGCGGATCACCAGCATCGAGGGCCGCACCCGACGCCACTCCGCCGGGCGGGTGTGCGAGCGACCGGGCTGCGAGACCCGCCTGTCGATCTACAACGACGGGAAGTGCTGCAGCCTGCACGCCCCGATGGTCGTGCCCCGCACCCGGGGCCGGAAGGTGCCCGCCGCCTGAAGTGCGGCCCGCCGCGGGTGTCCCTCTACGATGCTGCGCATGCTGCTCGCCGGGAAGGTCTGGACGTATTGGATCTCGGTGCCGCTGGCCGCCGGCGCCGTCCTGGCGGTTGTGGCCACGATCGCCGGGTACCTCAAGAAGGTGCAGTCCCTCAAGTACCCCAAGCGCTGACCGGGTGAGGGCCGAACCGGTCGCCTGGGACCTCGCCGAGCGCGTGGCGGTCCGGGTCGGCGGCCGGGACCCCTTCGGTGACTCGTACCACGCCGACTCGCTCCTCGCCGACTTCGAGGAGCTGACCCGCGAGGCCGAGGAGCTGGTGGCGGCCGAGACCGGCCTGGTGCCGCTCACCGGCCCGGCCCGGGTCCGCGTCACCGACCGGGCCGGCTGGGTCCACGCCAACATCGGCTCGATGCGCCGCATGCTGTCGCCGCTCACCGAGAAGTTCGGCGACAAGGTGGCGGGCAACGCGCTGGCCCGAGGTGTCACCCAGAAGGTCACCGCCGTCGAGATGGGCGCGCTCCTCGGGTGGATGTCGACCCGGGTGCTCGGCCAGTACGACCTGCTGCTCGTCGAGGACGAGGATCCCGACGACCAGGACATCGTCTACTACGTGGGCCCGAACGTCCTCGGGATCGAGAAGCGCTTCGGCTTCCCGCCCCGGGAGTTCCGCCTGTGGCTCGCCCTCCACGAGGTGACCCACCGGGCCCAGTTCACCGGTGTGCCCTGGCTGCGCCCGTACTTCGTGTCCCAGGTCGACGGCATCCTCGGCGAGCTCGACCCCGGCCGCGTGGTCGAGGGCCTGCGCCGGGCGGTCGACGAGGTCAAGGCCGGCCGCAACCCCCTCGACGACGGCGGGCTGCCCGCCCTCTTCGCCACCGACGAGCAGCGTGAGGTGCTCGATCGCATCGGCGGGCTGATGAGCCTGCTCGAGGGCCACGGCGACGTGACGATGGACCGGGCCGGTGCCGATCGCATCCCCTCGGCCGAGCGGTTCTCCCGCGTGTTGCGGGCCCGGCGGTCGAACCGGCCGGGTCCGGCGAAGCTCGTGCAGAAGCTGGTCGGGCTGGAAGCGAAGATGAAGCAGTACGAGCTGGGCGAGCAGTTCATCGCCGAGGTGGAGGCCGAAGGCGGCCCCGAGCTGCTGGCCCGGGTGTGGGAGGGAAGCGACAAGCTGCCCACCATGGCGGAGATCCGAACGCCCTCGGCGTGGTTGCACCGCGTCGCTGGCCTAACCTCCGTCTGATCCCACATCCCCCGAAGGGGCCGTTGATGGCAACCATCCTCGTCGTCGACGACGAGCCCGACATCCGAGCGTTGGTCCAGCTCAACCTCGAGCTGGACGGGCATCGCGTCATCACGGCGGCCAACGGGGCGGAGGCGCTCGAGCTGATCGCGGACGAGGTGCCCGACGTGATGCTCCTCGACCTGATGATGCCCGAGGTCGACGGGTGGACCGTGTTGGAGACGATCAAGGCGGCCGGCGACCTCGACGTCAACCGGATCCCGGTCCTCATGCTCACGGCCAACGACGCCGCCGACGCCCGCGTGCGGGGCGGCATCGAGGGCGCCATCCGGTTCATGACCAAGCCGTTCTCGCCGGCCAACCTCCGTGACGAGGTGCGGGCCGCGCTCGAAGGCGACCCGGAGCCGACCAAGCGGCGCCGGGCTCAGCAGGCCGCCCTCGAGCAACTGGCCCGGATCGAGAAGGGCACCGAGGCGTCCGACCTGATCGTCCCCCGGCCCCACCTCACCCGCCTCGAGCACCGTCCTGTCGCGGCCACCGAGCCGAAGCAGGTCGTGGCCGCCCGCGAGAAGCTGTCGACGCTCACCGACAAGCAGCGCGAGCTGCTCGAACGGCTGGCCTCGGCGGCCTCGGTCAGCGATGCCGCCACCGACCTGGGCGTGAGCCGGTCGAACGTCTACGCCAGCCTGCGGCGCATCAGCCGCAAGCTCGGGGTGCCCTCGGTGCCCGAGCTGCTCGGCCTCGTCCGCGACCGGACGCTGGCGCCGGGTGACGTCGACCGCTGACACCGCCCGCGGGCTCCTCGCCCGCTGCGCGTTCCCGCCGGCCGGGATCGCCGCCGTCTCGGGCGGCGCCGACTCCACCGCCCTGCTCGTCCTCGCCGTCGAGGCCGGGTGCGACGTGACGGCGGTGCACGTCGACCACGGCCTGCGCCCGGGCTCGGCGTTCGAGGCCGACCACGTGGCCGACCTGGCCCGTGCCCTCGGCGTGCCGTTCCGCGCCGAGCGCGTGGTGGTCGACCTCGGGCCCAACCTCGAGGCCCGGGCCCGTGACGCCCGGCGGGCCGTGCTCGGCCCCGGTGCCATGACCGGCCACACGGCCGATGACCGGGCCGAGACCCTCCTGCTCCAGCTCCTCCGGGGGGCCGGCACCACCGGCCTGGCCGCCATCCGCCCCGGCCCGACCAAGCCCATCCTCGAGCTCCGCCGGGCCGAGACCCGAGCGGTCTGCGCCGAGCGGGGGCTGGTCGTCCTCGACGACCCGAGCAACGCCGATCCGGCCTTCCGCCGCAACCGCGTGCGCGCCGAGCTGGTTCCCCTCCTCGACGACATCGCCGACCGGGACACGACGCCGCTGCTCACGAGGGCCGCCGCCCTCCTGGCCGACGACGACGCCTACCTCGACGACCTCGCTGCCGCCCTCGACCCGACCGAGGCCCGGGCGCTCGCCGCCGCCCCGCCGGTCCTGGCCCGACGAGCCCTCCGCCGCTGGTTGGAGGTCGACGGCTACCCCCCCGACCTCGCCACCATCGAACGCGTCCTCCAGGTGGCCCGCCACGAGGTGAAGGCCACCGACGTGGGCGCCGGCCGGCGGGTCGAGCGCACTGGTGGCCGGCTCCGCATCGCTGAGTAACGTCCGAGCCGTGCCCCCCGTCCCGCCCCCGTACGACACCAACCCCGATCTCGGCGAGCTCGTCGTGCCCGAGGACGTCCTCCAGGCCCGCATCGCCGAGCTGGGCAAGCAGATCACCGCGGACTACGAGGGCCGCCCGCCGCTCCTCGTCGGCGTGCTCAAGGGCGCCTTCGTCTTCATGGCCGACCTGGCCCGGGGGATCGACCTGCCGGTCGAGTTCGACTTCATGGCCGTGTCGTCCTACGGCGCCGCGACCAAGACGAGCGGCGTGGTCCGGATCGTCAAGGACCTCGACCTCGACCTCACCGATCGCCACGTCCTCATCGTCGAGGACATCGTCGACAGCGGCCTCACGCTGGCCTACCTGCGCAAGAACCTGCTGGCCCGCCACCCGGCCAGCCTCGAGATCTGCGCCCTCCTCGTGCGCGAGGGCAACGCCGCCACCGAGGTCGATCTGAAGTACGTCGCGTTCCGGATCCCGCCCGCCTTCGTGGTCGGGTACGGCCTCGATGTGGCCGAGCGCTACCGCAACCTCCCCTTCGTCTGCGTCTACAACGAGGACGTCGCGGGCCACTAGGTGAACATCTGTCGGTAGCCTTGAGCCTCCGTCGAACCCGTTGAGGAAGCGCGCAGTGCAGAAGCTCGTCCGAAGTGTGGCGTTCTGGGTCGTCGTGGCCCTCGTGGTGCTCCTCGGCGCCAGTCAGGTGCTGAGCGGCGGTGACAGCCGCGAGAAGCTCCGGTACGACGAGTTCCGCGACCAGGTCGAGGCCGGCAAGGTCAAAGAGGTCAAGATCGAGGACGACAGCTCCAAGATCACCGGCACCCTCGACAACGGCACGAAGTTCCGCACCACGTTCGTGACGAACTCGGCCGAGCGGCTCACCGACCTGCTCGACAAGAACGACGTGCCCTACGACGTGAGCAAGGGCGGCAGCTCGATCTGGCTGAGCCTGTTGTTCCAGCTCCTGCCGATCCTGGTGCTGGTGGGCCTGTTCGTGTTCCTCATGAACGCCATGCAGGGCGGTGGCAGCCGGGTCATGCAGTTCGGCAAGGCCAAGGCCAAGCAGGTCTCCAAGGACCAGCCCAAGGTCACCTTCGCCGACGTCGCCGGCTGCGACGAGGCCGTCGAGGAGCTCCAGGAGATCAAGGAGTTCCTCGAGAGCCCGGCCAAGTTCCAGGCCATCGGGGCCAAGATCCCGAAGGGCGTGCTGCTGTTCGGCCCGCCCGGCACCGGCAAGACGCTGCTGGCCCGAGCGGTCGCCGGCGAGGCCGGGGTGCCGTTCTTCTCGATCTCCGGCTCTGACTTCGTCGAGATGTTCGTCGGTGTCGGCGCCAGCCGGGTGCGCGACCTCTTCGAGCAGGCCAAGCAGTCCAGCCCGGCGATCATCTTCGTCGACGAGATCGACGCCGTCGGCCGCCACCGCGGCGCCGGCCTGGGCGGCGGCCACGACGAGCGGGAGCAGACCCTCAACCAGCTCCTCGTCGAGATGGACGGCTTCGACGTGAAGTCGGGCGTCATCCTCATCGCCGCCACGAACCGGCCCGACATCCTCGACCCCGCGCTCCTGCGCCCCGGCCGCTTCGACCGCCAGATCGTGGTCGACCGGCCCGACCTCGAGGGGCGCAAGGCCATCCTCAACGTCCACGCCAAGGGCAAGCCGTTGGGCAAGGACGTCGAGCTCGACGTGCTGGCCCGCCGCACGCCCGGCTTCACCGGCGCCGACCTGGCCAACCTCATGAACGAGGCGGCGCTGCTCACCGCTCGCCATGGCGGCAAGGTCATCGACATGCACGCCATGGAGGAGTCGATCGACCGGGTCATCGCCGGCCCCGAGCGCAAGAGCCGGGTGATGTCCGACAAGGAGAAGCGGCTCATCGCCTACCACGAGGGCGGCCACGCCCTCGTCGGTCACGTGCTCCCGAACACCGACCCGATCCACAAGGTGTCGATCATCGCCCGGGGCCGGGCCCTGGGCTGGACCCTCGCCCTGCCCACCGAGGACAAGCACATGCAGTCCCGGTCGGAGCTGCGCGACGAGATGGCGATGCTGCTGGGCGGGCGCACCGCCGAGGAGCTGGTCTTCGGTGACCCCACCACCGGGGCCCAGAACGACATCGAGCGGGCCACCGCCATCGCCCGGGCCATGGTCACCGAGTTCGGCATGACCGACGCCATCGGCCCGCAGCAGCTCGGCAACCGGGCCAGCGAGCCGTTCCTCGGTCGGGAGATGGGCGGCCAGCGCGACTACTCCGACGCCGTGTCGGCCCAGGTCGACGCCGAGGTCCGGGCCCTGATCGACCACGCCCACGACGAGGCCCGCCAGGTCCTGCGCCAGCATCGCAAGGTGCTCGACCGGCTGGCCGACGCCCTCGTCGAGCGCGAGACCCTCGACACGCCCGAGCTGCTCGAGATCTTCGGCGACCTCCCCGTCTGGGGCTCGGTCAACGGGGCGAACGGCACCACGACCACCCGCCGCCGGCGCACGACCAAGTCGACGACCGCGTGACCGCCACCTCCGAGTCCGACCTCGAGGACACCGAGGACATCCCGCCGGCCCCGGTCGACCTGCCGCGGATCGAGGCCGCCGTCCGCGAGATCCTCTTCGCCATCGGGGAGGACCCCGACCGGGACGGCCTCCTCAACACGCCGAACCGGGTGGCCCGCATGTACGCCGAGGTCTGCGCCGGGCTCCACGAGGACCCCGACCAGCACCTGCTCGTCACGTTCGACGCCAGCCACGACGAGATGGTCATGGTGCGCGACATCCCGCTCTACTCGCTGTGCGAGCACCACCTGGTGCCGTTCCTGGGCAAGGCCCACGTGGCCTACATCCCGGGCGAGGACGGCCGGATCACCGGGCTGTCGAAGCTGGCTCGCCTCGTCGACGCCTACGCCAAGCGACCCCAGGTCCAGGAGCGGCTCACGGCCCAGGTCGCCGACGAGATCGAGCGGACCCTGAAGCCCCGGGGCGTGCTGGTCGTCGTCGAGGCCGAGCACCTCTGCATGTCGATGCGAGGCGTCCGCAAGGCCGGGGCCAGCACCGTCACCTCGGCCGTCCGGGGCCTGTTCCGGGAGAACCCCGCCACCCGGGCCGAGGCCATGGACTTCGTCCGCGGCCGGACCTAGCGACCGCACCCAGAAACCTCGAAAAACCCGGCGTTTCCGGGTCGGGGGGCCGGAATCGCCGCCTAACCTGCGCCCGATGGTGCCGGTCGTGATGGGGATCGTGAACGTCACCCCCGATTCGTTCAGCGACGGGGGTCGCTACCTCGACCCCGACCTGGCCATCGCCCACGGCCTGGCCCTGGTGGCCGAGGGCGCTGGCGTCGTCGACGTGGGCGGCGAGTCCACCCGGCCCGGCGCCGAGCCGGTCGACGAGGCCGAGGAGCGCCGCCGCGTCGTCCCCGTGGTCGAGGCCCTGGCCCCCCACGTGCGCGTGTCGATCGACACCCGGCACGCCTCGGTGGCCGAGGCCGCGGTCGCCGCCGGGGCCAGCCTGATCAACGATGTCTCGGCCGGTCTCTGGGAGGTGGCGGCGGCGGCCGACGTCGGCTGGGTCGCCCTCCACATGCAGGGCGATCCCCGCACCATGCAGGCCGACCCCCACTACGACGACGTCGTGGGCGAGGTGCGGTCGTTCCTGGTGGAGCGAGCCGAGCGGGCGGTCGAGGCCGGCGTGCCCGAGGTGTGGGTCGACCCCGGCATCGGGTTCGGCAAGTCCATCGACCACAACCTGGCCCTGCTGCACCGGCTCGACGAGCTGGTGGCCGCGGGTCACCCGGTGCTGGTCGGCACCAGCCGGAAGGGCTTCCTCGGGAAGCTCACCGGCGGGGCGCCGGCCGACGACCGGCTCGAGGCGTCGCTGGCCACCGCCGTGGTGGCCGCCGCCAACGGGGCCCGGATGATCCGGGCCCACGACGTGCTCCCCACGGTGCACGCCATGCGCATCGTCGGAGAGGAAGTGCCAGTTTCATGAAGGGCAAGTGGGCTCAGGGGATCGTCCCCCGCAACTTCGCGTGGGTGATCAAGGACCAGCTCGCCGTGTGCGAGCGCCTCGGTGGCTACGGCACCAACCACCGCAAGGTGCGCCGCCAGGAGGAGATCATCTGGGTGCGGGAGCAGGGCTTCACCCACATCGTCAGCCTGTTGGCCTCGCCCCACAACCTCCACGCCTACGACGAGCTCGGCGTCGAGTGGATCCACCACCCGTACGGCAAGCACGACGACCCGGTCACCGCGCTCGAGCCGTTCTGGCGCGACGTGAAGGAGCGGCTGGCCAACGGCGAGCGGCTGATCGTCCACCACGACGAGCTGGGCGACAAGCTCGAGGGCGCCATGGGCGGCTACCTCGTCTACGCCGGCCTGGTGCCCGAGCAGCCCCGGGCCGTGGCCATCGTCGAGCACGTGCTCGGTCGCCAGATGGGCCCCGCCGCCCGCGAGATCGTGGCCGCGGCCGTGCGCATCGCCCCCAAGCCCAAGAAGAAGTAGGACCGGGGCATGGCCGATCTGATCGAGCTGCGCGGCCTGCGGGTGGTGACGCTCGTGGGCGCGCTGCCCGAGGAGCACGAGCGGGCCCAGCCCCTCGAGCTCGACCTCGACGTCGAGGCCGACCTGTCGGTCGCCGGGGCCAGCGACGTGCTCACCGACACCATCGACTACGGCGCCCTGTGCGACGTGGTCGAGCTGACGATCATCGACGGCGGCCACGTCCGGCTGCTCGAGGCGCTGGCCGACCGGGTGGCGGTCGCCGTGCTGGCGACCGACGAGCGCGTCACCGCGGTCACCGTCGTGGTCCGCAAGCTCCGCCCGCCCGTGCCCCAGGACCTGGCCACCTCGGGCGTGCGCATCCGCCGGCGACGCTGATGGTCTCGCTCGGCAAGCTCGCTCGACTGCGCCTGCTCGCTGGCGCTCCCTACGGCGCGTAGTGCGGGCGTTCCTCGCCCTCGGCTCGAACCTGGGCGAGCGGGAGGCGCTGCTGCGCCGGGCCGTGGCCTCGATCCCCGGCCTGGTCGCCGTGTCGCCCGTCTACGAGACCGACCCGGTGGGCGGTCCCGAGCAGGGCGCGTTCCTGAACTGCGTGGTCGAGCTCGACACCGACCGCTCGCCCCGCGAGCTGCTCGAGCTGTGCCGCGAGCTGGAGGCCGAGGCCGAACGGGTGCGCATCGAGCGGTGGGGGCCGCGCACGCTCGACGTCGACGTGCTCCTCGTGGGCGACCTCACCGTCGACGAGCCCGACCTCGAGGTGCCCCACCCCCGCATGTGGCAGCGCCGGTTCGTCCTCGCGCCGCTGGCCGATCTGGCGCCCGACCTCGTGTCGCCCGACGCCCTTGCGGCGGCCGAGGGCGACGTGCGGCGGACGGCGATCAGCTTCGGTTGACCCGCCCCTCGGGCGACGGCCACTCGAACACCAGCACCTCGCCGGCGTCGAGCGAGCGCCACTGCTCGAAGGCCACGTCGATCAGCGCCGTCACGGGCGTCCGCTCCCCGGCCCGCCACGCCGTCACGTGCTCGTGGGGCAGGTGCTCGGCCGTCTGGAGCTCGGCCCGGTGCTCGGCGATGAGCTGCCGGCCCGGCTTCGTCCGTCGCCGGCCGGTGCTCTTGAACGTGGCGCCGTCCGAGAGCAGGCCCCAGAAGCCGTGCCGGAACCCGGTAGCGGCCTCGACGACGTACTGGAGCACGTCGTGGGGGACGTCGACGCCGGCGGGCATGTACGAGCCGGGGATGCGGGTGCGCGCCCCCCGCACCGCGTCCCACGAGCAGGCCACCCGCCCCTTCTCGGTGTGCCTCCGGAACGCCACCTGCACGGGCGTGACGGTAGGGGCGTCGGTCGGGGGTGGCGATCGGGTTTCCGGCGGGTCGACCCAGGCGACCTCTCGGCGCCGTCGTTCTACAGGCGGTTGATGATCCGGAGGGCTCGGTCGCGCACGAGGGCGGGGGTGAACGGCGCCGACAGGGCGTTGAGCTTGGCGTCGAGGCCGACGACGTAGCGGGCCCTCGGCACGCGGGCGGTCAGGGCTCCGGCGATGACCTTGGCCACCTGCTCGGTCGTGCTCTGGAGCGGGCGCAGCCAGCCGTAGGCGACGTGGTCCTCGGAGCCCGAGGGGAAGGCTCCCGGCTCGACGATCGAGACCGTGATGCCGTCGCCGGCGACCTCCATGCGGAGGGCGTCGGAGACCGCTTCGAGCCCGTGCTTCGCGGCCTGGTACCAGCCCAGCAGCGGGAACGTGACCCGGCCGCTGATCGACGACACCTGCACGATCCGCCCGCCGCCGGCCTCCCGCATGTGGGGCACGGCGAGCCGGCTGAGCCGCATGGGCGAGACGAGCAGGGTGTCGAGGTAGCGGTGGGCCACGTCGTCACCGGCCTCGTCGACCCGGTGGGGATCGACGAACCCGGCGTTGTTGACCAGCCCCCACGGGCGCAGCTCGTCGATCACGGCGGCGCAGCGGTCGGCGTCGTCGACGTCGAGGAGGACGACCTCGACCTCGACGCCGGCGGCGGCCGCGGCGGTGGCGACGACCTCGGCCTTGGCTGCCGAGCGCACCGAGCCGACGGACCGGAAGCCGCGGCGCGCCACCTCGATGGTGGTGGCCAGGCCCAGCCCCGAGTTGGCGCCCGTCACCAGGACGGTCTTCACGTGGTGCCGGCCTTCACGACTTGGTGGCCTTCACCAGGGTCTGGAGCTCCTCGACGATGCCGTCGGCCAGCTCGAAGGGGTCCTCGCACATCGACTTGCAGGTGAGGATGCCGAAGTCCATCTGGTCCTTGTAGCTCATGGCGCCGATGAACAGTCCGGCGCCGTCGACCAGGAGGCCCATGGAGAAGAACGCCTTGATCGGCGCGCCGAGCACGTAGAGCTGCGTCGGCGGGCCGGGCACGTTCGAGATCGGGAGGTTCGTCACCGGCGGGTGGCGCTTCACCAGGTTGGTCTTGGCGTAGAACCGCAGGGCGAGGGAGAGCATCGCCGGCGGCGGCGTCTCGACCAGGTTCATGATCGTGTCGGCGCCGAGCGCCCGCTGCATGTCCTTGGCCGCCAAGGCGTTGGCGTGGATGGCGTGGAGCCGGAGCACCGGGTCGTCGATGTCGGTGGCCAGCGACACCGGCATGCCGGAGATGGCGTTGCCGGTGACGACCTCGCCGTCGTTGCCGCGGATGCTGACCGGCACCGACGCGGCCAGCGGGATGGCGGGCAGCTCGCCTCGGGCGTCGAGCCACGACCGGACCGAACCGGCCGAGATGGCCAGCACCACGTCGTTGACCTTCACGCCGAAGTGGTTCTTCACCACCTTCACGTCGTCGAGCGAGATCGAGCAGTAGCCCCAGGCCCGCTGCTGGTTCACGGCGTCGTTGAACCGGGTGCGGGGGACCCCGCCGCCGGGCAGGGGCAGGCCGCCGGCCCGGGCCGTGCGCACCAGCTCGGGGGCGTTCGGCACCATCCGGCCCACCTCCTTGGCCAGGCGGATCGGCGTGGCGGCGAACGACGGGAGCGACGACAGGAACATGCGGGCGCCGCTCGGGAACGGCTCCGGCTCCCACGCGACCTCGGGCGGGACGATGTGCGAGCCGCCACTGGGGTCGGGGTCGAACATGACCTCTTGCATGGACGCCCCGGCGATGCCGTCGATGCAGGCGTGGTGGATCTTCCAGAACACGGCGACGTGCCCGTGCTCGAGCCCCTCGATGACCCACAGCTCCCAGAGCGGCCGGCGCCGGTCGAGGCGGTGGCGGTAGATCTCGGTGCAGACCTCGGCCAGCTCCTTGCGCCCGCCCGGCGCGGGCAGGCCGATGCGGCGGATGTGCCAGTCGAGGTCAAAGTCCGGGTCCTCGATCCAGTGGGGCCGGCCCAGGCTCAGCGGCGGGTCGACCAGGCGCCAGCGCAGGGGCGGGAGCAGGTGGAGCCGGTCGGCCAGCGACTGCTTGAACCGGTCGATGTCGTAGCCACCCGGGCAGTCGGCCGGATCGAACACCGTGATGCAGGCCACGTGCGTGGGCCAGCGCTCGGACTCGATGGCGAGGAACGCTGCGTCCAGACCTGACAGGCGCTTCAAGGCAGCCCCTTCGGTTCGTCCTACGTGGGTGGCAGTGGTGCGACGCTGGCGGTGACGGCTCGATCGACGAAGCGCCGGACCTCGCGCGAGAGGGCGAAGCCGACGTGGGAACCGCCGTACCAGCAGATCGAAGGCTCGCCCCAGTGCTCCCACAACCGGTGCGCCGCTTCGGGTTTCGCCATGCGGTCGGCGACTCCTGCGTAGATGAACCGGCGATCCCGGAGGACCCGGCACTCGAAGCTCAACGGGGAGACGACCCGGTGCACCTGGTCGGCCAGCTCGCCGAAGAGGCCGTGGGCCTCGACCTGGGGTCGCGCCTTCTCCGGCACGTGGTTGCGCATCACCCACGGCAGGTCGACGCTCGGCACCCCGGCGATGACACCGCCGAGGCCGTCCTCGAGCCCGCTCAGCAGGGCGGCGGTGTAGGCGCCGAGCGAGACGCCGTGGACGATCACCGACGCGGCACCGTGGCTGCGGGCCCAGGCGATGCAGCTCCGCACGTCCCACACGGCCTGGGCCAGGCCGTGCACGTTGTTGAGGTAGTCGAGCGTGATGAAGTCGTCGCCGCTCTTCTGGCCCGCCTTGCGGGGCCCGTGCAGGGGGAGCACGGGGTGGAGGACGTTGAAGCCGAGGTCGCGGTGGAAGTGCAGCGACCGGAACGCCTCGAGGTCGGTCGGCACGCCCATCGAGAAGCCGTGGAGGTTGATCAGCCAAGGCCGGTCGATGGCCTTGGTGTGGCGCATGGCGTAGGCGTGCACGACCCGGTTGGCCGCCATGGCCCGCCACCGGTCGGCGCCCGGCATGTCGGCGACGGGCTCGAACCCGCTCTCGAAGGTCAGCTCGTCGTAGCGGATGCGCCCGAAGCGCTTGCGCTGCAACTCGACCTCGGCCGGCGCCGGCGGGGCGACGTGGAAGCCGGCCGGGTCGTCGAGCCAGCCGTGGCGCCGCATGACGTCGACGGCCTCGTGGGTCTCGCCCTCGATCCGGCGGAGCTCGTCCTCGGACGGCACCAGGCGGTCGTTCCCCATGGTGGCGAGCACGAGCTCGTCGGCCAGGGCGCCGGCAAGCATGAACGGCGTCGTCGGGCGGGTGGGGATCTCCGGGAAGCGGGGCGTGCGGAACGGCATGGCCCGCCGCATCGAGCGGGCCATGAAGCCCGCGGTGCGGGGCCCGGTCTGGGCGATCTTCCGGACCGGGAGGTCGGGCCAGGCCCGGTCGGGCGCCGCGTCGGGGTCGTCTCGCTGTGGGCTGCTCATCACCTGCACCGGCTCGGGTCCCGTCGACGAAGTGTGCTCGTTGTGCCCCGACGACCGCCACCCCACGCCGGTCGGGCGAGGGTGACGATCGGGTTTCCGGCCGCTGACCTCGAGGTCCATCGACGTCTCTGGCGGTAGCTGGCGGCTGGTGGCGCCAGCGCAACGAAACTGCAATGACTAGAGGGATTGGCGGGCAGGGGCTACGGAAAGTAGTGGCGCACCTAGTCAGTACTAACTAGTCCATCGAGCTCCGAAGGAAGGCCACCATGCCGCCGTCTCGTCCCTCCCGTCTCCGCAAGGTCGTTGGCTTCGCAGGGGTCTCCACCGTGGCCCTGCTCGGCTCGGCCTTCTTCGCCGGTGCAGCGTCCGCCCACCACCCCGAGGTCTCGGTGACCACCGACTGCTCCTTCGACGTCGACTTCACCTCGACGGCGTGGGCCCCGGCGACCGACGCCCAGCGGACCAACCCCGAGATCGGCGTCGCCTACAAGGTCGACGGCGGCAGCTTCGTGGCCCTCCCGCAGAAGGCCGAGTACCACTACGACAAGGCCAACGGCTTCTCGTTCAGCGACGAGCTCCCGGCCCTGCCGGCGGGCTGGCACGAGGTGACCGTCAAGGTCACGGCCATCGGCCAGTGGGGCAGCGGGTACCAGGGTCCTGACAGTCGCGAGGCATCGGTCATCGCGCCTGACGACTGTGCCGCACCGGCTCAGCCCTCGGCCACCATCGCCGAGGCCAGCTGCGCCGACCACGGTGCGGTCGTCACCCTGAAGAACGAGGGCGACACCGAGGTGGAGTTCGACGTCAACGGCGAGAAGGTCACCGTCGGCCCGAACGACACCGAGACGAAGACGGTCACGTTCCCCGGTGACACCGACACCACCATCACGGTGACGGCCCCCGGCATGGACGACGTCGTCGAGACGGTGGACTACCACTGCGCCGCCCCCGCCCCCTCGGCCAACGTGGCCAATGCCACGTGCGCCGACAGCGGTGCGATCGTCCACCTCGTCAACGGCGGTGACGCCCCGGCCGAGTTCACCATCCAGGTCCCGGGCTCGCCCGACCAGACCGTGACGGTCCCGGCCAACAGCACCTCGGACGAGACGGTCACCCTCCTCGCCGGCACGACCAAGACCATCACGGTCACGGCCGACGACATGGACGACGTGACCAAGGACGTCAGCTACACCTGCACCACCCCGACGCCGCCGGTCGACAACACCCCCGTGGTGGTGCCGCCCGCTCCGGAGCAGCCCGTGTTCGTCGCACCGGAGCTCGTCGCCCCGATCGTCGATGTCCCCGTCGTGAGCGCTCCGGTCAGCTCCAGCGCCGCCGCTCCGGCCACGGCCGAGGCCACCCCGGCCCCGACCAGCAGCATCCCCGGCGAGGTCCTCGCTGCCGAGGCCACCGCCCCGGCTGCCGCGCCCTCCTCGGCGACGCTTCCCTTCACCGGCTCCAGCACCGGTCCGATGACCCTCACGGCCTTCGGTTCGCTGCTCGTCGGCCTCGCGATGGCCTTCGCCGGCCGTCGCCGCACCACGCAGCAGTAATCAGCACCACCAACCTCCGCTCGTCGGGCCGGCCTTCCGGGGCCGGCCCGACTCGCGTACACTGGTAGGTGCGAACGGCACCCAGCTCGGGGCCGGAACGTGTGAGAGGAGCTCCCGCATGCGCTCGTTGCGCGTGATCGGACCTGGTCGGGCCGGCGGCTCCCTGGCGCGCGCCCTCGCCGCCGCCGGCTGGACCGTGCTCGAGCCCCTCGGCCGGGGCGACGACCTCGCCGGCGCGGCCGCCGGCGTCGACCTCCTCGTCATCGCCACGCCCGATGCCGCTGTCGCCGACGTGGCCGCCGCCGTGTGGCCCGTGCCGGCGACCGTCGTCGCCCACCTCGCCGGCTCCCTCGGGCTCGACGTCCTCGCCGGCCACGAGCGCCGAGCCGCCCTGCACCCCCTCCGCAGCATCCCGACGCCCGCCACCGACCTGCGCGGCGCGTGGTTCGCCGTGGCCGGCGATCCCCTGGCGGCCGAGGTCGTCGACGAGCTCGGCGGCCACCGGGTGGCCGTGGCCGATGCCGACCGGGCCGCCTACCACGCCGCGGCCTGCATCGCCTCGAACCACCTGGTCGCACTGCTGGGCCAGGCCCAGCGGGTGGCCGCCACTGCGGGCGTGCCCCTGGCCGCCTACCTCGACCTGGTCCGCCAGACCGTCGACAACGTCGCTGCTCTCGGGCCGGCCGAGGCGCTCACCGGGCCGGTGCGGCGGGGCGACGAGGAGACCGTCGCCCGCCACCTCGCTGCCATCGACCCGTCGGAGCGCGAGGCCTACCTGGCCCTCGCCGCCGCGGCCCGGAGGTTGGTGGCGTGAGCACGGTGATCATCGACACCGTCGCCGGGTTCTCCGACGCGCTCGACGCCGAGCGCCGCGCCGGGCGGACCGTGGGCCTGGTGCCGACCATGGGCGCCCTGCACGCCGGGCACGGATCGCTCGTCGAGCGGGCCGCGGCCGAGTGCGACGTCGTCGCCGTCACGATCTTCGTGAACCCGCTCCAGTTCGGTGCGGGCGAGGACCTCGACGCCTACCCCCGCACCCTCGACGCCGACGTCGAGCTGGCTGGCACGGCGGGGGCATCGATCGTGTTCGCCCCGACGGTCAAGGAGATGTACGGCGACGGCACGGCCACCAACGTGTCGGTCGCCAACACCATGACCGGGGTGCTCGAGGGCGCCAGCCGCCCCGGCCACTTCGACGGCGTGGCCACCGTCGTGGCCAAGCTCTTCGCCATGGCCGGCCGGTGCCGGGCCTACTTCGGCGAGAAGGACTTCCAGCAGCTCGCCGTGGTCCGCCGCATGGCCCGCGACCTGTCGTTCCCGGTCGAGGTGGTGGGTTGCGCGACCGTGCGGGCCCACGACGGGCTCGCCCTGTCGAGCCGCAACGCCTACCTCACCGGCGAGGAGCGGACGGCCGCTCCCGTGCTGCACCGGGCCCTCGAGGCCGGCGCCGACGCCATCGCCGCCGGGGAGCGTGAACCCGGCCGGATCCGGGAAGTGATGGGCGCGGTGCTCGCCACCGAGCCCCTCGTGACCCTCGACTACGCCGTGGTGGTCGATGCGGCCACCCTGGACACACCGGAAGCACTGGACGGCGACTTGCGCCTGCTGGTCGCCGCCCGCCTACCCTCTGCTCGTCTCATCGACAACATGGGCGTGACCCTCACGGGCACGCACCGAAAGGACACCCGATGCGTCGCCGGATGATGAAGTCCAAGATCCACCGCGCCACCGTCACCGGCGCCGACCTCCACTACGTGGGGTCGATCTCGCTGGATCCCGAGCTCATGCGGCTGTCCGACATCCGCGAGCACGAGCAGGTCGCCATCCTCGACATCGACAACGGCGCCCGCTTCGAGACCTACGCCATCCTGGGCGAGCCGGGCGAGGTCTGCCTCAACGGCGCCGCCGCCCGCCTGGTGCAGCCCGGCGACCGGGTGATCGTCATCACCTACGCCGACTACGAGGACGCCGAGCTCGACCACTACGAGCCGACCGTCGTCCACGTCGACACCGAGAACCGCCCGGTCGACCCGTCGCTCGTCCCCAAGAGCCGGGTCTACGTCGAGTTCCCGGCCGAGGCCTGACCTGACGCTCGACCTCGACCTGCTGGTCCTCGGCAGCGGGGTCGCCGGCCTCTCGGCCGCCGTCCGCGCTGCTGGCCGCCCCGGCCTCCGGGTCGGGGTGCTCACCAAGGCCGACCTCTACCAGTCGGCCACCCGGTGGGCCCAGGGCGGCGTGGCCGCCGTCCTCGCCGAGGACGAGGACTCCACCGACCTCCACCTGGCCGACACGCTCGCCGCTGGCGCCGGCCTGTGCGACGTCGACGCCGTGCGGGTGCTGGTCGACGAGGGCGCCTCCCGCGTCCACGACCTGATCGCCCTCGGCGCCGTGTTCGACCGCGACGCCAGCGGCGCCCTCGACCTGGCCCGCGAGGGCGGCCACAGCCAGGCCCGCGTGGTCCACGCCGGCGGCCTGGCCACCGGTGCCGAGATCGAGCGGGCGCTCGTCGACGCGGTGCACCAGACCGCGGCCGCCGTGCTCGAGGGCTGGTTCGCCCTCGACCTGCTGGTGGAGGGCGGCCGCTGCCGGGGCGTCGTCGCCCTCGACGCCGACGGGAACCGGCAGGAGGTGCGGGCCACCCACACGCTCCTGGCCACCGGTGGCGCCGGCCAGCTCTTCGCCGTCACCACCAACCCAGCCCAGGCCACCGGCGACGGCATCGCCATGGCGCTGCGGGCCGGGGTGCCCGTGGCCGACGTCGAGTTCATGCAGTTCCACCCGACGGCGCTGCACCACCCGGCCATGCCCCGCCCCCTGCTGTCGGAGGCGCTGCGGGGCCACGGCGCCCTGATCCGGGACTCGACGGGCCAGCGCTTCGTCGACGAGCTCCTGCCGCGCGACAAGGTGAGCCAGGCCATCACCACCCGCATGCTGGAGGAGGGCGTCGACCACGAGTGGCTCGACGCGACCGGGCTCGAGCGCTTCGACGAGCGGTTCCCCACCATCGCCGCTTCGGTGCGGTCGATCGGGCTCGACCCGACGACCGACTGGCTGCCGATCGCCCCCGCCGCCCACCACCTCTCGGGCGGCGTGCTCACCGACCTCGACGGCGCCACCGCGCTGCCCGGGCTCTGGGCCGTGGGCGAGGTGGCCGATGTCGGCGTGCACGGCGCCAACCGGCTCGCCTCCAACTCGCTCCTCGAGGGGATGGTGTTCGGGCCCCGCACCATCGACGCCATCGAGCGGGGCAAGGACGGGCCCGAGGCGAGCGGTGCGTTGCGAGCGGTGCTCGGCGGCGGCGACATCCCCGGCGTGGCGGTCGGCGGCGAGGCCGTCGAGCCGGCACTGGTCGAGTCCCGCCCCGAGGAGGTGCGCGACCGGCTCCAGCAGGCGATGACGCTCGGCGCGGGCGTGGTGCGCACGGCCGGGTCGCTGGAGCTGGCCCGGAAGTCGCTGGCCATCCCCGGTGGCGACACCCCGGCCGCCCACGAGGTCCGCAACCTGGCCACGGTCGGCGAGGCCCTGGTGCGGGCCGCCCTGTCGCGCACCGAGAGCCGGGGCAACCACTGGCGGTCCGACCACCCCGAACCAATCGAGGCGCTCCGGGTCCGGCTGGTACACAAGCACCCGTGAACGCCGCCGATCCGCCGATCACCGCGGTCCGCGAGGCCGTGGCGCGTGCCCTGGCCGAGGACCTCGAGCCGCTCGGCGACGTCACCTCGGCGCTGCTCCCGCCCGGCCAGCAGGCCACCGCCGCCTTCGTGGCGCGGGAGGAGGGCGTGGTCGCCGGCGGGGCGTGCGCCCTGGAGACGTTCGCCCAGGTCGACCCGTCGGTCGAGGTCGACTGGAAGGTCGACGACGGCGGTGCTGTCGAGCCCGGCACCGAGATCGGCCGGGTGTCGGGGAGCCTGGCGTCGATCCTGATCGCCGAGCGGACGGCGTTGAACTTCCTGTGCCACCTGTCCGGTGTGGCCAGCCTCACCCGTCGCTACGTCCGGGCCGCCCACGGCGACGCCCGCATCTGGGACACCCGCAAGACCACGCCCGGGCTGCGCGCCCTGGAGAAGGCGGCGGTGCGGGCCGGCGGGGGCCGGAACCACCGGGGCAACCTCAGCGAGTGGGTCCTGCTCAAGGACAACCACATCGCCGGCATGGGGATCACCGAGGCGATCGCCCGGGCGCGGGAGCGCTGGCCCGGCCGGACCGTGCAGTGCGAGGCCGACACGCTGGCCCAGGTCGACGAAGCCATCGCGGCGCGGGCCGACATCGTGCTGCTCGACAACATGTCGCCCGAGGACGTGGCCAAGGCCGTCGCCGCCCGGGGCGATGCCGATCGCCCGCTGCTCGAGGTGTCCGGTGGCGTGACCCTCCACACGGTCAGCCGCTACGCCGGCACCGGCGTCGACCTCATCTCGGTCGGCGCCCTCACCCACTCGGCCCCGGTCCTCGACCTCGGGCTCGACATCGTCGAGGTGCGCTAGTGCTCCTGGCCGTCGACGCCGGCAACTCCGAGACCGTCGTCGGGCTGTTCGAGCTGGGTGGCGAGCGCCGCCTGCTCGACACGTGGCGCCTGTCGACCCAGGCCGACCGCACGTCCGACGAGGTCGCCCTGCTGGTGCAGGAGTTCCTCGCCTTCCACGGCTTCAGCTTCGACACCGACATCGCCGGGGTCGTCGTCGCCTCGGGCGTCCCCCGCATCACCCGGGCGTTCCGGGAGATGACCGAGCGCTACTTCGGCTTCCCCGCCGTGGTGCTGGAGGCCGGGGTCAAGACCGGCATGCCGATCCTCTACGACAACCCTCGTGAGGTCGGTGCCGATCGCATCGCCAACGCCGTCGGGGCGCTCGAGCTGCTCGATCCGCCCGTCGTGGTCGTCGACTTCTCGGCCACGGCCACGATCCTCGACGCCATCTCGGCCAAGGGTGAGTACCTCGGTGGTGTCATCGTCCCCGGCATCGAGGTCGGTCTCGACGCCCTCGTGGGCAAGGCCGCCCTGCTCCGCGACGTCGAGCTGGTCGAGCCTCGCAGCGTCATCGGCCGCAGCTCGGTCGAGTCGATCCAGTCCGGCGTCGTCCACGGCACCGGGGCCATGGTCGACGGTGTCGTCGAGCGCATCCGCGACGAGATCGGCGATGCCGAGGTCATCTCCACCGGCCGGCTCTGCGAGCTGATGTCGCCGTTCACCCGTTCCGTCCAGCACGTGGAGCCATGGCTCACCCTCCAGGGCCTCCGCACGATCTTCGAGAAGAACCAGCCCCCCTCATGACACCCCCGTACCGCTTCGAACCCACCGCCACCGCGGCCGAGCTCCAGGCTCGCTTCGGCGAGCTCGAGCCCGGCACCGAGACCGGCGAGGTCGTCACCGTCGCCGGCCGCCTGATGCTGCGTCGGGTCCAGGGCAAGCTCGCCTTCGGCACCCTCCAGGACGGCAGCGGCCGCATCCAGCTCTTCGGCACGGCCGCCGGCACGCCGGACTTCGAGGGCTTCGCCGGCCTGTCGCTGGGCGACTGGATCGGCGTCACCGGCCAGGTCATGACGACCCGGCGGGGCGAGCTGTCGGTGCAGGTCGACTCGTGGGTGCTGCTGGCCGAGACCCAGCGCCAGTTCCCCGACAAGTGGCACGGGATCAGCGACCCCGACACCCGCTACCGCCAGCGCTACGTCGACCTGTGGGTGTCGGAGGAGGCCCAGGCCCTCCGCCAGCGGAGCCGGATCGTCAGCCTCACCCGTCGGTGGCTCGAGGACCGCGGCTTCATCGAGGTCGAGACGCCGACGTTCCACCCGATCCCCGGCGGCGCCGCGGCCAAGCCGTTCGTCACCCACCACAACGCCCTCGACGTCGACCTGTACCTGCGCATCGCGCCCGAGCTCTACCTGAAGCGCCTCGTGGTGGGCGGGTTCGAGAAGGTCTTCGAGATCGCCCGGGTCTTCCGCAACGAGGGCCTGTCGCCCCGGCACAACCCCGAGTTCACGATGCTCGAGCTCTACCAGGCCTACGCCGACTACGGCGACATGATGGCGCTCACCGAGGGCCTGGTCTCCTACCTCGC
>JAODBP010000136.1 GCA_025464025.1 Actinomycetes bacterium | reverse complement strand
CGACGCCCTGCTCCTCGGCCACCAGTTCGTAGAGCAGCAGGAGGATGGGCGCCGTCGAGTTGATCGTCATCGACGTGGTGACCTTCTCGAGCGGCATGCCGTCGAGCAGCTGGCGCATGTCCTCGATCGAGTCGATGGCCACGCCGACCTTGCCGACCTCGCCCTCGGCGCGGGGGCTGTCGGAGTCGTAGCCGATCTGGGTCGGCAGGTCGAAGGCGCACGACAGGCCGGTGGAGCCGTTGGCCAGGAGGTACTTGAACCGCTCGTTGGTGGCCTCGGCCGTGCCGAAGCCGGAGTACGGGCGGATCGTCCACGGGCGGCCCCGGTACATCGACGGGTAGACGCCCCGCGTGTAGGGCGCGGCGCCGGGGTCACCCAGCTGCTGCGCCGGATCCCAGCCGTCGAGGTCGGCGGGGCCGTAGAGCGGCTTGATCTCGATGCCCGAGTCGGTGAAGCGGGGGCTGTCGGCCATGTCGTGACATTACGACCACACTGTCGCCGTGCACGAAGCGACCCGCCGCCGGTTGTTCCTCGTGGCCCGCGTCGTGTTCGGCGTCGCCATCATCGCCGTGCTGGTGCTGGCCGGGGCCCGCAGCGCGGACGACCTCCGCAAGGTCGAATTCGAGCTGAGCCCCGGGTGGCTGCTGGTCGCCGCCCCGTTCACGTTCGCCGGCGGCATCCTCCTGCCGCTGGCCTGGCGCCAGACCCTCGGCGCCTACGGCGTCGAGCTGCCGCGGGCCAAGGCGGTGCGGGTCTGGTGCCTCTCCCAGGCCAGCCGGTTCATCCCCGGCAACGTCGCCCTCGTCGCGTCCCGGGTGCTGCTGTCGTCGAGGGAGGGCGTGCCCCGCTCGCTGGCCGCCGGCTCGCTCGCCCTCGAGGGCGGGATGATCGTGGTGTGGGGCGGCTTCTTCGCCTCGTGGCTGCCGTCGTCGACCATCCCCTGGCCGCTGCGCCTGCTCATGGCCGCCGGCGCCCTGACGGTGCTGGTCGGCCTGCCCGTGCTCCTCCGCATCGGCGGTCGCCTGCTCGCCCGCTTCCCGGCGTTGGCCCCCGAGTCGCTCCGGCCCCGGCGCCTCTACGAGGCCGTCGGCCTCTACGGGCTGAACAACCTGGTGCGGGCGTGCGGGTTCGTCTTCGTCGCCGCCGCCCTCCACACCATCGACCCGCGCGACGTGTGGCTGATCATCGCCGCCGTGAACCTCGGCGCCCTGCTCGGCATGGTCGGCATCACCCCGGCCGGGCTCGGCGTGCGGGAGGGCGTGATCGCCGCCCTGCTGGCCGACCGGTTCACGGCCGGCAACGCCGCCGCCTTCGCCGTCGCCTTCCGAGCGTGGGACTTCGCCTTCGAGCTGGTGTGGCTCGGCCTCGCCCTCTGGTGGGAGCGCCGCTTCCGTCAGCGGGCCGACACCACCGCCACCCCGTAGTCGGCGAACACGCGGTCTGCCGTGACCACGACGTAGTCGTCGTGCAGGGCCTGGGCGATCAACATCCGATCGAAGGGGTCCTTGTGGTGCATCGGCAACTCCGCCGCCACCGCGGCGTGGGCTCCGGTCACGTCGAGGATGTCGATCTCCTGGACGTCCAGTGCCACGAGCATGTCGTCCGGGACCTGGAGGCGACCCTGCGCCCGCTTGATCCCCAGCTCCCACACGCTCGCCGCGCTCACGACGACCTCGTTGGAGGCATCGTCGATCAGGCCACGGACATCGGTCGAGATCGGTCCGTCCGGATCGAGCCACCACAGGGTGACGTGGCTGTCCAGCAACAAGCGGCTAGTCATCGTCGTCCCCGTAGAAGAGCGCAGCGATCTCGGCGTCGACCTCAGGCGAGAACGCGTCGGGCGCGATCCAGACCTGACCCCGCCACGACTCCGGGGCTTGGCGCCACCGCCGCGGCGGGTCGGCCTTCACCAGCTTCGCCACCGGCACGCCGTTGCGGCCGATGACGACCTCCTCGCCGGCCTCGACCCGGGCGAGCAGCTTCGACAGGTTGGTCTTGGCGTCGTGCACGTTGACCAGCACCCCCCCAAGTTAGCCCACCTAGCTAGCTAGAGGTGGTCCATGTCGCCCCACCCGACGTGCCACGGCGCCTCGACGTCGCGCCCGCCGCCGGTCGTGTCGACCAGGCCGTACCAGGCCCCGCCCTTGGGCTCGAGCCGCCTCGGCAGCGTGCGCATGCCGGCCGCGGTGGCGAGGCGGTGCAGCGGCCCGCCGTCGACGGCCACGGTGGCGACGCCCGAGATCCCGTCGAACGCGGCGACGGCCCTGAGCACCGACCGGGCCGCGTCGGCATCGGCGGCCTGGAGCTCGAGGAGGTAGGCGAACCGGCCACCGAAGTCCTCCCGCTCGAGCACCACGGCCAGCCCGGCCAGGTCGCCACCGCGGCGCTGCGCGACGTACCGGTAGCCGCCGATCGGCGATCCCTCGTAGCGCCAGCGGCACCACGCCTCGCCCCGGTCGACGCCGTTGACGACGCCGGTCGCCCGCACGCGCGACCACAGCCCGTCGATCCCCCCAGGCAGCTCGCCGAGCTCCTCGCCCATCGGGCCCCGACCGAGCCGGAACCCGACCCGCCGGACCAGGCCGCCGGCGACGGCCGGCACGTGGAAGCGCCGCCCCAGCCAGGCGTCGTCGACGGCGAGGACCAGCGTCCGCAGCCGAGGCTGCCACTGGACACCGGCCCGGGCCACGCCCTGCATCGCGATCGGGTTCGAGGCGTAGCAGACCGCCACCGGCATGCCGGCCGCCGCGCACCCCTCGTAGAGGGCGCGCGCCAGCGGGGTGAACAGCCGCCGCCCCTGGTGCGACGGCGCCACCGCGGCGTCGACCGCGTTCCCCACGACCGCAGGCCGGTCGTCCAGGACGTAGGGCATCGGAAAGGCCGAGTAGTGGGCCACGATCCGACCCTCGTCCTCCAGCACCCGACCGACCGTCGGGCCGAACGGGTTCTCCCGGTACTGCCAGCGCAGCACCTCGACCTGCGACTTCGGGTTGCCGGGGAACGCCTCGCCGATGAGCGCGGCGATGGCCTCGTCGTCGTCGGGACCCGCGTCGCGGAGCACCGGTTCGCTCATGCGCGGGTGAGGTAGGCCTCGGCGTGGCCTCGACCAGACAGCCCGTGCACCGAGCGGTACCGGTTCAGGGCGAGCATGGCGCCGACGTCGAAGGCGAGGTGGGCCGTCTCGTAGCAGGCCAGCGCCTGCTCCTTGCGGGGGAACACCGCCGACACGTCGACGATCCGGTTCGGCGTCAGCGGCGTCCACGTCTCGTAGCCCCACAGCTCGACGCCAGCGGGGACGGCGGCGAACACGGCCCGGTGGTCGCGGTGGCCGTCGAGCGCCCACGGAGCGAGCACGACGTCGGGCCGCAGCTCGTCGACCAGGCGACGCACGTCGTCGGCCAGGGCAGCGGCGTGCTCGGCGAGGCTCCCGTCGGGGTGGCCGAGGAAGCGCGGCGGGCAGGCGCCGAGCACCCGGCACGACGCCTCGGCCTCGGCTCGGCGCCGGCGGGCCACCTCCTCCGGCGGCAGCGACGCGCCGATGGTCGCCTCGCCGTCGGTGGCGAAGCACACGTGGACCTCGGCGCCGGCGTCCGCCAGCAGGGCGAGGAGCCCGCCGCAGCCGACGACCTCGTCGTCGGGGTGGGCGCCCAGGGCCAGCACCCGCCGGAACGAGGGCGTGGCGACGATCGGCCCGTCGCCGGCGAACGAGCGCAGGGTGTCGAGCACGGGGAGCGACGATGCCGGCAGGTGCGGCTTCACCCGGGCCACGGCCCGCACGACCGCCCGCGGCACCCTCACGACCACGACCCTAGCGACCGGAGCACCCGGCCTATCCTCGTCCCGCCATGCCCGCCGCCCCGCTCGATCCCGAGGAGGAGCTCGACGTCACCGTCGTGCTCCCGGTCTACAACGAGAAGGGGCACCTTCGGGCCGAGATCGACCGCATCACCACCGCGCTCGAGGCCAGCTCGTACACGTGGGAGATCGTCGTGGTCGACGACGGCTCCGACGACGGCTCGGGCGAGCAGCTCCGCACCATCGACGGCATCCGGCTGATCCAGTTCGCCCAGAACCGGGGCTCGGGCTCGGCCCGCAAGGCCGGCACCCGCGCCGCCCGCGGTCGGGTCGTCGTGTGGACCGACGCCGACATGACCTACCCGAACGACCGCATCCCCGAGCTGGTGAAGGAGCTCGACGGGTGGGACCAGGTCGTCGGCGCCCGCACTTCGGAGCAGGGGACGCACAAGGCGTTCCGCGTGCCGGCCAAGTGGTTCATCCGCCGGCTGGCCTCGTACCTCGTCGAGCACCGCATCCCCGACCTCAACTCCGGGCTGCGGGCGTTCCGGAAGGAGGTGGCGCTCCAGTACCTCCACCTCCTGCCCAAGGGCTTCTCCTGCGTCACCACGATCACCATGGCGTTCCTCGCCAACGGCTACTCGGTCAAGTACGTGCCGATCGAGTACTCGCCGCGGGCCGGCACCTCGAAGTTCCACTGGCGCAAGGACACCCGCCGCTACCTCACCCAGGTGATCCGGCTCGTGCTGTCCTACAACCCCCTGCGGATCTTCCTCCCGCTCGGCATGGCGCTCGCTGCCGTCGGCCTCGGCAAGCTGGCCTACGACTGGAACGTCCACGACTTCCGGATCACCACCAACACCCTCCTCGTGCTGTTCGCCGCCTTCCAGGTGTTCGGCATCGGCCTCCTCGCCGACCTCCAGGTCCGGCTGGCGAAGCGGGCCGACGAGATCGACCCCGCGTCGTCGTAGTGACCGTCCGTCGCGGCGCCGCCCTGGCGGCCGGGGCGGCGGCCCTGCTCCTCCTCCACGCCGTGCTGGTGTGGCCGGTGCACGGCTTCCTGCTGTCCGACACCACCGGCTACCTCGCCAACGCCCGGTGGCTGGCCGGCAAGGCCGGCGACACCTTCCAGGGGCCGACGAGCTTCTACCACCCGGCCTGGTCGCTGCTCGTGGCGCCGCTGTACCTCGTCATGGCCGCGCCGCGCGACGTCCAGCTCGGTGCCCTCGTGGTCAACGCCCTGCTGGCCACCGCCGTGCTGCCGACGGCGTACCTCGTCGGCCGCCGCGCCTTCGCCCTCCCGCCGCGCGTGGCGCTGGGAGCCGCCGCCGTCGCCGCCACGTACCCGGCCGTGCTGCTGCTCGCCGGCTACGAGTGGGGCGAGTCGCTCTACCAGCTGCTGTTCCTGCTCTTCGTCCTGGCCGCCGCCCGCGTCGTGTCCCGGCCGAGCACGTGGTCGGCCGTCGCCGTCGGCGTGCTCGCCGCTGCGTGCAACGCCACCCACCCGCGCGGGCTCGGCATGGTGGCCGTCTCCCTCGGCTTCCTCGCTGCTCTCGCCGCCCGCCGCCAGCTGCCCCGCCCGGCCGCGGCGGCCGGCATCGCCGCTGTCGTCGTGCTCTTCGTGGCCACCCGCCTGGTGAACCACGCCCTGCTCGACGCCATCTACACGAAGACCTCGGCGGGCGTGGAGGGCGACGTGCTCGGCCGGCTCACCGACCCCCACCTGGTGTGGGGCGCGGGCAAGGCGGCCGTGGGCCAGCTCTGGTACCTCACCGTCGCCACGCTCGGCCTGGCCCCCATCGGCGCGCTCTGGCTGCTGACGACGCGCCGCCTGCCGACCGCCCTGCGACTGGTGACGCTGTTCGCCTGCCTCGCCACGCTGGCGGCGTCGGCCATCGAGATGTCCGACGGCACCCGGGTCGACCACATGGTCTACGGCCGCTACGTCGAGGGCATCGTGCCCGTCCTGCTGGTGGCCGGCGCGGCCGGCGTCGTCGCCTGGCGCAGCTACCTCCCCCGGCTGCTCGTCGGCGTGGCCGTGCTCGCCGCCGGTCTCGCCGCCCTCCTCGTCCTGCTGCGCGGCGGCGACCTCTTCGGCGGCGACGTGATGCCCCTCAACGTCACCGGGCTCCTGCCGTTCCGCAGCGGCTCGGGTCCCGACGTGCTGCGCATCGACGTGGCCCGCACGACGATCCTCGCCCTCGTCGCCACCGGCGGCGTCCTCGCCGTGGCCCGGTGGAGGGCGCTGGCCGGCCTGGCCCTGGTGGCCGCCCTCTTCGCCGGCGCGTCGGCGAACGTGCAGGCGAGCACCCTCCGCCCGTTCGACGACCGGTGGTCCGCCTTCACCACGATCCCCGAGGTCGTCCGCGCCGTGAGCGACCACGGCGCCGTCTCCTACGACCGGGCCGCCTACGACAAGGAGGCGGCGAACTTCTACCAGCTCGAGCTGTCGGACCGGGGCGTGCGCTTCTTCGACAGCCGGCGCGGCCGGCCCGGCGACGACCTCGCCATCGGGTCGCCCGAACGGCCGCCCGTCGACGGTGCCCGACTGGTGACGGTCGAGGTCGGGCCCTACGCCGACCAGGCCCTCTGGGTGGTGCCCGGGGACCTCCAGCGCCGGTTGGAGGGCACGGGTGTCCTGCTCCCGGCCGACCCAACCGCGCCGATCGCCGACGCCGGGCAGGTGCTGCACGTCGAACTGCCCGTCCACCTCGCCCCCGGCGCCTCGCGCACCGTCGACGTCGGCGTCACCCACTCGGGGGGCGCGGCGTGGCGGCCGCTCTCGGTCCTGCCCGGCTACGTGCAGGGCGCCGTCCGGCTCAGTGCCCGCTGGCTCGATGCGTCGGGCACCGAGGTCCTCACCCAGACCGCCGAGCTGCCCCGCGTGGTCCGCGACCAGGAGACGGTCACGATCCCGCTGGCCCTCGTCGCGCCGACGACGCCCGGGCGCTACTGGCTGGAGGTCGGACTCCGCCAGGAGGGCCTGGCCTGGTTCCCCCGGCCGGCGACCTCCACCGTCACCGTTCGCTGATGGCCCGCTCGCCGATCGCCCGTTCGTAGGCGGCCACGTGGCGGGCGGCCACCTCGTCGGGCCGGTGCCGCCCGACGGCCGCCGCGCCCGGCGACGGGAGGGGGAGCCGGCGGATGGCGTCGGCCAGGGCGGCCGGGTCGTCGGGCGGCACGAGGATCCCGTCGACGCCGTCCTCGACGGTCTCGACCAGGCCGCCCACCGCGCTGGCGATCACCGGTCGACCGACGGCCATGGCCTCGAGGGCGACGATGCCGAGGCCCTCGCGTCGGCTCGGCACGACCAGGGCGTGGGCCCCGGCCAGGGCGGCGGCGATCTCGTCGCGCGACCGGGCCCCGTGGCCGCGGACCCGGTCGCCGGACAGCACCTCGGTGCCCACGCCGAACACGTCGAGGTCGGCGTCGACGCCCAGATCGGCCAGCACGGTGAGGGCGGCGACGAGCACGTCGAAGCCCTTCTCCTGCGCCATGCGACCCACGGCGACGAGGCGGACCGGAGGCGCGGCCGGCGCCTCGCCGACCACCGGGTCGGGCATGAGGATCGGCATGCGCAGG
>JAODBP010000095.1 GCA_025464025.1 Actinomycetes bacterium | reverse complement strand
GTGCCGTAGGCCCTCGGTTTGGGACCCAGAACCGGCTACAGCCCCCGGCGGCCGCGGCCGCGGTAGTAGCCGCCCCCGCCGAGGAGGAGGACGATGACGATGACGAGGAGCAAGAGGGTCAGCATGCGGTGAGGTGTTCCCTCGCCGCAGGCTGCGCAACCCGTGCGAACCGGTGGCAGCGGGTCGGTAGGTTGGGCGGCTGTGGCGCGGCCCTTCTACATCACCACTCCGATCTACTACGCCAACGACTCGCCCCACATCGGGCACGCCTACACGACGGTGAACTGCGACGCCGTGGCCCGCTGGCACCGGCTGCTGGGTGACGACACGTTCTTCCTCACCGGCACCGACGAGCACGGGCTGAAGATCCAGCGGGCGGCCGAGGCGGCCGGGATGACCCCCCTGGCCATGGCCGACCACAACAGCGCCCGCTACCGCGACGCCTGGGCCGAGCTCGACATCCAGTTCGACGACTTCATCCGCACCAGCGAGGAGCGCCACCGCATCTCGGTGCAGGAGCTGCTCGGCCGCATCCGCGACAACGGCCACATCGAGCTCGGCAGCTACGAGGGCATGTACTGCGTGAGCTGCGAGGACTACTACACCGACGCCCAGGCACCCGACGGGCTGTGCCCCATCCACGGCCGCCCGCTCGAGACGCTGGCCGAGGAGAACTACTTCTTCCGCCTGTCGCGCTTCGAGCAGCCTCTGCTCGACTGGTACGAGTCGCACCCCGACTTCGTCCAGCCGTCGACCAAGCGCAACGAGGCCCTCGGCTTCATCAAGCAGGGCCTCCAGGACATCTCGATCACCCGCACGTCGATCGACTGGGGCGTGCCGGTGCCGTGGGACGACCGCCACGTCTTCTACGTCTGGTACGACGCCCTCATCAACTACGCCACCGCCGCCGGCTTCGGTTCCGACGAGGCGGCGTTCGACAAGTGGTGGCCCGTCGCCCACCACGTCATCGGCAAGGAGATCATCCGGTTCCACTGCGTGTGGTGGCCGGCGATGCTCATGGCGGCCGGGCTCGAGCCGCCGAAGGAGGTCCACGTCCACGGCTGGCTCCTCGTCGGCGGCGAGAAGATGAGCAAGACCAAGCTCAACCACATCGCGCCGCACGACCTGGTCGAGGACTTCGGCGTCGACCCCTACCGCTACCACTTCCTCCGCGACGTGGCCTTCGGCAACGACGGCGACTTCAGCTACGAGGGCATGGTCCAGCGGTACAACACCGATCTGGCCAACAACCTCGGCAACCTCCTCAGCCGGGTGGCCACCGTGGTGGCCAAGAAGTGCGACGGCGTCGGTCCGGCGCCCAGCCCCGACAGCCCGCTGGCCGCGGTGGCGGCCTCGGTCTACGCCGACGCGGCCGACGCGTGGGAGCGGCTGGTGCCGTCCGACGCCCTCGAGGCGACGTGGCGCCTGATCCGCGAGACGAACGCCCACCTCGAGGTGAACGAGCCGTGGAAGGCCGAACCCGGCCCGGGCGTCGACGCCGTGCTCGGTGACGCCCTCGAGGTGCTCCGGATCGTGGCCATCCTCGGCTCGCCCGCGATGCCCTCGACGATGCGCGAGGTCTGGCGCCGGATCGGACTGCCCGGCAGCCCCGAGGACCAGCGCCTCCCGGAGGCGGCAGCCTGGGGCGGCTACCCCGGCGGCCTCGCCGTGGAGAAGGGCACGCCGCTGTTCCCGAGGATCCAGCCCAGCTGACATGTGGACCGACGCCCACTGCCACATCCCCTACGAGGGGGTGGGGGAGGAGGTCATCGCCGAGGCCCGGGTCGCCGGCGTCGACCGCCTGGTCACGGTGGGCACCGACCTCGCCTCGTCGCAGGCCGCCCTCGACGTGGCCCGGCGCCACGCCGGGGTCTGGTCGACGGCCGGGGTGCACCCCCACGACGCCGCCGGCGGCATCGACGGGATCGAGGCCCTGCTGGCCGAACCCGAGGTCGTCGCCGTGGGCGAGTGCGGGCTCGACTACCACTACGACCACTCGCCCCGCGATGTGCAGCGGGAGGCCTTCGCCGCCCAGATCGCCCTCGCCCACACCTCGGGCCTGGCCCTGGTGATCCACACCCGCGAGGCCTGGGCCGACACCTTCGCCCTCCTCGATGCCGAGGGCATCCCCGAGCGCACGGTGTTCCACTGCTTCACGGGGGGGCCCGACGAGGCCCGCCAGTGCCTCGACCGGGGTGCCTACCTCTCGTTCAGCGGCATCGTGAGCTTCAAGACGGCCGACGACGTGCGGGCCGCCGCCGTGCTGTGCCCCCTCGACCGGCTCACCGTCGAGACCGACAGCCCCTACCTCGCGCCGGTGCCCCACCGGGGGCAGCGGAACCAGCCGGCCTGGGTCCCGCTCGTGGGCGCCGCCGTCGCCGCGACCAAGGGCATCGACGTCGACGAGGTGGCCCGGGTGACCTCGGCCAACGCCGAACGCTTGTTCGCTTTTCCGACCTCCTGAGGTTGCGGTCGGGTTACGGCACCCCTAGCGTCGTCGCTCGACCTATCGGGAGGGCGGAGACCTGTCGCAGGGCTTTCTCACGACGCGCCGCGTCTGGCTGCTGGCGAACATCGCCATCACCGTCGCGCTCGTGCCGGCCCTGTTCACGGCCCGAGACGACTCGCCCAAGGGACCGGTCGCCGTGGCCACCGGCGAGACGCTCGAGACCCTGCCCGTCGTGGCCACCGCCGTGCCCGGCAGCTCCCACGTCGTCGTGCTCGGCCCGAGCGACATCGCCGCCGAGGCCGCGACCACGACGACCACGGCGGCCCCGCCCACCACGGTGAAGCGGCGCGCCTTCACGCCGACGACGGTCCGGCCGGCGGCGAAGTCGACGATCCGGCCCAAGCTGGCCCCGGCGCCGACCACGACGGCCAAGCCCCGGCCCAAGCCGACGGTCGCGCCGAGGGCCAAGACGACGCCCACCTCGGCGCCGGCCGCCGACGGCACCGAGTCGGGCAAGGCGTCCTGGTACGACCACGAGGCCGGGATCTGCGCCCACAAGAGCCTTCCGTTCGGCACCGTCGTCACGGTCACGAACGTGGCCAACGGCAAGAGCGTCCGCTGCACGGTCGGCGACCGCGGCCCCTACGTGGAGGGCTGGATCATCGACCTCAACCCCCGGGAGTTCGAGCAGCTGGCGCCTCGCTCCGAGGGCGTCATCTCCGTCCGCATCGCCTGGTGACCCTCACCCGGGCCCAGGTCTCGGAGCAGCTGGCCCGGATCGACCGCCACCCCAGCCGGGCCCTCGGGCAGAACTTCGTCGTCGACCCGAACACGGTCCGGCGCATCGCCCGGCTGGCCGGCGTGGGCCCTGGCGACCGGGTGGTGGAGATCGGCCCCGGGCTCGGCTCGCTCACCCTCGCCCTGGTCGAGACCGGCGCCCAGGTGACCGCGGTCGAGCTCGATCGCCACCTGGTGCCGCTGCTGGAGGAGAACGTGGCCGGCACCGGCACGACGGTCGTGCAGGCCGACGCCATGGTCGTCGACTGGGCCGAGCTGCTCGGCGAGGGGCCGTGGACCCTCGTGGCCAACCTGCCGTACAACGTGGCCACACCGCTGGTGGCCGACATCCTCGACGGCGTGCCCGCCGTGCAGCGCATGCTCGTGATGGTCCAGAAGGAGGTCGGCGAGCGGCTGGCGGCCAAGGCGGGCGACGACGCCTACGGGGCGGTCTCGGTGAAGGTGGCCTACTGGGCCGAGGCCAAGGTGGCCGGGTTGGTGCCGCCGACGGTGTTCCTGCCCAAGCCCAACGTCGACTCCGCCCTGGTGGCCATCGAGCGGCGGGCCGAGCCGGCCACCGACGCGCCCCGCGACCGGCTGTTCGAGCTGGTGCGGGCCGGCTTCGGGCAGCGGCGCAAGATGCTGCGGCGGTCGCTGGCCGGCCTGGTGCGGCCCGAGGACTTCGAGGCGGCCGGGGTGCGGCCCGAGGCTCGGGCCGAGGAGCTCGACGTGGTCGCGTGGGGCAGGCTGGCGACGTGCTCCCTGCGCTGATGGGCACTCCGGCACGCCTCCGTGCCGCCGCCAAGCTGACGGTGTCGCTGCGCGTCCTCGGGACCCGCAGCGACGGCTACCACCTCATCGACGCCGAGATGCTCACCCTCGACCTGGCCGACGAGCTGACCTTCGCCGACGGCGACGGCCTCGAGGTGCTCGGGGGGGCCGGGCTGCCGGTGGTGGCCGACGACGACAACCTGGTGCGGCGGGCCCTGCGGGCCGTGGGCCGCACGGCGCACGTCACCCTCACCAAGCGGATCCCGGCCGGCGGGGGCCTGGGCGGGGGCTCGGCCGATGCCGCCGCCGTGCTGCGCTGGGCCGGCGTCGACGACCTGGCCCTCGCCGCCTCGCTCGGCGCCGACGTGCCGTTCTGCCTCGTCGGCGGGCGGGCCCGGGTGACCGGCATCGGCGAGGTGCTCGAGCCCCTGCCGCTGGTGGCGCGCACGTTCACGCTGCTCACGCCGCCGTTCGGCGTGTCGACCCCGGCCGTCTACCGGGCGTGGGACGAGCTGAGGGGTCCCACGGCCGAGGGGCCCAACGACCTGGAGCCGGCGGCCCTCCGGGTCGAGCCCCGCCTGGCGGAGTGGCGCGACCGGCTGGGCGACGCGACGGGGCTGACCCCGGTGCTGGCCGGCAGCGGCTCGAGCTGGTTCGTCGAGGGGGCCTTCCCGGGCGACGACCGGGTCGTGACGCGCAGCGACCGGCCAGCCTGAGGACAGGCGGCCGGTCGGCTCGGACGAGCTCGGTTCTACTTGCCCTTGGCGCGGCGCTGGAAGCGAGTGCGCTTGAGCATCTTCTTGTGCTTCTTCTTGCGCATGCGCTTCCGGCGCTTCTTGATCAACGATCCCATGAGGGAGACGAGGCTACCTCCTGCCTCCTGGCCGCACCAAGGCGGTGTAATCCGAGCGGCGCGATGGCCGTTGGACGGGGTGAGAAGCGGTTCCCGACCCCGAAGGAGCACCCCATGCGCCGCACCCTCCCCGCCGTCGCCCTCGGCCTGGCCACGATCGTCGGCCTGGCCACGCCGGCCCTGGCCGAGGACACCACGACCACGACGCCGTCCACCCGGCCGGCCCGCGCCGAGCAGGCCATCCACCTGACCTGCCACGAGGTCACCGTCGACGACAGCAAGCCGGCCATCCACTGCGAGTGGGACGCCTTCGAGGGCGCCGCCGGCTACCGGGTCGTCGCCAGCGTCCGGCGGGGCGCCAAGGGCAGCTTCGTGATCCGCAAGACCGAGGCGACCTCCTTCACCCGCAAGGACGTGAAGCCCGGTCACTACAACTTCGTGGTCCAGGCCCTGGGCGAGGACAAGAAGCCGGTCGCCCGGAGCAACCGTGAGCAGGTCGTCGTCGAGCGTGCTGCTCGCACCGCCCGCTGAGCGTTCCGCCACACTTCCCCCTGTGGCCGACCCGATCGACGAGCGGTTGCTCGTCGATCGGGCGCGCTCGGACCCGGACGCCTTCGCCGAGCTGTACCGGGCCCACGCCGGCCGGGTCCACGCCCTGGCCTGGCGCCGGCTCGGGAGCCGGGAGGCGGCCGAGGACGTCACGTCGGCCACGTTCGAGCGGGCGTGGCGGGCCCTGCCCGACTTCCGCTGGCACGACGGCGGCTTCCCGGCCTGGCTCCTGCGGATCGCGGCCAACCAGGTGACCGACCACGCCCGTCGAGAGGCCCGGACCCGCTCGCCCCGGGGCCAGCGGGCATTGTCGCTGCTGACGACGCCCTCGGCCGCCGGCGCCGACGAGCACCTGGCCGACGACGACCCCGCCCTGCGCGCCGCCCTCGGCCGCATCCGGCCCCGGTACGCCGAGGCCCTGACCCTCCGGCACCTGGCCGGCCTCGAGCCGGCCGAGGCGGCTGCCGCCCTGGGCGTGTCGACCTCGACGTTCGCCGTCGTGCTGCACCGGGCCCACGCCGCCCTGCGCTCGGAGCTCGACCGGGAGGAGCACCGTGACCGAGCCTGACGACCTCACCCGCCGCCTGGACGACCTCGGGGCGACCGCGCCGCCCCCGCCCACCGAGGCGTTCCTCGCCGGCCTCGACGCCGGCCGGCTCCACCGCGCGCCCGAGCACCGGGCCCGGGTGCTCCGCCTCCCCGTGGTCCTGCCGGCGGCCGCCGTGGCGGCCATGGTCCTCGGCTTCGTGCTCCTCGCCTTCGGCGGCTCCTCCGAGCCCCGCACGATCACCATCGTCACCGCGTCGGACGCCAGCGTGCTCCAGGCCGAGCGTTCGGTCCCGGCCGAGCAGGGCCAGCAGCTCGAGGAGGGCGACCACGTCACGACCGGGCCGGCCGGCAGCGTCACGGCGGGCGACGTCACCATCGGCCCGAACGAGGAGGCGATCGTCCGGGGGGGCCGGCTCCTGCGGCTGCGCCGCTACCTGCGCCAGCACGCCACGACCACCACGACCGCGGCGCCGACGACGACCACCACGGCGGCGCCGGCCGGGGCCCCGCGGCCGAGCACGACCACCACCACGTCGACCCCGCCGACGACGCCGCCGCCCCGGGCCCAGCGCGACATCCCGGTCACGCTCGAGCTGGTCGGCCGCCGCCTGCGCGACGGCAGCGTGGGGCTGGTGTGGACGAGGTACGACGGCGCCGACTTCGGCGGCTACGTGGTGGTCCGCGAGGACCGCGACGTCATCGCCCGGCGGCCCTCGGTCGACGGCGTCCGGGCGGCCGACCGGGCCGCCCCGCCCGAGCCCACCCGGTACGTCGTCGTCGTGCTCGACGCCGCCCGCCAGCCCGTCGCCCGGAGCCAGGTGATCCGGCTCTGAGCCTCAGGTCGGGCATCCGCGCGCCGAAGTGGTTGTTGACGTAGAACGACTGCTTCGGGCAACGGAGGAGGGCTGGTCAATGTCGCCGCAGGCACTTCGCACCTACCGCCAACTCGAGGGGCACCACGTGTCGGTGTCGCTGGCCGACGGTTCCCGCCTCGACGACTGCGAGCTGGTCTCCGCCGGTCGTGGCACCGCCACCCTGTGGCTGCACGACGGCCACGACGACCGGATGGTCAAGGCCTCCGAGGTCATCGACCTCTGGGAGATCGTCCGCCACTGAGGTCCCACTAGCCTCGACGTCGATCGTTCGGGGGTAGTTCAGCGGTAGAACGACGGCCTTTGGTGCCGTATGTCGGAGGTTCGATCCCTCCCCCCCGAGCCACTTCCGCCGGTGACGGTGGTAGCAAGGACGTCATGACGTCGTCGCTCGCTGCCGTGGTGCTCGCCGCCGGCGAGGGCAAGCGGATGCGCTCGACCCGACCCAAGCCGCTGCACCTGCTGTGCGGCCGGGCCATGCTGCTCCACGTCCTCGACCGCGTCGCCGACCTGGAGGCCGAACGGGCCGTGGTCGTGGTCGGCCACGGCGCCGAGCGGGTCACCAAGAAGCTCGTCGAGGACGGCCCGCCCGGGCTGGCCATCGACTTCGTGGAGCAGGCCGTGCAACGGGGCACCGGCGACGCCGCCGGCATCGCCCTCACCGCCTTCGAGGACGACGACGAGGACGCCGACGTCCTCGTCCTCGCCGGCGACATGCCCCTCGTCCGGGCCGAGACCCTGCGCGAGGTCCTCGACGTGCACCGCGGCACCGACGCCGCCGTCACCGTGCTCGGCTACCGCTTCCCGGACCCGACGGGCTACGGGCGCCTGGTCCGGGGCAAGGACGACCGCGTCGTGCGGATCGTCGAGCACCGGGACGCCACGGCCGAGGAGCTCGAGATCGCCGAGGTGAACGCCTCGATCTACTGCTTCAAGCGCAGCCTGCTCTCGCCCGCCCTGCGCCGGCTCACCCCCGACAACGCCCAGGGCGAGTACTACCTGACCGACGTGGTGGCCGTGCTGTCCCAGGCCGGCCATCGGGTCGAAGCGGTGATCGGCGAGGACCCGAGCGAGATGCTCGGCATCAACGACCGGGCCCAGCTCGCCGCCGCCGAGGCCGAGCTGCGCCACCGCACCAACGCCGCCTGGCTCGACCGGGGCGTCACCATGCTCGACCCGGCCAACACCTACGTCGACGCCACCGTCCACCTGGGTGAGGACGTCACGCTGTTCCCCGGCACGATCCTCCAGGGCCAGACCCGCATCGGCGCCCGCAGCGAGATCGGCCCCGACAGCCGCCTCGTCGACACCATCGTCGGCGAGGACTCCGTCGTCCGCTCCACCTACGCCTCCGACGCCGAGATCGGCGACGGCTGCGTGGTCGGCCCGTTCTGCCACCTGCCGTCGGGCACGGCGATCGCCTCCGGGACGACGACCGGCCCGTTCTACACTCAGGGCTAGGGCGACGGTCGGGGCGAGCATGGAGCGGAAGACGTTGGAACTGGTCACCAAGAAGCGGCTGCAGGTGTACTCCGGTCGCTCGCACCCCGAGCTGGCCAGTGACATCGCCAACCACCTCGACATCAGCCTCGGCGAGGCCAACCTCAAGACCTTCGCCAACGGCGAGATCAAGTGCCAGTTCGGCGAGTCCGTCCGCGGCTCCGACGTGTTCATCGTGCAGACCCACAGCCACCCGGTGAACGAAGCGCTGATGGAGCAGCTGATCATGATCGACACCGCCAAGCGGGCGTCGGCCAAGCGCATCACCGCCGTCTGCCCGTACTACGGCTACTCCCGCCAGGACCGCAAGGCCGAGGGTCGGGAGCCGATCACGGCCAAGCTCGTGGCCAACATGCTCACCACCGCCGGCGCCAGCCGGGTCGTGAGCGTCGACCTGCACTCGGGCCAGATCCAGGGCTTCTTCGACAAGCCGGTCGACCACCTCACGGCGATGCCCGTGCTGCTCGACTACCTCAAGCGCGAGGGCGGCAGCGACCTGGTGATCGTCTCGCCCGACGCCGGCCGGGTGAAGGTGGCCGAGCGCTACGCCCAGCACCTCGGCGCCGACCTGGCCTTCGTCCACAAGACCCGGCCCAAGGGCACCCTCAGCACGGTCGAGGCCCGCGGCGTCATCGGCGACGTCGACGGCCGCCGCTGCGTCCTCATCGACGACATGATCGACACGGCCGGCACGATCTGCGCCGCCGCCGAGATCCTGAAGGGCAAGGGCGCCACCGAGGTGTGGGGCATGGCCACCCACGGCCTGCTCTCCGACCCGGCCATCGACCGGCTCAAGAACTCCGAGTTCGAGCGGGTCGTGATCACCGACACCGTGCCGCTGCCGCCGGAGAAGGCGATCGACAAGATCGAGGTCCTGTCCGTGGCCAAGATCATCGCCGATGCCATCGACGCCGTCTTCGAGGACACCTCGGTCTCCGAGATCTTCGACGGCCAGAACCAGTCGTAGCCCGAGCCGCTTGGGCGCGGGGCCTCTGACCCCGTAGACTCTCCCGGTCCACCGCAAGGCTTGTTGTAGGAGCGCGTCCGATGTCCGAAGTCACCCTTGTCGCCGAGTCCGGCCGAACGATCGGCTCCCGGTCGTCGGGCCGTCTGCGTGAGGATGGCCGCATCCCGGCCGTCGTCTACGGCCACGGCATCACGCCGCTCTCGGTCTCCATCGACCGCAAGGACCTGCGCCACGCCCTCCACACCGATGCCGGTCACAACGCCGTCATCAACCTCGAGGTCGGCAGCGACAAGCACCTGACGATCGTCAAGGACATGCAGCGCCACCCGGTGCGCAACGAGGTCATCCACGTCGACTTCCTCGTCGTGAACCGCAACGAGATCGTGACCGTCGACGTGCCGATCATCCTCGAGGGTGAGTCGCAGGCCGTGCACAACGCCGACGGCACCATCGACCAGCAGCTGTTCAGCCTGTCGGTGAACACCACCCCGACGAACATCCCGAACGACATCACCGTCGACGTGTCGAGCCTGGGCATCGGCGACTCCATCCGGGTCGGCGACCTGAAGCTGCCCGAGGGCGTCACGACCGACGTCGACCCCGAGGAGGCCGTGGCGATCGCCCAGGTCACCCGGGCCACGATCGAGGCCGAGCAGCTCGAGACCGAGGCCGAGGAGGCCGCCGAGGCGGCCGACGCCGAGGACGAGACGGCCGAGGGCGAGGCCGGCGAGACGGCTGCCGCCGAGGGCGACGCCGAAGAGGCGTCCGAATAAGGCCATGCCGGCCGACCTGCTGGTCGTCGGCTTCGGGAACCCGGGCACCGAGTACGCCGGCTCCCGTCACAACATCGGAGCCGAGGTGGTGGCGCTGCTCGCGTCCCGCCACGGCGGCGCGCTCAAGCGGGGCAAGCACAAGGCCCTGGCCGACACCGTCCGCATCGGCGGTGTGGCGGTGGGCCTCGCCTTCCCGCAGACCTACTACAACGAGTCGGGCCAGTCGGTGGTGCAGCTGCTCAAGTGGCTGGGCATCGACGACACCCAGAAGCTGGTCGTCGTCCACGACGAGCTCGACCTGCCGGTGGGCCGGCTCAAGGTGAAGGTCGGCGGTGGGCTGGCCGGCAACAACGGGCTGAAGTCGGTGAAGGCCCACCTCCACACCGACGACTTCCTCCGGGTGCGCATCGGCGTGGGCAAGCCGCCGGGCCGGACCCAGGGCGTCGACCACGTCCTGAAGAAGCCGACGAAGGCCGAGCGGGCCGAGCTCGACATCGTCGTGCAGGAGGCGGCCGACGCCGTCGAGCTCATCGCCACGACCGGCCCCGACCGGGCCATGGAGCGCTACAACCAGCAGCGCGCCGACGACCCGGCCTGAGCCTCACGCCGTCGGGAGCAGCGCTGGCGGGATGTGGCGGGCCACCAGCCTCGAGTTGGCGGCCAGGAGCGGGCCGCCGATGGCGAGCACCAGCACGTAGAGGGCGACGAACGGGCCGATGCGCTCGTCGAGCCCGGCGGTGGCGGCCAGCGTGGCCAGGATGAGCGAGAACTCGCCCCGCCCCAGCACGGTGAGCCCGATGTTGGCCGCCGGTCCCGGCCCGAACCCGTTGAGCCGGGCCGCCACCAGCCCGGCCGCGAGGTTGAGCACGACCGACAGCGCCACGGCGGCGAGCACCGGTCCGGCCACGTCGCCCGCCGCCCCGGGGTCGATGGTCAGGCCGAAGGCGAAGAAGAACAGGGCGGCGAACGCATCGCGCAGCGGCAGCACCAGCCGCTCGATGCGCGCGGCCGCTCCGCTCTCGGCCAGCATCAGCCCGGCCATGAACGCCCCGATGGCCTCGGACACGCCGAGCTCCTCGGCCAGCCCGGCCACCAGCACGGCCAGGCCGATGAAGCAGATGGTGAGCAGCTCGTCGTCCGGTGACGACACGAGCTTCCCGACCCATCGGGCGCCGAAGCGGGCCACCAGCACGAGCGCCACGAGGAAGGCGGCGGCCTTGCCGAACTCGGCGAAGGCGGCGCCGATGCCGTGGGCGTCGCCGAGCACGGGTGCCAGCAGGGCGAGGTAGAGGGCGAGGAACACGTCCTCGACCACCACGATCCCGAGGATCAGCCGGCTCTCCGGGTTGGCCAGCCGCCGCAGCTCGACGAGGAGCTTGGTGACGATGGCCGACGACGAGATGCCGATGGCCCCGGCGACCACGAACGCCTCCCGCGTTCCCCACCCGAGGGCGAAGCCGAACGCCAGGCCGCCACCCATGTTCAGCACCAGGTAGGCACCGCCGGCCAGGAGCAGCTTCCGCCCGCCGGCCACCAGGTCGCCCAGCGAGAACTCGAGCCCGAGGTGGAACAGCAGCAGCACCAGCCCGAGGGTGGCCACGAGCTCGAGGTCGTGGGGATCGTCGAAGAGGACGACACCCGGGGTGTAGGGGCCGCAGAGCATGCCGGCGGCCATGAAGAACGGGATCGTCGGCAGCCCGACCCGGCGGCCGAGCCGGGCGAGCGTGCCGGCGAGGAGGAAGGCCCCGCCGAGGGCGAGGAGCTGCTCAGCCACCGGGCGGCCGGACGAAGACGACGACGGCGATGCCGAGCGAGAGCAGCAGCGACGCCGAGGCGAGGAGGCTGGTCCGGGCCCAGGCCGCCGGCCGGTCGTCCGCCAGCCGGTCGACGTCGCGGGTGATGCCGACCGCGGTGAGGGCGATGACGGGGTGGAGCACGCCGGCCAGGGCCAGCAGGGTCGCCCGGCGGAGCAGGCGGTCGGGCCAGGCCCCGTCGAGCGTCGGCGGGCGGTCGAAGTAGGGGATGGCGCAGAGGAGCGCGATGGCGTAGCCACCGACGCCGTACCAGGCGAAGGCCTGGGCGAGCGGGTTGAGCACTGGGTTGGTACCTCTCGTGAGGACGGCAGGGGACGACCGCAGGCGCGCCGAGGCGCCCGTCGGTGGTGCGACGGCGTCAGACGAGAGGGGTGGGTGGCCCGCGGCGGGGCGGGCGGCCGCGTGGGGCGGCGGGGTCGAACCGGTGGACCGGGTCGACCAAGGTGCGCCGGCGCGGTGAGGCGGCGACGAGGACCAGCAGCGCGGCGGCCAGCACGGCCAGCGGGAGCGGATCGGCCAGCGTCCGGATCACGGCCGGCGGGCTCGACGCCTCGACCGTGGGCGACAGCACGGTGGCGCTCAACGTGCCCGTGTCGTGGGCCTCGGACGGGCGCGGTGCGAACACCAGGACCAGCGCGAGGAGCGCGACGAGGACACGGGCGAGGCGGGTGATGCCCCCATCGTACGGGCGATCTCGGCCTCCGGAGGGGGCGATAGCCTCGATCGGTGACCCTGCTGGACCTGCCGCCGCTCCTGCGCGACGAGCCCGCCATCGCCTCCGTCCTGGGTCGGGCCAATGCCGTGCTGGCGGTCCCCGAGCCGGCTCGGGCCATCACCGTCGCCGCCCTCACCCACCTCTCGAGCCGGTCCCCGATCCTGGTCGCCGTGCCCACCACGGGCGACGCCGAGCGACTGGTCAACGACCTCACCCAGTTCCTCGGTCCCGACGCCGTCGACCTTTTCCCGGCGTGGGAGACGCTGCCGTTCGAGCGGGTCAGCCCGAGCGTCGAGACCATGGGCCGCCGCCTCCGCACCATGTGGCGACTTCGCCAGGGCGACTCCACCAAGGTGGTCGTCGCCCCGGCGCGGGCCCTGGTCCAGCGGCTCGGCCCGCACGTCGAGGACGTCGAGCCGCTCACGATCACGCCGGGGCAGCAGCTCGACCCCGAGGAGCTGGTGGCCCGCCTGGTCGCCGACGGCTACCGGCGCGAGTACCAGGTCGAGGCCCGGGGCGAGGTCGCCGTCCGCGGCTCGATCGTCGACGTCTACCCGAGCACGGCCGACGCTCCGGTCCGCATCGACCTGTGGGGCGACGAGGTCGACCGGCTCACCACGTTCAGCGTGAGCGACCAGCGCAGCCGCGACGACGTCGAGTCCGTCGAGCTGTTCCCGTGCCGCGAGCTGCTGCCCACCACCGCCGTGCGCGAGCGGGCCGCCGCCCTCGTGGCCAGCCAGCCGTGGGGTCGCGAGCAGTGGGAGCGGCTGGCCGAGGGGCTCACGTTCGACGGCATGGAGTCGTGGCTCCCGTGGCTGACCCAGGACGAGCACGTCCTGCTCGACCTGCTGGCGCCCGATGCCCAGGTCGTCCTCGTCGAGCCTCGCCGGATGCGCGACCGGGCCGCCGACCTTCTGGCCGAGGAGGCCGACCTGGCCGGCGTCCTGGCCAAGACGTGGGACGTCGGCGACGACGTCGAGCTGCCCCGCCTGCACGTGGTGTTCGACCGCCTGCTGGCCCACACGAATGCGCCGGTGCTCACCGTCACCAACGTGGCCGAGGGCCCCGACATCCCGACCGTCGAGGCGATGGGTTGGGGTCCGGTCGTGGGCGACGGCTCGGGGTTGGCCGAGACCCTGAAGGGCCGGCTGGCCGCCGGCTGGAAGGTCGTGCTGGCGGCCGACGGCGCCGGCTCGGCCGAGCGGCTCGACCAGTCGTTCCGCGACCTCGGCGTGGCCGGGGCCCGGGTGGTCGTGGCCCCGCTCGAGCGCGGCGTCACCCTGCCGAACGTGAAGCTGGCCGTCGTCGCCGAGTCCGACATCACCGGCCGGCGCCGGGCCCACCGCCAGGCCCGACCCCGCAAGCGCGAGTCGGCCGGGTTCTTCGAGGACCTGAAGCCGGGCTCGTACGTCGTGCACGTCACCCACGGCGTCGGGCGCTACGAGGGCATGGTCAAGCGGGCCATCGGCGGCACCGAGCGCGACTACCTCCTGCTCGCCTACCGCGGCGGCGACAAGCTCTACATCCCCTCCGACCAGATCGACACGATCCGCCACTACACCGGCGGCGAGACGCCCACCCTCCACCGCCTCGGCGGCAGCGACTTCGCCAAGGCGAAGGCCCGGGTCAAGAGCGCGGCCCAGGAGATCGCCCAGGAGCTGGTCGTGCTCTACCAGCGCCGGGTGAACGCCGAGGGCGTGGCCTTCTCCGAGGACACGCCCTGGCAGCACGAGATGGAGGAGTCGTTCCCGTACAAGGAGACGCCCGACCAGGAGCGGGCCATCCTCGAGGTGAAGGCCGACATGGAGTCCGAGCACCCGATGGACCGCCTCGTGTGCGGCGACGTCGGGTTCGGCAAGACCGAGGTCGCCCTGCGGGCCGTGTTCAAGGCGGTGCAGGACGGCTACCAGGCCGCCGTCCTGGTGCCCACCACGCTGCTCGCCTCGCAGCACTTCCAGACGTTCAGCGACCGGTTCTCGGGCTATCCGGTGCGGGTCGAGGTGCTGTCGCGCTTCCTCACCAACGCCCAGGCCAAGAAGGTGCTCCAGGGCGTGGCCGACGGCGAGGTCGACGTGGTCGTCGGCACCCACCGCCTGCTCTCCGAGGGCGTGAAGTTCAAGAAGCTCGGCCTGCTCGTGGTCGACGAGGAGCAGCGCTTCGGCGTCACCCACAAGGAGGCGATGAAGCAGCTCAAGACGAACGTCGACGTGCTCACCCTCTCGGCCACCCCGATCCCGCGCACGCTGGAGATGAGCCTCACCGGCATCCGCGACCTGAGCCTGCTCAACACCCCGCCGGTCGACCGCCAGCCGATCCTGACCTACGTCGGCGAGTACGACGACCGGGCCGTGGCCGAGGCCATGCGCCGCGAGCTCTTGCGCGAAGGCCAGGTCTTCTTCGTGCACAACCGGGTGGCCGACATCGAGCAGACGGCGGCCGAGCTGCGAGAGCTCGTGCCCGAGGCCCGCATCGCCGTGGCTCACGGGCAGATGGACGAGGGCACGCTCGAGAAGGTCGTCATCGACTTCTGGGAGGGCGAGTTCGACGTCCTCGTCTGCACCACGATCATCGAGTCGGGCATCGACATGCCGACGGTCAACACGCTGGTGGTGGACCGGGCCGACCGCCTCGGCCTGGGCCAGCTCCACCAGCTCCGTGGTCGGGTCGGTCGGGCCGGCAGCCGGGCCTACGCCTACCTGTTCCACCCGCGCGACCACGCCCTCTCCGACGACGCCTACGAGCGGCTCAAGACGATCGGCGAGGCCACCGAGCTCGGCTCCGGCTTCAAGATCGCCATGCGCGACCTCGAGATCCGCGGCGCCGGCAACCTGCTGGGCGAGAGCCAGTCGGGCCACATCGCCGCGGTGGGCTACGACCTCTACGTCCAGATGGTGAGCGAGGCGGTCGCCGAGCTGAAGGGCGAGCCCGTCCGCGAGCCGGCCGAGGTGAAGCTCGAGCTGCCCGTGGACGCCTCCCTCCCCGTCGAGTACGTCACCAAGGAGGAGCTGCGACTCGAGGCCTACCGCCGGCTCGCCGTGGTCGAGACCGTCGAGCAGGTCGACGACATCCGGCGCGAGTGGGAGGACCGCTACGGCCCGGTGCCCGAGCCGGCCGAGGCGCTGCTGCGCGTGGCCCGGCTCCGGGTCGAGTGCCTGCGCATCGGCGTGCGGGAGATCACGGTCACGGCCAACCGCACCGGACCGGGCTGGCAGGCCCGCCTGTCGCCCATCCAGCTGCGGGCCTCGGCCGCCGTGCGGTTGCGCCGGCTGATCAAGGACGCCCTCTACAAGGAGGAGCAGGGCCAGCTCGTCGTGCCCATCCGCAAGGGCAACGACGTGGCCGAGGCCCTGATCCTCCTGCTCACCGAACTCGTCCCGACCGAGGCCTCGTCGCTAGCCTCCTGAACCGATGCCTGCTCGCCTGCTCCGACGCCTCGCGCCCCTGCTCGCACTCCTCGCCGTGGTCGCCTCGGCCTGCGGGAGCGCCGAGCCGAAGGCGGCGACCGTCAACGGCACGGTCATCACGGCCGCCTCGCTCCAGGACGAGCTGAAGGCCATCAAGGCCAACCCGGCCTACCGCAAGGCGCTGGAGGACCCCCAGAACGGCTACGGCATGAGCCTCACCGGCTCGGGCAAGGGCACGTTCAACACCGAGTTCGCGGCCCAGACCCTCACCCTGCGGGTGTACTACGACCTGATCGAGACCGACCTCGCCAAGCGGGGCGTGAAGATCACGGCCAAGGACGACAAGGACGCCCGGGCCACGATCAAGAGCGGCATCGCCTCGCTGGGCAAGGGCGTGTGGGCCAAGTTCCCGGCCGACTACCAGACCCGCCTGGCCCACCAGACGGCCGTCATCGCCAAGGCCCAGGACCAGGCGGGCAAGGACCTGAAGCCGACCAAGGCCCAGGTCGCCTGCGTGTCGCACATCCTCGTCACCGTCTCCGACACGGTCACCGACGCCCAGGCCAAGGCCAAGATCGAGGACCTGAAGCGCCAGCTCGATGCCGGCGCCGACTTCGCCACGCTGGCCAAGGCCAACTCCGACGACGGCTCCAAGGCCCAGGGCGGCGACCTCGGGTGCCAGCCGGAGGGCACCTACGTGGCCGAGTTCGAGCAGGCCGTGCAGACGCTGCCCCTCAACAAGGTCAGCGACCCGGTGAAGACGCAGTTCGGCTACCACCTGATCGTCGTGCACTCCCGCGAGGAGCAGACGGTCCAGCCCGACCAGACGGCCAGCCAGCAGGCGTTCAGCGACTACCTGCTGAAGCTCATGTGCGGGGCCAAGACCAAGGTCACGGTCGACCCGAAGTACGGCACGTGGGACAAGGCGCTGTGCAAGGGGGACCAGGGCCTGGCCAAGGTCACGGCGCCGAAGAAGCCGGCGACGTCGAAGAAGTGACCGCCCGGGTCACCGTGGTCGGCCTCGGCCCCGGTGGGCCCGACCTGGTGACCGCCGGGACCCTCGCCGAGCTCGAGCGCGTCCCGGTCCGCTTCCTGCGCACGACCCGACACCCGGCCGCGTCGGTGGTCGCCGACGCCCGGTCGTTCGACGACGTCTACGACGGCGCCGACCGGATCGAGGCGGTCTACGCCGCCATCGTCGAGGCCCTCGTCGCCGCTGCCGCCGAGCACGGCGAGGTGCTCTACGCCGTGCCCGGGTCGCCCCGCGTGGCCGAGCGCAGCGTCGACCTGCTGGCCGCCGACGGACGGGTCGAGGTGACCGTGGTGCCGGCGCTGTCGTTCCTCGACCTGGCCTGGGTGCGGCTCGGCGTCGATCCGCTGATCGCCGGCGCCCGCATCGTCGACGGCCACGACGTGACGACGATGGCGGGGGAGCGCGGCCCGCTCCTCGTGGCCCAGTGCGACCGGCGGTCGGTGCTGTCCGACATCAAGCTGGCCGCCGACGACGGTCCGCCCGTCACCGTGCTCCACCACCTCGGCCTGCCCGACGAGCAGGTCTTCGAGGTGGCGTGGGCCGACCTCGACCGCTCGTTCGAGCCCGACCACCTCACGTCGGTGTGGGTGCCCGAGCTGGCCGCGCCGATCGCCGGCGAGGTGGCGGCCTTCGCCGAGCTGGTGCGGGTGCTGCGGGAGCGGTGCCCGTGGGACGCCGAGCAGACCCACCACACGCTGACCCGGCACCTGCTGGAGGAGACCTACGAGGTGCTCGAGGCCATCGAGGCCCTCGACGAGGCGACCGGCGAGGGCTACGACCACGTGGAGGAGGAGCTGGGCGACCTGCTCTTCCAGGTCGTGTTCCACGCCACCATCGCCGCCGAGTCGGGGGCGTTCACCCTGGCCGACGTGGCCCGGGGCATCCACGAGAAGCTCGTCTACCGGCACCCCCACGTGTTCGGCGACGTCGACGTCGACGGCACCGACGACGTGATCCGCAACTGGGAGCAGCTCAAGAAGGCCGAGAAGGGCCGCACCTCGGTGATGGACGGGATCCCGGGCAACCTGCCGGCCCTGCTCTACGCCCACAAGGTGCTGCGCAAGGCGTCGTCGCTCGGCATCGAGACCACCCCGGCCGAGGGCGTCACCGACGACGCCGTGCTGGGCGACCTGCTGCTGTCGATCGTGGACGCCGCGCGCCGGGCCGAGCTCGATCCCGAGGCCGCGCTGCGGGCCGCCGCCGCCCGGGTCCGGGAGGAGGCCGTGGCCCGTGAGTCGCAGGCCTGACGCTCCCTCCCTCGGCGTCGTGGTCGCCGGTGGGATCGGCGTGCTGGTCGTCATCGCCTTCGTCGGCGCCGTCGCCCTCGGCGGCACCAGCCGGTCGCGGCCCGGCGACCGGGTGGCGGTGGTCGCCGCCGGCGGTCCGGCCGGCGTCGCCGTGCTGGCCGGTCGCTGCCTCGACCAGCGGGTGACGGCGGTGTCGCTCATCGGCGCCGACGGCACGACACGGTGGCGCATCGAGTCGCGCAAGGGATCGATCGAGCGGCGCTACGTGGTGGGCGCCGAGCCGCCGCTGGGCTTCGGCGTCGTCACCGCGCTCGCGTCCCGGCCGAACGGCGCGGTGCGAGCCGAGGTCGCCTTCGACCAGGACGGCACCACCACGGTCGATGCTCGCGTCGTCGACGTGGGCGACCTGCACGGCCAGGGCCACGCCCTCGACGAGGGCGCTCCGGCCTGCGGCGGCCACGAAGGCCCGGGTGGCACGGCCGCCCTGTTCGCCGTCGGCGCTGCGTTCGTCGTCGCCGGCTACATCGGCATGCTGCTGCGGCTGCGACGACCGAGCTAGGCCGGCTGCGGCTCGGGCGGTTGCGGGGGCTGGGGCTCGGGGGCCGGATCAGGCACGAGCGGCGTGACCGGCTCGGGCGGGCCGCCGGGCCGGGGCTCGGGCTCGTCGATGTCCGGCGGTGGATCGAGCGGATCGATGACCGTGTTCATGCCGCGCGCGCTACCCGGACGGGGTGGTCGGGGAACCGGGTGACGTCGAGGCCGGCCCGTTCGGCGTAGCGGCCGAACGTGCGGGCGTTCTCGACCGCCCACCCACCCGGGTCGTTGTTGAAGAACACCCACGCCTCGTCGGCGCCGAACCCGTCGAGGGTGTCGACCCACGAGTGCAGCGCACCCTCGCCGTAGCGGGGCCACGGGTGGGCGATGCCCTCGTGGAGGCGCGCGAACGTCCAGTCGGCCGTGCGGACCTGGGGCGAGTGCCGGTTGAGCCGATCGGCCAGCACGAGGGCGGCGCCGTGCTCCCGCAGGAGGTCCCACACCTCGTCGACCTCCCACGACTCGTGGCGGGGCTCGACCGCGACCCGGACGTGGTGCCGACCGAAGCGGGCCAGCGTGCGCCGGAGTCGCTCGGGCTCGCAGCGCAGGGTGGGCGGGAGCTGCACGAGGATCGGGCCGAGCTTGTCGCCCAGGTGGCGGGCCCGGTGCACGAGGAGGTCGACCGGGTCTTCGGGATCTTGGAGGCGCTTGACGTGCGTGAGGTAGCGGCTGGCCTTCACCACGAACACGAAGTCGTCGGGGGTGCGGTCCCGCCAGGCGGCGAACTGGTCCTCCGACGGCAGGCGGTAGAAGGAGTTGTTCAGCTCGACGGTGCGGAACGTCTCGGCGTAGTGCTCGAGCCATCTGGCCTGCGGCAACCGCTCCGGGTAGAACCGCCCCCGCCAGTCGCGGTACTGCCAGCCGGAGGTGCCGAGCCAGACCTGCATCGAGGGGTGTCCTACCCCCGTTGTCGTCCTGGTTGTACCGTTTCCACACTTCCCACAGGAGCAACACCAGCCACATGTCTGCGATCGAACT
>JAODBP010000085.1 GCA_025464025.1 Actinomycetes bacterium | reverse complement strand
CGACGTTCGTTCCATGGGAGTTCGGGCGTTGGCGGCAGGGTCAAGGACAAAGGACGCTCTGAGACGAGTTGGGCGCGCCCGAGTCCCCCGCTCGAACTAGCGACGGATTGACAACAGAAACGTTGTCGATCCGTCGCCGGTTCGGGAAGCACCAGGTCCGGCGCGCCCCGTTGTCCCTTCGGAGCGTCTTTGGTACTTGGGGAGATACCGGCAGCCACCCTGACGAACGTGGATGGGACCTACAGCTAGGCCGGGACGAGGCCGGCGGCGACGGGCGTGACCGGCACGATCTCTTCCCCGTACGCGGCCTTCAGCGCCACGATCGCCACCTCGAGCTGGTCGAGGCTCGGCTCGCGGGTGGTCAGGCGCTGGAGGGCGAGGCCGGGGCGCACCAGCACCCGGACCCATGCCCGGTGGATGTTGGCCGAGGCCCGCATCTGGAGCTCGGTGGAGATGGCCGCGACCAGCGGGATCACCGCGACCCGGCTGGCCAGCATGCCGGGCAGGGCGTGGTGGCCGAGCAGCACGTAGAAGATCCCGGACACCACCCCGATCACCAGCAGGAGGCTGGTGCCGCAGCGGATGTGGCGGGTCGAGTAGACCGCGGCGTTCTCGGGCGTGAGCTCGACGCCCGCCTCGTCGGCGGCCACGACCTTGTGCTCGGCGCCGTGGTTCTCGAACAGGCGGCGCACGGCCGAGAGCCGGCCGACGGCGGCGGCGTAGGCCACGAGGATGCCGATCGACCACACGTTCTCGACGAGGGCGGACACGAGCCCGTTGTGGAGGCCGCCCACCAGCCAGTCGGTGGCATAGGCCGGGATCGTCACCACCGCGCACACGACCACGACGATGGTGGCGGCCTGGACGACCCGCTCCCACGGCGTGGCCTTGCGCTCGGCCTGGCCCAGCCCGTGGACGGCCGACCACTTGAGCGCCCGCATCCCGAGGGGCAGGGCCTCGGCCAGGGCGAGGATGCCCCGGAGCAGCGGCACCTTCTTCAGACGGGGGGCGAACTGCGGCAGCTCGGCGGTGAGCACCTCGATCTCGCCCGACGGCGTGCGGACGGCGACGGCCCACCGGTCGTCGCCCCGCATCATCACGCCCTCGAAGACGGCCTGCCCGCCGGACTTCCTCGCCATGGCCTCCGAGTGTGACATGCCATGGTCATCGGCACGGATCGACCGGCGGTTGACCCCGAGTCAGGGCAGCGGGGGCTCGCAGACGGGGCAGGCGGTGAGGGCCTTGTCCTTGGCCGTCGGCGGGCGGGCGTCGGTGCGGCCGAGCACGAGCGGGCAGCTGGCCCGGTGCAGGGTGGCGGGCGGCACGACCACCAGCTCGCCGTCGTCCGCCCGAGTCCCGACCAGGGCCTGCTCGAGCCGTTCGAGCACGGCGGTCTGGCGGTGGGTCTGCTCGACCAGCTTGGTGAGCCAGAAGGCCAGGTAGGCCACGGCCCCGATGACGACGAGGGCCAGGCCGAGCAACCCACCCGACACGACGTAGGGCGTCTGGCGCCACTGCCGGGCGGTGTGGGACACGCCGTACCACCCGGCGATGATGGCGAGCACGCCGACGCCGAGCAGGACGGCACCGACGAGCTGGAACCCCCGGTCGACGGGCACGCTGCGGCGGGACCGCAGCCGGGCCGCCTCGATGGTCAGGCGATCGGTGCCGTCGGCGCCGATCGCCGGGGCCTCGAGCGGTTCCGAGCGCGGTTCTCGCGTCGCGGTCACGATGCTCCTCTCTCCAACGGGCAGGTCGAGCCGACGAGGGCGGCGTCGATGGCCTTCGCGCGCAGGCCGTGCAGGCTCGACCCCACCAGCGCCATGCCGACCAGGCCGATGAGCATCCAGCCCATCGGCACCCGGTCGGACACCGGCGACGACGAGGTGAAGCCGACCGGCGTGATGACGTCGGTGCCGCCCCCTGACGACGAACCGGGCGAGGCGATGCTCGGCGCGCCGGCGTCGACCGCGGGCAGTGCCCCCGGGCTCACCAGCTCACCACCGGCCCCGCCGACCGGGCCGAACCCGCCCAGGTCACCGGTGCTCAGCCCGAACGCCGAGCCAGGCGTGGCCGACAGCGACGCGGAGGCCCCGCCCAGCACCACCGTGATGCGGTTGGTGGCGTCGAGCTTCCAGGTGAAGACGACGGACCCGGAGCTGACCAGACCGTTGCCGCCGGCGCTCCGGTACTCGCTCGGCTTGGTGACGAACGCCTCCATGCCGGCGCCGGCCAGCGCCTGGTTGGCCCCCGCCGCCACCGGGGTCAGCGGGTTCTCGCTCGTCTGGGGACCGAGGTGCAGGCCGTCCTGGTCGATCGTCGCACCCTGGCCCTGGACGGTCACGCCGCTGACGGTGACCTCGTGGGCCATGGTCGCCTGGGCCCCGTCGGTCGTGCCCCGCGCCACCGTGCGGATGGCGTCGATCTTGATCAGCCCGCCGATCTCCACGCCCCCGAGCTCGGTCTCCGCCACCGACGTCACCGCGCTTCCCTCCAGGTACGAGCGGCTCCGCGTGACGACTCGGGCGGCGGACACGACGTTCGGCGCGTCGAAGTCGGTGAACGCGGTGCGAGCCGTGCTCTCCCCGCCGTCGACCACGGCGGACATCGGCCCGACGGTCTGCTCGTCGCGGTCGCCCGACGACCGGGCCTCGGCCCGGACCGGGTAGTTGGCGTTGTTCAGCACCTCGGGCGGCAGCGGTGCACCGATCAGCGTCGCCAGCGTGCCGGCGTTGGCCGCGAGCGGCCCGGGCCACACCATGCTGGCCAGAGCGTGGCCGGCCGGCCCGCTGCCGAGCTGGGCCGTCGTGCTCGGCACCAGGCCGGCCGCCGTCGGGTACGGCTGCGTGTTCGGGTCGCCGAAGGACACGCCGACGCCGGAGGCATCGGCGCTGACGTCGAACACGCCGAGGGCGCTGTCGTCGGCGGTCTGGGCCAGCGCCATGGTGACGGGACCGGCGACCAGGGCCAGCCCGACGACGAGCATGGCCACCAGCACGCGGGGCGAACGACGCCTCATGCCGCACCTCCCAGGTAGGCACCCGCCAGCTCGCCGGCGATCTCGTCAGCCAGTCCGACGGATTGGATCGTCCCGTGGGCCATGATGGCGGCGAAGTCGGCCACGCCCAGGGCAGTCTCGGCGAACTGCTCGACGATGAGCATGGCGATGCCGTGCTCCTTCAACAGGGCCACGTTCTCGTACAGCTCGTGCACGATGAGCGGGGCGAGGCCCATCGACACCTCGTCGAGGATGAGCACCTGCGGCTCGGTGACCAGGGCGCGGGACATGGCGAGCATCTGCTGCTCACCGCCGGACAGCGTGCCGGCGAGCTGGCCACGCCGCTCGCCGAGCCGGGGGAAGTAGTGGAAGGCCCGCTCCCGGAGCTCGGCCCGCGCCGCCCGGCCGACGTGGGTCATCAGCCAGAGGTTCTCGTCGACGGTGAGGTTCGGGAAGATGCCGCGGCCCTCGGGCACCGTGCACACGCCGGCCTTGGCCATCTCGCCCGGCGCCGCGCCGTTCACGTGGGTGCCGGCGACGTGGACGCAGCCCGACTTCGGGACGAGGCGGCCGCCCGCGACCTGCACGGTCGTGCTCTTGCCCGCCCCGTTGGCGCCGAGGAGGGCCATGACCTTGCCGCGCGGGATCCGCAGGGTGATGCCGTGGAGCACGTCGATGCGGCCGTAGCCGGCGCGGACGTCGATGAGCTCGAGGGCCGGCGCCGCGGTCACTGGGCACCCGCCTCGGCCAGCGCCGGCGCCGCCGCCCGCTCCCGCGGTCGCCGCCGGCCGACGCGGTCGACGATGGCCTGGCGGGCCATCGAGAGCGTGCCGCCGAAGCCGTGCGGGTTGGTGGCCAGGCTGATGGCACCGAGGCCGATCAGGTAGTTCTGGGCGTTGTCGAGCGGGAGGTGCTTCACCACCTCGGGCATGACGGCGAGGAAGATGCCGGCGAAGAGGGCGCCGATCACGGTGGTGAGCCCGCCGAACGACGCCGTCAGGTAGAGGAACAGGCTCTTGATCGGGTCGAAGTCGGCCGGTGACACCGTGGCCTGGAGGGCGCCGAACAGGGCGCCCCCCATCCCGGCGATGCCGGCCGAGATGGCGAAGACCGTCATCTTCGTGGTGACGAGGTTCATGCCGAGCATCGACGCCGCGACCGGGCTGTCGCGCAGGGCGGCGAGGCGTCGTCCGTACGAGCCGCGCCGGATGGCGAGCACCACGATGCCGACGACGCAGAACGCGAGCGACAGCAGGATGAGCTGCGACTGCTCGGAGCGGAACACCACGCCGGGCAGGCGCAGGCGCGGGATCTGCAGGCTGCCGCCCTGGCTGAACCCCCAGCTCTGGTTGAAGGCCCAGCCGCTGAAGAGGGCGAGGGCGAACGTGGTGAGCGCCAGGTACAGCTCCTGGAGGCGCAGGGCGGGCAGGGCCACGACGGCGCCGACCGCGGCGGTGGTCAGCCCGGCGACGAGGATCCCCCAGAACGAACCGGTCCCGATGATGCGGCCGGCCATGAGGGCACCGAAGCCGGCGAACGACATCTGCATCAGCGAGATCTGGCCGGCGTAGCCCGACAGCAGCACCAGCGACAGCGACACCAGGCCGATGACGAGGCTGAGGGCGAAGAGCAGCGTCCAGAACTCCGAGAGCACGGTGGAAACGGCCGCGACGGCGACGACGAACACCAGCGAGCCGGCCAGCGACTCGCGCAGCGACGGGATCCGCGGCGGGGCGACCGACACCAACCGGCCGGCGGTGAGCTTCACCTGCGGGAGGAACACCAGGATCAGGAGCAGGAAGACCGTCGGCACGACCGAGGCGGCGTCGATGAGCCGGAAGCTCCCGAGCTCCACGTTGCCGCCGTAGCCGATCACGTAGTTCACGCCGAGGCCGAGGATGATGGCGCCGAGGAACGTGAGCGGCAGGCTCTTGAGCCGGCCGAGCATGGCGGCGGCGTAGCCGTTGATCACCAGCAGCGTGAGCTGGAGCTGGTCGAGCGACGTCTGCGAAGCGATGAGGATGCCGGCGACCGCGGCGAGCATCGAGCCGAGCGCCCACGAGAGCTGCGCGATGCGCTCGGGGATGACGCCGTTCATGCCGGCGAGGTCGCGGTTGTCGACGACGGCGCGCATGGTGACACCGGTGCGGGTGTGGAACATCAGCAGCCGCAGGAAGGCGGCGATGACCACGGCCGTGGCCAGGACGATGAGCTGGTGGTACGAGACCTGCACGCTGAACAGGCCGACGCTGTGGCCGGCGAAGAACTCGGGCATGCGGCGGGCCCGGCCCGATGGCCACAGGTCGAGGGCGAGGCCGAGCATGATCACCAGCAGGGCTGCCGTCACCACGAGCGACACGCTCATCGGCGCGTTGTAGAGGTGGCGCATGAGCACCCGCTCGATGAGGGCGCCGAGCAGCGGTGCCACCACGAGCAGCACGACGGCGAGGGCGAGCGGCGCCGGCCAGTGCCAGTCGACCCGGAGCTGCCAGTAGAGGAACGCCATGGCCATGCCGATGGCGCCGTGGGCGAAGTTGAACACGCCCGAGGTGGTGTAGGTGACGACGAGCCCGCTGGCCGCGACCGCGTAGATCGCGCCGGTGACGATGCCGACGACGGTGAAGGCGAGGAAGGTGTCCACGGCCGGCTCGGCCTACTTCTTCGGGTCGAACGGGCCGACGTCGCAGGCGTAGTTCCGGCTGTCTTCGGGGAACGTCCGCTTGAACTTGCCGTCCGGC
>JAODBP010000062.1 GCA_025464025.1 Actinomycetes bacterium | reverse complement strand
CGGTGACGCACCACGGCGTGCCGATCTCGTCCTGGCGGCGGTAGCGCTTGCCGAGCGACTGGGTCTCGTCGTAGTCGGTCATCATGTGCGGCTGGAGGAGGCCGAGCACCTCGCGGGCCAGGGGCGTGAGCGTGTCCTTCTTGGACAGCGGCAGCACCGCCACCTTGTAGGGCGCCAGCCGCGGGTGCAGCTTCAGCACGAGGCGGCTCTCGCCCTCGACCTCGTCCTCGGTGTAGGCGGCCAGTAGGAAGGCCATCATCGTGCGGGTGGCGCCGGCGGCCGGCTCGATCACGTGCGGCGTGTAGCGCTCGTTGGCGGCCTGGTCGTAGTACTCGAGCTTCTCGCCCGACGCGTTGGAGTGCTGGGTGAGGTCGTAGTCGCCCCGGTTGGCGATGCCCTCGAGCTCGCCCCAGCCCCAGGGGTACAGGAACTCCACGTCGGAGGTGCCGGCCGAGTAGTGGCTCAGCTCCTCGGGATCGTGGGGCCGCAGGCGCAGCTTGTCCTCGGGGATGCCGAGCTCGATGTACCAGCGGTAGCGCTCGTCGCACCAGTAGTCGAACCACTTCGGCGCCTCGTCGGGCGGCACGAAGAACTCCATCTCCATCTGCACGAACTCACGGGTGCGGAAGATGAAGTTGCCGGGCGTGATCTCGTTGCGGAACGACTTGCCCATCTGGGCGATGCCGAACGGCGGCTTCTTGCGCGACGTGTCGAGCACGTTCTTGAACTGCGTGAACATGCCCTGGGCCGTCTCGGGCCGCAGGTAGACCTCGGCGCCCGAACCCTCGACGGGGCCGGCGAAGGTCTTGAACATGAGGTTGAACTGGCGGGCCTCGGTGAACGTGTCGTGCTTGCCGCAGTTCGGGCACGTGTCGGGGTCGTCGAGCTGGTCGAGGCGGTACCGCTCCTTGCAGTTGCGGCAGTCGACCAGCGGGTCGGTGAAGTTCTGCAGGTGGCCCGACGCCTCCCAGATCTGCGGCGGCGAGAGGATGGCGGCCTCGAGGCCGACCACGTCGTCGCGCAGCTGGACCATGGAGCGCCACCAGGCCTCCTGCACGTTCTTCAGGAGCTGGACGCCGACCGGCCCGTAGTCGTACGTCGAGCGGAACCCGCCGTAGATCTCGGCACTGGGGTAGACGAAGCCCCGCCGCTTGCAGAGATTCACGACTTGCTCGAACAGATCAGCCATATGGTCTGGCGATGCTACCGGGGGTCATCATCGAGGCTGCGATCAATGGGGCGACGTCGAAGGACACGAACCCTCACGTCCCCAAGACGGCCGAGGAGGTCGCCGAGGACGCCCTGGCCACGTTGGCGGCCGGGGCCGCGATCATCCACGCCCACTGCGATCCGGTCGGCGGGCCCGACGACGAGGTGGCCGAGCGCTACCTCGACGCCTTCCGCCCGGTGTGGAAGGAACGGCCCGACGCCCTCCTCTACCCGACCATCAACTTCGGCGCCGGCGGCCTCAGCTTCGGCCACCTGGCGCCGATGGCGAAAGAGGGACTGCGGGTGGGCCTGCTCGACCCGGGATCGGTCAACCTCGGCCGCCTCGGCAACGACGGCCTGCCCAGCGGTGCCTTCGTGTACGCCACCTCCTTCGACCGCATCAAGGAGGTGTTCGCGCTCCACGAGGAGCTCGGGCTCGGGCCCAGCCTGGCCATCTACGAGCCCGGGTTCCTCTACACGACCCTGCTCTACGCCAAGGCCGGCAAGCTCCCGGCCGGGACGATGGCGAAGTTCTACCTGTCGACCGAGCGGGGCCTGATGGGCGCGCCCTTCGGCCTGCCGCCCACCGCCGCCGGGCTCGAGGCCTACCTCGACATGCTGGGCGACACGCCGATCCCGTGGGCCGTCTCCGTCGTCGGCGGCGACCTCGGCCGGTCCGACGTGGCCAAGATCGCCCTCGAGCGAGGTGGCCACCTCCACCTCGGCCTCGAGTTCTACGGGGGCGACCGCCAGCCCACCAACGCACAGCTCGTGGAGGAGGCGGTCGCCCTGTGCGAGGCCGCCGGCCGGAAGGTCGCCACCTGCGACGAGGCCGCCGAGATCCTCGGCCTCCCCGCCCGCTAGATGTAGATCCCAGCCACGTTCGTCAGGGTGACTGCGGCTATCGCCCCTCCTGTTCTGCGAAAGACGAAGGACGCTCCGAGGGGACGACCTGGGCGCGCCGGACCTGACGCTCCCCGAACCGGCGACGGATTTACATCAAAAATGGTGTCAATCCGTCGCCGGTTCGAGCGCGGGACTCGGGCGCGCCCAACGTCGCCTCAGAGCGTCCTTCGTCTTTCGACCCTGACGCGAACGCCCGATGTCCGTGGCGCGACGTCGCACTGACGAACGTCGTTGGGATCAACAGCTAGACCAGCGCGGCCGCCTCGGCCAGCAGCTCGGCCTGGCGGTGCCAGTCCCCCGCCACCAGGGTGGCGACGACGCGCTCGGCACCGGCGTCCCGGTAGGCGGCCAGGCGCTGGGCCACGACCGCGGGTCCGCCGCGGACGAGGAACTGCGGAACGGCCTCGGCCGGCATGCCGTAGATCCCGTCGGGGTCGACCATCGCTCGCACGACGTCGTCGTGGGCCGGCAGCGACGGGTCGCCCTCGATGGCGAGCTGCGTGCTCGCCGTGATCCGCGGCGCCCGTTGGGCCACCTCGGCCACGGCGTCGGGCGCGAACGGCAGGAGGAACCAGCCGTCGTGCTCGTTGGCCCGGCGCACCGCGGCGTCGGACATCCCTCCCACGACGATCGGCGGCACCGTCGCCCCCGGCGCGAGGTGGATGCCGTCGACCTCCTTGCCGGCGATCAGGTCGGGCAGCACGGCGAGCGCGTCGTCGAGCCGACGGCCCCGCTCCGACTTCGGCACCCCCGCCGCGGCCCACGAGCGGTCGTGACGGTCGCCGCCCACCCCCACGCCGAGGATGATCCGGTCGCCGGAGAGGTGCTGCAGGGTCGCAACCTGCTTGGCGATCCACGGCACCGGCCGGAGCGGCACGATCATCACGCCGTAGGCCAGCCTGATCCGGGTGGTCGCGGTGGCGGCCGCGGCCAGCGCCATGCCGCTGTCGAGGATGTTGCCGCCGGTGCCGGCCACGAGCTGGTCGACGACCCAGACCGACTCGAAGCCGAGGTCCTCGGCGTGGCGGGCGGTGGCGGCCATGTCGCCGGGCGCCTGGCCCGGGACGGTGAGGCTGGGGAGGAAGACGCCGATGTCCATGAGATCGCTCCGTGGTTCTCTTTTGTGACTGACCACATCATCCGGCACCATTGACCGACATGGAAGACGGCACTTCGACCATCCCGAGGCACACGCGTGTGACCGAGACGCAGACGTGCGAGATCCGCGACCTCCTCGACCGCCTCGCCGACAAGTGGTCGCTGCTCGTCGTGGAGATGCTCGGCGAGGGCCAGCGCCGGTTCTCCGAGCTGAAGCGCGAGATCGACGGCATCAGCCAGCGCATGCTGACGCTCACGCTCCGCCAGCTCGAGCGCGACGGCCTCGTCACCCGCACCGTCCACGCCGTCGTCCCGCCCCGGGTCGACTACGAGCTCACGCCGCTGGGCAGCACGCTCCTCGTCGCCGTGCAGCCCCTGGTCACCTGGGCGAGGGCCAACCGCGACGAGATCGCCGAGGCCCGCGCCAGCTACGACGACGCGGCGAGCTGAAAGGCAAAGGCGCAACCAGGGGGCGAGCCCCTGCGCGCCGGACCTGGTGCGGCCCACATGCTCGGATCCTGCTTCTCGTCACGCTCACCGCCCCTAGAGGGCGCTCACCGTGACAAGAACGAAGAGCGGCCGGCGCGCCCCGCCCCGTTCGTTGCGTCCTTGGCCTTTCAACCTCGGGCAGCGCGACTACCCGGCGCGTATCCGCTGGCCCCTTGTCCTCGGCGGCGGCTCAACGACGGCGGACGAACCCGACGACCATGGCCGCGAGGCCGAGCGTCAGTACCAGCGGGATCGCCCATGGGCCGACGATGTTCGTCAGGACGACACCACCGACGAACGCCAGGGCTCCGAGCACCCACCGCAGCCGGCTCGGCTCGGCCGGTGACCACCCGTCCGCCCGGTCCCGGTCGGCGAACTCCTGGTCTCGGCGGTCGGCCCCGTCGAGGAGGCCCATCAGTCCAGGATGCCCACCGAGCGCATCTTGCGCTCGAGGTGGTGCTCGAGGGCCCGGGTGGCGAGGTGCTCGACCTCGTAGCCGGCCTGGGTGGTGGGCTCGGCCAGCACGGCCACCAGGTCGCCGCCGAGGATGCGCCGCAGCAGCAACAGCGCCTCGGGCGTGAGGCGGGTGCCCCGGGCGCAGTGGCGGCAGAGCGTCCCGCCCTCGGTCAGGTCGAACGCCACCAGGTCCTCGTCGGCCGAGCCGCACGAGGCGCACTGCTCGAGGATGGGCCGGTAGCCCTCGTGGGCCAGCAGCTTCCAGAAGAAGGCCGGCACGACCAGCGGCGACGGCTGGGCCTCCAACGTCCGCAGCGCCCCGAGCAGCATCTGGTACAGCCGAGGGTTCTGCTCCCCCTCCTGCACGATGGCGTCGACCACCTCGAGCATGGTCGTGGCCTGGCCCAGTCGGCTGAGGTCCTCCCGGATGGCCCGGAAGTGGTCGATGCCCTCGACCTGGGTGATCGTGTCGAGGTTGCGACCCTCGTAGAGCTGGAGCTGCACGTGCGAGAGCGGCTCGAGCCGACCGCCGAAGCGGCTCTTCGTCTTGCGCACGCCCTTGGCCACGGCCCGGACCTTGCCCCGGTGCTCGGTGACGATCGTGACGATCTTGTCCGACTCCCCGAGGCGCATCGTCCGAAGGACGATGCCCACCTCGCGGTAGAGCGCCATCAGTCGTCCGTGTCGACGCCGCCGAAGCGGCGGTCGCGCCGCTGGTACTCCCGCACCGCCTCGAACAGGTGCTCGCGGCGGAAGTCGGGCCACAGCACGTCGGTGAAGATCAGCTCGCTGTAGGCCAGCTCCCACAGCAGGAAGTTGGAGATGCGGTGCTCGCCCGAGGTGCGCACCATCAGGTCGGGGTCGGGCATCTTCGGGTCGTAGAGGTGCTTGGCGATCGCCTTCTCGTCGATCTTCTCCGCCTTCACGCCCTCGGCCACCAGTGCCCGCACGGCGTCGACGATCTCGGCCCGGCCGCCGTAGTTGAAGGCGATGGTGAGCGTCAGGCGCTTGTTCTTCTTGGTCAGCTCCGCCGCCTCGTCCATCTGGCGCAGCACGCTCTTCGGCACCCGCCAGTCCCGACGGCCGGCGAAGTTGATGCGGACGCCGCGCTCGTGCAGCTCGTCCCGGCGCCGGGAGAGGATCGACTCGTTGAACTTCATGAGGTAGCGCACCTCGTCGGGCGGTCGCCGCCAGTTCTCGGTCGAGAAGGCGTAGACCGTGAGCCACTTCACCCCGAGCTCGAGGGCGCCCTCGACGGCGTCGAACAGCGCCTCCTCGCCGGCGGCGTGGCCCTCGGTGCGGGGCAGGCCGCGCTTGGTGGCCCACCGGCCGTTGCCGTCCATCACGCACGCGATGTGGACCGGGATGCGTCGCCGGTCGATCTGGTCGAGGTCCACCGATCGAAGGTACCGCCTGTGGGTACAGCGCTGGTGGTGCTCGACTCGGTGAAGCGGCGATGGCACGGGTTGGAGGACCGCTCGACGGTCGTGGCGGTCGCCGCCGCGGTCCAGGGGCGGTTCGGTGAGCTGAACGGCGGCTACCTGGCCAGCGCCGTGACGCTCTCGTCGTTCCTGTCGATCTTCCCCCTCATGCTGGTGGCCGTGGCCGTCCTCGGCTTCTTCTCGACCGGCCACCCCGACGTCACCGGCAACCTGCTCGACGCCCTCGCCATCCCCCGGGGCACCGACGCCGCCAAGACCATCGCCGAGACCATCCAGACCGCCGAGCAGAGCCGCAAGGCGGCGTCCGTCGTGGGCGTCGTCGGCCTCCTGTGGTCGGGCCTCGGCCTGGTCGCCGCCCTCCAGTACGCCTACAACTCGGTCTGGCAGGTCACCTCCCGGGGCATCAAGGACAAGGCCTTCGGCCTCGCCTGGCTGGCCGGCGCCGGCCTGCTCTTCGTCGGCTCGTTCGCCCTGACCGCCGGCGTCCAGTTCCTCCCGGGGTTCCTCGCACCGGTCGAGATCGTGCTGGCCCTCGGCCTCGGCTTCGGGATGTTCCTCTGGACGGCGAAGATCCTGCCCAACCGCGACATCGGGTGGCGGCCGCTCGTCCCCGGCGCGGTCCTCGGTGCCGTCGGCTTCGAGGTGCTCAAGGTGGTCGGCGGCATCTACGTCCCGAAGGCCGTGGCCTCGTCGTCCGCCCTCTACGGCACGCTCGGCATCGTCTTCGCCATCCTCGCCTGGCTGTTCTTCTTCGGCCGACTCGTCGTCTACGCCGCCGCGCTCGACGTCGTCATGTGGGAGCGGGGGCACGGCACCGTGGTGATCGACCTCGAGGTGCCGTCACTCCCGGGTCGGGAGCCGAAGGACGAGGGCACCCGGTCCGGCGACGCTGTCGCCGCGCCTGCTACGCAAGGGACGTGACGCAGGTCGGGACGGTCCAGGCCATCAACCGCTACCCGGTCAAGTCGATGCAGGGCGAGTCACTGGGGCGAGCGCCCTTCGGCCCGACGGGCATCCCGGGCGATCGGGTCAGCGGCCTCCTCGACGTGGAGAGCGGCAAGGTCGTGAGCGCCAAGGACCCGCGCCGGTGGGCCCAGCTGCTCGACCTGCGGGCCACCTGGCTCGAGGGACCGATCGAGGTCGAGCTCCCGGACGGCACCCGCCTGCGCGCGACGGACGACGACGCCGACGCTCGCCTCTCTGGTGCCGTCGGTCGAGCGGTGCGCCTGGTCTCCACGCTGCCGGAGGGAGCGGGGTACGACTACGTCTGGGAGGTCGACGGCATGGCCCCCGACGAGATCGTCGAGGGGTCGCGCAACGGCACCACCGCGGACGGGCGCCCGATGAGCACGATGCCCCTCGCCATGATGGCGCCAGGCACGTTCCAGGACGTCGCCCCGATCACGCTGCTCACGACCGCCTCGCTCGCGGCCATGAGGAAGCTCCACCCGGATGGCGACTGGTCACCGGATCGGTTCCGGAGCAACCTCGTCATCGAGGTCGACGGCGACGAGATCGTCGAGAACGGCTGGGAGGGCCGGCGCCTCTCGATCGGATCGGTGGCGCTCGACGTGACGGGACCATCGCCGCGATGCGTGATGGTGACGCTCCCCCAGCTCGGGCTGCCGCGCGACCGGGGCATCCTCCAGACGGTCGCCAAGCACAACCGAGTGCCGTTCATGGGCCTCGGCGACTGGGCCTGCCTGGGCGCCTACGCCACCGTCGTCACACCGGGCGAGGTTGCCGTCGGCGACGCCGTCGTGCTCCTCGATCAGTAGCCCAGCCGCTCGAGGGCGGCGGGGTGGCGCTGCCAGTCCTTGTCGACCTTGACGGCGAGCTCGATGAAGGCCCCCTCCGGGAGCTGGGCCCGCACCGCGGTGCCGACCTCCTTGAGCACCGAGCCCTTCTTGCCGATCACGATCCCCTTCTGCGACTCGCGCTCGACGAGGATCTCGCAGCGGATCCGCGGCCACTCCCACTCGGTCACCCGGCAGGCGATCGAGTGGGGCAACTCCTCGCGCATCACCTGGAAGAGCTGCTCACGCACCAGCTCGGCCACCCAGAAGGCGGCCGGCACGTCGGTGACCATGTCGTCCGGGTAGTAGAGCGGGCCCTCGGGCAGTCGCTTGATCAGCTCGTCGACCAGGGCGTCGATGCCCTGGCCGGTCTTGGCCGACACCGGGAAGTAGGCCGACAGGTCGAGCTCGGCCGCCTTGGCCAGCTGAGCGAGGATCTTCTCGGGCGGGGCGATGTCGGTCTTGTTGACGACGACGATGGTGTTCTTCGGCACCCGCTCGGCCACGAACCGGTCGCCCTTGCCCAGCGGCATGGTCGCGTCGAGCACGAGGCACACCGAGTCGACCCCCGTCACCGAACCGATGGCGGTGTCGTTCAGCCGCTCGCCCATCGTCGTGCGGGGCTTGTGGATGCCCGGCGTGTCGACGAACACGACCTGCGCGTCCGGGCGCGTGAGCACGCCACGGATCTGGGTGCGCGTGGTCTGCACCTTGTCCGAGACGATCGACACCTTGGTGCCCAGGATGTGGTTGAGCAGGGTCGATTTGCCCACGTTGGGCCGGCCCACCAGCGTCACGAACCCGCTCTTCACGACTCCCTCCGCGCCCGGGTGATGCGCACCCGTCCGATGCGGCGGCCGTCGACCCGCTCGGCCCGCAGGCGATGCCCGTCGATCTCCACCGCTTCTCCTTCCGTCGGCACGTGGCCGAGCGCGTTGAACACCAGTCCCCCGATCGTGTCCCAGTCACCCTCGGGGAGGTCGAGCCGCAGCAGCTCGTTCACCTCGTCGAGCGGCATGCGGGCATTGACCCGCCAGTCGCCGTTGGGCAGGGGTTCGAGCTGCGGGTCCTCGACGTCGAACTCGTCGACGATCTCGCCCACCAGCTCCTCGATGAGGTCCTCGAGCGTGGCCAGGCCCGCCGTGCCGCCGTACTCGTCGATGACGATCGCCATGTGCCGCTGCCGGGCTTGCATCTCCTTCAGCAGCTCCGACACCCGCTTGGTCTCGGGCACGAACACCGGGGGGCGCAGCAGCGGCCGCACCGGCGTCGAGCCGAGCCGGTCGCGCATGGCCCGCATGAGGTCCTTGGCGTAGACGATCCCGACGATGTCGTCGATGCCCTCGGGCCCGTAGACCGGGATCCGGCTGTAGCCGTTGGTGATGGCGCACTCCATGGCCTGGGCCACGGTCGAGTCCGGCGGGATGGCCACCATGTCGGGGCGGGGCACCATCACCTCGCGGACGACGGTGTCGCCGAAGTCGATGATCGAGCGGATGAGCTGGCGCTCCTCGGACTCGATCTCCCCGGCCTCGACGGCGACGTCGGCGAGGGCGAGGAGGTCTTCCTCCGACACGGCCGGGCCGAACCGCCGGCCCTTCCCCGGAAGCACCACGTTGGACAGCCCGATGAGCCCGCGGGTGAGGACGCGGACCGGTGGGAACCCGGCCACGACGCTCACGATGGGGGCCACGAAGATCGCCGTGCGCTCGGGGTGCTGGAGGGCGTAGGTCTTCGGCGCCGCCTCGGCGAACACGAAGATCACCAGGACCTCGACGAGGACGGCGACGACGATGCCCAGCGTCCCCAGGTACGAGGTCGCCATGACGCCGACGATCGTGGCCGCCACCAGGTGGCACACGAGCACGAGCAGGAGGACCGGGTTGAGGTAGCGCTCGCGTTGGTCGAGCACGCGCAGGAGCGCGTCGGCGCCCTTCACGTCCTCCTCGGCCATGGCGATGGCCCGGACCCGGGGGATGTTGGTGAGCGCGGTCTCGGCCGCGGCGAGGAAGGCCGCCATGGCCACGAGCGCCACGACCGCACTGAGGGCCCAGATCATCCGGGCTGGTGGAGGAGCGCGAGGAGCTCGCGCTCCCGCGCCTGCATGACCACCGTCTCCTCCTCCTCGGCGTGGTCCATGCCGAGGACGTGGAGCGTGCCGTGCACCACGAGGAGGGCCAGCTCGTCGCGCAGCGTGCGTTCGTGCTCGGCCGCGTTGCGCTCGGCCACCACCGGGCACACCAGCACGTCGCCCAGCAGCAGCGGGACCTCCGACGGCTCGAGCGGCGGGCGGTCGGGCCCGGCCGAGCCGGCGTCGGGCGAGCGGCCCGCCTCGGGCATGTCGTCGTCGATCGGGAAGGCCAGCACGTCGGTGGGGCCGGTGCCGCCGAGGAATCGCTCGTTGAGGTCGGCGATGGTCGGCTCGTCGACGAAGTAGAGGGCCAGCTCGCACGCGCCCCGCACGCCCTCCTCGCGGAGGACGCCCTCGGCCAGCTTCGACAGGGCGTCGAGCTCGACGGCGGCGCCGTTCTGCTCGTCGGCCGCGAACACCACGGGCTCGCCGTCGGGCGGGCCAGGTCGGCGACGCCGGCGGGGGTCGATGGGGAGGTCGGTCATGAGGTGGGCGCGTCGGGGCCGGCGCGCTCGTAGGCGTCGACGATGTCCTGCACGATCTTGTGCCGCACGACGTCCTTGTTGGTGAGCCGCACGAACGACAGGCCTTCGATGCCGCTGAGGATGGGTTCGAGGCCGAGGAGGCCGGAGCGACCGGCGGCGATGTCGATCTGGGTGACGTCGCCGGTGACGACGCACTTCGAGCCGAAGCCGATGCGGGTGAGGAACATCTTCATCTGCTCCGGCGTGGTGTTCTGCGCCTCGTCCAGGATGATGAAGCTGTTGTTCAAGGTGTTGTGCGTGACGAGGAAGTCGTCGGTCACATACAGCGAGTCCGCGGCGCCGACCTGGATGCAGACGGTCTCCGCCTCGCCCACCGGCTCGATCCCGTCGATCATCCGCATCGGACGCCCGCCGCCGAGCTGCGCGTAGTTGGCCCGCTTGCGCTCGAGGCGGAACGGCTCGATGCCCTCCGGCAGACGGATCTCGAGTCGGTGCGAATCGGAGCGATGGGCGACGGGACGACCATTGGCGAAGCCGGGTCGCATCGACGACGCCTCCCGGACGCGCCGGTAGGCGATGCCACCGAGCGAGCGCACGAGGAACACCACGTCGTCGGCGAGCTGCGGCGAGCAGGTGGAGTACTCGATGCGGCCGCTGCGAGCGGCCTGGGTCACCGGGCCACCATCCGTGTCGAGCAGCCCCTGGAGCACCGCAAGGCGGACGTCCGAGGAGTTGTACAGGTACTCGAACGGCACGAACTTCGTCGACGACCGGGTCCCGGCCAAGTCGAGCTGGCGAAGCGTCGTGGTGAGCGGGTTCGGCGTGCGCCCTCGGCGAGGACCCGCGCTGAGCACGTCGTCGTAGCCCCCCTTGTAGGCGGGGGTGATGCCGGGGAGGGCGCCGGCGAGGGCATCCACCAGCTCCGGGTCCTTCGTCGCGAAGGCGGGCGTCGTCGAGAGGGTCAGACAGCCATCGCCGAGCAGGAGCCCAAGCGCATACGCGTCCATCGGGACCTCGCGCGGCACGAACTCGACGGGCGCGCTCACCAGCGGCAGCTCGAACCGGCGCTGGTGGTGGCGCCGAAGGCTGCCGACCATCTCCTGGGTCTGCAGGACCCGGCCGTTCTTCCCGTGCTTCTTGTCGTCGAGCGTCCGGACGAACCAGAGGTGCTCGGCGCACGCCAGCGTCGAAGCCCCGTCCTGGGTCGAGACCCGGAAGACCTCCTTGCGGCCCTGCGGGAACACGCCGAGCACCGGGGTCGGCAACCCGTCGGAGCCGACGACGAGGTCGCCCACCTGAAGGTCGCCGATGGCCTGCCAGCCGAATGGCGTGAGCACCTTGCGATCGACCGGCTGCGCGCGCCCGCGCATGAAGGCCAACGGCGCGACCTCGATCGTGCCCCGCTCGAGGAGCTTGGCCCCGCCCTCGGCGTCGACCATGTCGTAGAGGGCGTCGAACAGCGGGCGCAGGTACGGGTCGACCTTGGCCATGAGGTCGCCGGGCAGGAAGCCGAGCCGCTCCCCCGCCTCGACCGCCGGCCGGGTGAGGATGATCCGGTTGACCTGCTTGGCCTGGAGCGCCTGCACGGCCATGGCCACCGCGAGCCACGACTTGCCGGTGCCGGCCGGGCCGATGCCGAACGTGATGACGTTGTCGCGGATGG
>JAODBP010000364.1 GCA_025464025.1 Actinomycetes bacterium | reverse complement strand
GTCCCCCGAGGACCCGCACGAGATGACAGTGACCGTGGACGGCGCCGTGTGGTCGACGGGGTCGACGGCGGGCCGCCGGTGGACCTTCGACGAGATGCTGGCTTGGGTGGCGCGCGACGAGGACCTCTGGCCGACCGACGTCCTGGGCTCGGGCACCTTCGGCGGCGGCTGCGGGCTCGATCTGGACCGCTGGCTGCAGCCCGGCCAGGTCGTGACCCTGACCGTCGACGGCCTTGGCTCCGTCACGAACACGGTGGGCACCAAGCCCTGACGGGTTGCCCACAGGTCGGCGCGCTTGCCCGAATCTGTCGGACCTCCGTCGTACGGTCGCTGTCATGACGGTCGATCTCGCGCTCCCGGTGGTGGGCTCGCTCTCCCCCTCCCGTGCCGGCGACTTCATGACCTGCCCGCTGCTGTTCCGGTTCCGGACGATCGACCGCCTGCCGTCGCTGCCCTCGCCCGCGGCGACCCGCGGCACGGTGGTCCACGCGGTGCTCGAGCGGCTCTTCGAGCTGCCGGCGGCGGAGCGCACCCCGGAGACGGCTGCCACGCTGCTGCGGCCCGAGTGGGAGCGGCTGCTGGAGGCCGAGCCCGAGGTCGGGACGATGTTCGCCGACCAGACCGAGCTGTCGGCCTGGCTGACGAGCGCCGAGGAGCTGCTGACGGGCTACTTCAGCCTGGAGGACCCGCGCCGCGTGCTGGTGGCCGAGCGGGAGCAGTACGTCGAGGTCGTCCTGCCCGGCGGCCTGCGGCTGCGCGGCATCGTCGACCGCCTGGACGTCGCCCCGTCCGGGGACGTCAGGGTCGTCGACTACAAGACGGGACGAGCTCCCAGGGAGGCGTTCGAGGGCAGGGCTCTGTTTCAGATGAAGTTCTACGCCTTCGTGATCTGGCGTACGACGGGGCGAATCCCGAAGCTGCTCCAGCTGATGTACCTCGGCGACCGAGAGATCCTGCGCTACTCCCCCGACGAGCGGGACCTGCTCGCCGTCGAGCGCAAGCTGCTCGCACTGTGGGAGGCCATCGAGAAGGCCACCCAGCTCCGCGACTTCCAGCCCCGCAAGAGCAAGCTCTGCGACTGGTGCGACCACCAGGCGCTCTGCCCGGAGTTCGGGGGGACCCCGCCGCCGTTCCCGGACGTCGTGCCTGGGCCCGACGAGCCGCTGCCTGAGCAGCGGGTCGCCGCCGGCTGATCTCAGGGTCCGCTCAGGGTTCGACCAGGGCTGGTCCCTGAGGTGGTAGACCCGATCAACGGCGATCTTCGACAGCAACGCCGCCGTACCGATCGAGGAGATCCCACGTGAGTTCCATCCAGCTCGACGCCGGCGCGGAGACCATCGCCGTCCGCGCCGTCGACGTCCGCAAGTCCTACGGCAAGGCCGACACGGCCGTTGTCGCACTGGCCGGGGTCAGCCTCGATGTCCCGCGCGGGCAGTTCTGCGCCGTCATGGGCCCTTCCGGCTCCGGCAAGTCGACCCTCATGCACTGCCTGGCCGGTCTCGACGACGTCGACTCCGGGGACGTCGTCATCGGTGGGGTGTCCATCGTCGGGCTCCCCGACAAGGCACTGACCGCGCTGCGTCGGGACCGCGTGGGCTTCGTCTTCCAGCAGTACAACCTGCTGCCGACGCTCACCGCCGAGGAGAACATCACGCTGCCCTTGGCGATCGCGGGCCGCAAGCCGGACCAGGCGTGGATGGACGAGGTCGTGCGCGCCGTCGGACTCTCCGACCGCCTCAGCCACCGGCCGGCCGAGCTGTCCGGCGGTCAGCAGCAGCGCGTCGCCTGCGCCCGCGCCCTCGTCACCCGACCCGACGTCATCTTCGCCGACGAGCCCACCGGAAACCTGGACTCCAGGGCCGGCGCCGAGGTCCTGTCCTTCCTCGCCCGCAGCGTGGCCGAGCTCGGCCAGACCGTCGTCATGGTCACGCACGACCCGGTCGCCGCCTCCTACGCCGACCGCGTGGTCTTCCTCGCCGACGGCCTGCTCGTCGACGAGATGGTCGAACCGACCTCGGAGCGGGTCCTGGACCGGATGAAGCAGTTCGACGCCGCTGGGCACGTCATCGCGGATGCGAACCTCTGATGCTGCGCGCAACCCTCCGCAGCCTGCTGGCCCGCAAGCTGCGCCTGCTGCTGTCCGGCATCGCCGTCGTACTCGGTGTTGCGTTCGTGAGCGGCACGTTCGTCCTCACCGACTCCCTGGGCCGGGTGTTCGACCAGCTCTTCGCCACCGTCAGCCATGGCACGGCCGTCAACGTCCGCGGGGTGTCCGGGCTCGCCGAGGGCGGCGGGAACGCCTCCCAGAACGAGCCCGTCCCGCAGGCCGTCCTGGACGCCGTCCGCAAGGTCGACGGAGTCGCCGAGGCGGTCGGCCAGGTGAGCGGCTATGCCCAGCCGGTCGACAAGAAGGGCAAGGCTGTCACCACGGGCGGTGCACCGACGCTCGGGGTCGAGTGGTCGACGTCGCCGACCCAGCGGTCTCTGACGCTGAAGCAGGGCCGTGCTCCCGCCGGGCCGACCGAGGTGGCGATCGACGCCGGCACGGCCCGCAAGGCCGGCTTCCACGTCGGCGACCACATCACGGTGCTGCTCAAGGGCCCGGCTCGCCAGTTCACCGTCGTCGGCATCGTCGGCTTCGGCACCACCGACAACCTCGCCGGCGCCACCATTGCCGCCTTCGACGTCACCAGCGC
>JAODBP010000094.1 GCA_025464025.1 Actinomycetes bacterium | reverse complement strand
CACATCGGTGCCGAGCAACCCCGCCACCTCGGCGGCGACCTGGCCGCCCTCCGCCGGGCCGGCGTCGACACCGCCTGGGCCGACTACTGGTTGGCGTACCGCATGGCCTTCGTGAGCGGCGGCTGGCTCACCGCCACGTCGTACGTGTCGTCCCGCGAACCCACGGTCTTCGCCGAGGTCGAGGGCGACGCCACCCCGGCGTTCCTCTTCCCGCGCGGCGACCCCCGCATCGCCGAGCTGCGCGCCGCGCTCGCCGGCCCGAGCCGCACCGTCGACACGCCGCACCTCACCGCGGTGCTCGTCGAGGGCGCGGTCGACCCCCGCCTGCTCCCCCGCGGGGTGGCCCCCTGAGACCCTGGCGACGACCCCCTTGACGGGTGCATGGAAAAGCATGAAAGTGCACGTACACCACTTCCCCTCTGTCGACACGACCCTGTCCGGAGGACGCCCGATGCGCGCCACCCTGCCCCCGCTCACCGCTCCGACGCTCCCGATCCGGCCCTGGCCCGACCCGGTGATCGACCAGGTGGGCCACGATCCCCGCTCGACCTACGTCGAGCGGTTCTGGCTGGGGGTGCTGGGCCCGAGCACCACGTGGCTCCTGCGCCGGGTGGCCGCCGGCCTCGAGGCCTCCCCCGCCGGCTTCGACCTCCCGCTCGACGAGACGGCCCGGGCCCTCGGCCTCGGCGGCACCGGCAAGCAGTCCCCGTTCTTCCGGGCCCTCGCCCGCTGCTGCCAGTTCGAGCTGGCCCGGCCCGACGGGGACGGCCTCGCCGTCCGGCGCAAGCTGCCGCCGCTCAACCGCCGCCAGCTCGTCCACCTGCCCGAGGCGGTGCAGGCCGAGCACCAGGCCTGGCAGACCGGGCACCTCCGCGAGCCCGAGATCGACCGGCTCCGGCGCCGCTCGCGCCGGTTGGCCCTGTCGCTGCTCGAGCTGGGCGAGGACCAGGAGGCGACCGAGCGCCAGCTCCTCCGCTGGCGGTTCCACCCGGCCATCTGCCACGAGTCGACCCGCTGGGCGTGGGCCCGCCACCGGGAGGCCGAGGCCGAGGGCACGGTCGACACCAGCGCGAGCGAGCTCGCCTCCTGAGCCCGGGCGCGACGGAGGGCCGGCGACGTCGTTGTCGCCGGCCCTCCGTGTCTCACCCCCTGGGGGTCAGTACTTGATCGTGCGGACCCGGGCCGGACGGTCGACCGGGAGGAAGCAGGCGCTCGTCGCCTGCAAGCTGGGCAGCGGGCAGGGGTAGGTGAACTTCACCCACACGCCCTTGGGGGCGGTGATCCGGCCGGCGGTGTACCAGGTGTACGTGCCGAGGTCCGGGATGCCCTTGTAGTCGTAGGTGCGCTCCAGGTCGAGCTCGTTCTTGATGGCCGTGGCCATGCGCTCGGTGGTCACGTTGGCGCCGAGGCTCTCGATGGCGCGGCCGATCTGGTGCACCTGGCGGCAGGCGGTGGTGACACCGGTCCAGCGCGAGCTGTTGATGTCCTTCTCGCCGAAGACGTACGGCGCCTGGCCGGCGGCCTTGGCGTAGACCTGCTGGCACATGTTGGCGAACGGCGTGGCCTTGGCCTGACCCGTCCGCCACGCGCCCTGCGCCTCGATGTGGTTCAGGGCGAACCAGCCGAGGTTGCTCACGTACCGGGCACCGTCGCTGCCGGTGGTGCGGATCAGCGTCGACTGCACCGAGTCGGCGTGGAGGGCACCGGTGTGCGGGCCGTAGACCGGGGCCTTCATGTTCTGGGCGGCGAGCTCACGGAAGACGGTGCCCACGGTCGTGACCGAGACGTTGGCCGTCATGATGATGAGGTTGACGCCCTTGGACTTCATCCGCGAGATGGCCTGCGGGATGCCCGAGGTGCACACGTTGCCGGTGCAGGGCAGCACCTCGAACGAGTCCGCCTCCTGGCCCTTGGCCTTGAGGTAGTCGACGTACTGGTCCTTCTGGTCCTGAGCAGCGGTCGGTGAGGTGGCCGAGCCGAGCACGCCGATGGTGCGGCCCTGGAGCTGCTTCTGGTCGATCATGTCGTTGATGACGGCCGAGGCGGTCTTGTCACCGGCCGGGTAGAAGCTGAACAGCCGGCCCTTGCCGTCGGCGAAGTCGTCGGCCGCCATGTTCACCGGGCCGTTGAACATCGTCTTGTGGTTCACGCTGATGCAGCGCTGCAGGGAGGTGCCCTGGGGCGGACCGACGCCGAGCACGAGGAACGCCTTCTGGTCCTCGGTGGCCTTGAGGCACAGCGCCTGCAGGTGGCCGGCGAGGTCGGGGGCGACCGGGTTGTAGATCGCCTTCTTGGCGTTGATCTTGCGGCCGTTGATGCCACCGCACTTGTTGAGCTCGTTCAGGAAGACCGTGAAGAACGCGCTGTACTCCGGCTGATCGACGCCGAGGCGCTTCAGGCCCGCCGAGTCGATCGACATGTCGGTGATCGTGATGGCGTCCTTGGTGACGCCCGGGTTGCTGGCGTTGCGGTTCGGCAGAGCTGCCGAGGGCGTGCAGAACGCGGTGCTCGACGCGAACATCGAGGTCGTCTGGGCTGCCTTCACGGCAGACCCGTCCGACGCTTGCGCCGTGGTCACGCCCACGGTCGCGATGAGTCCGGCAAGTGGGAGGGCCCACAGCCAACGGCGCTTGCTCATTCCTTCTCCTTGGTCGGTGTCCGCGACGAGGTGAAGGCGCGCCCGGGCCGCAGGATGCGGCCCGTTCGATGGCAGGCGCACGGTGTCCCCACACCGACCGCCTGCGTTTCCATTCCCCCCGGTGCACCTGCGGAACTCCGCGATGGTGCGATTCCGACTATGTGGGCCATCCCCCGCCATGTCAATAAGCGATGCAGCTTATATTTCGTCCGACTGCTGCCGCGATGTCGGCTTTCAACCGAAATGGGGGCGCGACGAAAGGGGAGGTGCGAGGCACCTCCCCTTTCGACTTCAGAGCGAACCGATCGCTAGGTGACGGTGAAGTTGGCGTTCGAGACGTCGGTCACGCTGGCGTTGCCGACGGCCGAGATCCTGATCGTGTACGTCGTTCCCGCAGCCAGGTTGGCCGGTAGCACCCAGGTGAAGGTGCCGGAGCTCGCCTGGACGGAGGCCTTGATGTTCTTGACGAGCACCCCGTTGAGGTACAGGTCGATCTTGACGTAGCCCACGGTCATCTGGGTCGTCCAGGTGATGTTGTGGGTCGACCCACGGACCCACGACTCGCCGCCGTTCGGCGAGGTCACTGTCAGGGTCGGTGCGTTGATGGTGAAGGCTCCCGACACCCCCGTGACCGCGCTGTTGGTGATCGAGGTGACCCGAACCTTGTAGTTCAGGCCACCGGCGGTCGCGATGCTGATCGGGATGTCCCAGCTGTAGGCGTTGGCCGCCGCGCTGATCGACGTCTTGATCGGCGCCACGAGCGTGCTGTTCGACGCCAGGATGAGGTCGACACGAACGCTCCCGGCCGTGCCGTTCGCCGCCCAGACCAGGCCCAGGTTCGTGCCGGCGATCGATGTCGCCGGCGTCGACACCGTCGGGACCGGCAGGGCGAGGGTCACGTTGGCCGTGCCCGCGACCGTGCTGTTGGTCAGCGACTCGACCTTGACCTGGAAGGTCCCGGCCGGAAGCGACATGGGGATGCTCCAGGTGAAGCTGCCCGTCGCCGCCGACGTCGAGGACTTGATGACCGAGAGCAACGTGCCGCCGTTGTAGAGGCGGATCGAGACGGCGCCCGGCACGCCGGCCGCCGTCCAGGTGACCGCATGGCTCGTGCCCACCGTCCACGTCGGGGTGGCGGTCGGCGACGTCACGGCGATCGACGGCAGGTTGATGGTGAAGCTGCTCGAGTCATCCGTGATCGCCGGGTTCGCCAGCGATGTGATGCGGACGAGGTAGCTGCCGCTCGCCGTGGCCACGTTCAGCGGGATGGCCCAGGTGTACGCCTGGGCCGAGACCGCCACCGAGGCCTTGATGCTCCGCACGACGGCGCCGTTCTGGACCAGATCGAGGCGGACGTTGCCGATGGTGCCGCCGTGCGTCCACGTGAGCGAGGCGTTGGAGCCAGCGACGGAGGTCGACGGCGTGGCCATCGTCGGGGTCGGCAGCGTGATGGTGAAGTCAGCGTTCGACGTGTCGAGGATCACGCCGTTCGACAGCGAGACCACCCGCACGCGGTACTGCGTGCCGGCGGCGAGCCCCTGCGGGATGGGCCAGGTGTAGGTGCCTCCCGCTCCGGCGACCGATGCCTTGATGGTGCTGTTGAACGTGCCGTTCTTCAGGAGGTCGATGCGGACGTTGCCGCCGATCGCGCTCCAGGTGATGGCGTGTGACGAGCCGGCAGCCCAGCTCTCACCGCCGTTGGGCTGGATGACTCCGACGGTCGGCAGGTTGATGGCGAACGACGGCGACGTGCCCGTCGTGACCAGCTGCACCGTCGAGGTGACCTTGATCGTGTAGGTGCCGTTGGCCGTCGCGAGGCCGAGCGGGATGTCCCAGGCGAAGCCGGTGGTGCCGGCCGAGACGGCGATCGACGGGCGGATGGTCTTGACCAGGCTGGTGCCACCCGCGTCCATCAGGTCGATGCGCACGTTGCCGGAGCCAGCCGGCGTCCACGTCACGTTGTGCGTCGTACCGGCGATCCAGGGCGTGCCGGCCTGCGCCCCGACGGCGATCGTCGGCGCAGTGATGGCGAAGTCGGCGTCCGAGACGTCGATCGTCAGGCCGTTCGACATCGACGTGATCCGCACCGTGTAGTCGGTGCCGACGGTGGTGCCCATCGGGATCGCCCAGTTGAAGGTGTGGACCGACGCGGCGATGGGCGCCTTGATGACGCCCTTGACGACGCCGCCCTTCAGCAGCTCGATCCGCACGTTGCCGGTCGCCGACGTGGTCCAGGTGATGGGGTGGGTGGTCCCCACGAGCCACGACTCGCCGCCGTTCGGCGCGGTCACGGCAAGGACGGGCGCGTTGATCGTGAAGTCGGCGCCCGACAGGTCGTTGACCGTCGTGTCCGAGATCGCGATCACCTTCACGCGGTACTGGGCGTTCTGGACCGTCGCCATCGGGATGGTCCAGGAGTAGGTGCCGACGCTCGCCGGGATGGAGCTCTTCACCGTGCCGGCGAACACGCTGTTCTTGTACAGCTCGATCCGCACGTTGCCAGAGCCACCGGTCCAGGTGACGTTGGTGGTGGCGCCGGCCACGAGGGTCTCACCGCCGTTCGGCGCGGTGACCGTGATCGGCGGCACCGGCGCAGCGTTCGCGGGCGTGAAGGGGATCAGGGCCAGGAAGAGGCCGAGCAGCGCGCTGACCGCGACTCCTGCCCGCCGCCTGGTGCTGGGTCCGTAGCCGGACTCGTTCATCATGTCCTCCATGGATGGATCCGAAGTGCGCCGTTCCGTCGGCCGCTCGGGGCGTCTTCAAGGGCCGAAGACAGCGGTCACGATCGGCCAGCCGATCGCCGAGTTGAGCGACCGGGACAGAAATCTTTCGGGATCCGCCCCTCGAGATCCGCGCCGTAGTACTAGGGCTGCCGCGGGCCATGACAGACCAGGCGGCCGGATGATCCGATCGGGCCATTGTTCGGGGCTCTGCCGGTTCGTACCGTCCTGGGCAGAACTAGTTCGACGGCGCGGTTCCATCGCGCTCGGTTCCGGGGGGAGACTGGATGACCGACGAAGGCGCCGCAGGCGCCGTGCAAGCCTCTGCACTCGCTGCGGCAGTGCTGGAGGAAGAGGACGCGCGCCTCGCTGATGACGAGGCCCGCGTCTTCCGGGAGGAGATGGCCGACGAGCGCATGCCCGGCGTGGGCGATGCGCACATGCCGCTCAAGGAGGCGTTCAAGACCAGCGGGCGCGGGACGATCGGCATCGTCGCCGCCGCCGTGCTCCTCGTGGAGATGGACCAGACGGCCATCCACGTGCTGGCGCCGGACATCCAGCGCACGTTCCACATCGGCGACGCCCTGATCACCGCGATCAGCGCGCTCACCGGCCTGCTCGTCCTGGCCGCGTCGTTGCCCGTCGGGTACTACGGCGACCGGAAGAAGCGGACGAGCATCATCGGCATCGTCTTCGCCGTCTTCAGCGTCTTCGTCCTGCTCACCGGGTTCGTGCAGGCGGCGTGGCAGCTGGCCATCGCCCGCATGGGCTCCGGCATCGGCCGGGGCATCAACCCGGTCAAGGTGTCGCTGCTGGCCGACGCCTACCCGATCGCCGCCCGGGGCCGGATCATCTCGCTCGAGCGGGCGGCATCGAGCATGGGCTACGTGCTCGGCCCGCTCACCGCCGGCCTGGTGGCCAAGGTGCTCTTCGACGGCAACGCCGAGGGCTGGCGCATCATGTGGTACCTCCTGGCCGGACCCACGCTCGTCGTGGCCATCCTCGCCTTCACGAGGCTGAAGGAGCCCCGCCGGGGCAAGAACGAGATCGAGCTCATCCTCGGCGACCTGGAGAGCGGCGTGCAGTACAAGGCGCCGCCGATGGCGAACGCCTTCGCCCGCCTGCGCAACATCAAGACCTTCTACTACTTCCTCGTCGGCTTCGCCGTCATCGGCTTCGCCCTCATCGGCTACGCCACGATCTTCAGCCTCTTCCTCGAGAACCACTACGGCATGGAGCCGCTCGAGCGGGGCATCTTCATCGCCATCGGGGGCAGCGGTGGCGTCCTCGGCGCCATCCTCGCCGGCCGGTCCGCCGACAAGACGTACCGGGAGGACCCGGCCAAGACGGTGCTCATCGCCGCCGGCCTGCTGGCCGCGTTCAGCATCAACATCGTCGGCATCCAGATGCCGAACCGCTTCCTGATGCTGCCGTTCATCGTGGTGGGGACCGGCTGCATCATGTCGTCGCTGACGATCCTCCAGCCGGTGATCGCCGCCGTGACGCCGCCCCGCATGCGGTCGCAGGGCGCCACCCTGATCGCCGTCTACCTCTACTTCATCGGCGGCTTCGGCGGCGCCCTCATCGTGGGCACGCTGTCCGACGCCTTCGGGGAGCGGGCGGCCCTCACCATCGCCGTCCCGCCCGCCCTCATCATCGGCGCCATCCTCATGGCCTACGGGGCCCGGTTCGTGAAGGCCGACATCCAGCTCATGGTCGAGGAGCTCGACGAGGAGCGCTACGAGTCGGAGCGGCTCCGTGCCGGTGGCACCGTCCCGGTGCTCCAGGTCCGCAACCTCGACTTCGCCTACGGCCAGCTCCAGATCCTGTTCGACGTCAACTTCGACGTGCAGAAGGGGGAGACGCTCGCCCTGCTCGGCACCAACGGCGCCGGCAAGTCGACGCTGCTGCGAGCGGTGTCCGGCCTCGGCATCCCGACCCGTGGCGTGGTCCGGCTCAACGGCCAGACGCTCACCTACTCCGATGCCGAGAGCCGCTTCCACGACGGCATCCTCCAGGTGCGGGGCGCCGACATCTTCCCGGGCATCTCGGTGGAGGACAACCTGCGGGCGTCCCTCCTGGCCCAGCCCGACAAGTGGAAGACCGCCGACGACCAGATGGAGAAGGTCTTCGACATGTTCCCCGTCCTCCGCCAGCGGCGGAAGCAGGACGCGGCGTCCCTCTCGGGCGGTGAGCAGCAGATGGTGGCCTTCGGCTCGGCGCTCATGCACGAGCCCGAGATCCTCCTCATCGACGAGCTGTCGCTCGGCCTCGCCCCCCTCATCGTCCAGGAGCTGCTCGTGGTGGTGGAGCGGCTCAAGGAGTCGGGGATGACGATGATCATCGTGGAGCAGTCGCTCAACGTGGCGACCGCGGTCGCCGACCGCGCCATCTTCATCGAGAAGGGGCGCATCCGGTTCGACGGACCCATGCAGGAGCTCGTCGGTCGTGGCGACCTCGCCCGGGCCGTGTTCCTCGGCGGAGAGGGAGGCTGACGTGATCACCCTTCATGGTTGGGACATCTCGTACTCGATGCTGGTCGCCGGCGTGGGCCAGGGCCTCGCCTACGCCGTGCTGGCCGCCGGCATCGTGCTGATCTACCGCGCCAGCGGCGTCATCAACTTCGCCCAGGGCGCCCTCGGCGTCTTCGGCGTGAGCCTGATGGCCGTCATGCTCGGCTTCGTCCACATGCCGTACTTCCTGGCCCTCGGCCTGATGGCCATCGCCTGCGCCATGGTCGGCGCGCTCTGCGAGTTCACCTTCATCAGGAAGCTCTTCACCGCGCCACGCCTGGTCCTGCTGCTGGCCACGTTGGGCATCTCGCAGATCATCCAGGTGGGCGCCGGCGCCCTGCCCGACCTCGAGGTCGCCGGTCCGTTCCCGACGATCGTCCCGTGGCAGTGGGAGGTCAGCCCCCGGCTGCTCTTCCAGTCGCGCGACATCAGCGTGATCCTCGTGGCCCCGCTGCTGATCATCGGCCTCGGCCTGTTCCTCACCCGGACCCGCCAGGGCCTCATGATCCGGGCGTCGGCCTCCAACTCCGACAAGTCACGGCTCAACGGCATCCGGGTCCGGCGCTCGTCGACGATGGTCTGGGCCATCGCCGGTGCCTTCGCCGGCACCACGGCCGTCATCCTCGCCCCGCTCCAGAACCTGTCGCTCTCGGGCGCCACCAACCTGGCGGCCAGCGGGCAGGGCGGCTTCGACTTCCTGCTCCGGGCCCTCGTGGTGGCGCTGATCGCCCGCATGCGGAGCCTGCCCCTCACGATCGTCGGCGGCCTCGCCGTCGGCCTCGGTGAGTCGCTGATCCTGAACAACGTCGACCCGACGGCCTTCCAGGCCGTGAACCTCGCGCTGTTCCTCGCCACCTGCGTGCTGGTCATGACGTTCAAGCCCAGCGGCCGGGCCCAGGAGTCGACGTTCAGCGTCGCCCCCAAGGTCAAGCCGCTGCCCGAGGCCGTGAAGTCGGTCTGGTGGATGCGCCACCTGCCGAAGATCGGCCTGGGCTTCGCGCTGTTCGCGCTGTTCCTGATGCCGATCTTCTTCAGCGCCCCGTCCCAGGCGTACCTGTGGACCCGCGTGGTGATCTTCGCCATCATCGGCGTCTCGCTCACGGTGCTCACCGGTTGGGCCGGCCAGCTCTCGCTCGGCCAGTTCGGGTTCGCCGCCCTCGGCGGCCTCACCACGCTCACGCTGGTGCAGGGCAACCCGATCCCGATGCCGTTCGGCTGGGGCACCAACGTGCACTGGCACGCCCCATGGCTCCTCGCCGTCCTGGCCGGCGTGATCGTCGGCGGCCTGGTGGCCGTCGTGGTGGGCCTCCCGGCGCTGCGGATCCCAGGCCTCTACCTGGCCATCACCACGTTGGCGTTCTCGATCTTCATGAGCCTCTACGTGTTCTCGAGGCCGATCTTCCTGCCCGAGGGCGGCATCTTCGAGCCGATCCCGAAGCCGAAGTTCTGGATGTTCGACTTCGTGGACCGACGGTCGTACTTCTACCTCTGCTACGCGTTCCTGGTCCTCTCGCTGATCCTGGTGTCGCAGCTGCGGCGCACGGGCATCGGCCGGACCATCGTGGCGGTGCGGACGAACGAGCCGGCGGCGGCGGCCCACACGGTGTCGCCGATCCGCATGAAGCTGATCGCCTTCGGCCTCTCGGGCGCCTTCGCCGCCCTGGCCGGCTCGCTGCTCATCACGCTCGTGATCGCGGCGGACGGGGCCAGCACGTTCTCGGCCGACGACTCGGTGCGCTCGGTCGCCATCTCGATCATCGGTGGCCTCGGCTCGATCGCCGGCCCGGTGCTCGGCGCCATGTGGGTCATCGGCATCCCCGCCCTCACCGGCGGGTCGGTGGCGTCGAACCTCTTCGTGTCCGGCGTCGGCCTCCTCATCCTGCTGCTGTACTTCCCGGGCGGGTTCGTCCAGGTCGGCTACACCATCCGTGACGCGCTGGCCCGGTACGTGATGGGCCGGATGCCGGCGCAGGACGGTCCGCAGCGCAAGACCGACGCGGCCGTGCCGGCCCGCGTCCACGTGCACAAGCACGACGTGGCCGACCTCGAGGCCTGGCTGCAGACGACCGACGTCCGCGTGAACTTCGGCGGCCGTGTCGCCGTCGACGACGTCAGCATCACGGTGAAGCCGCGCGAGTTCGTCGGCCTCATCGGCACCAACGGCGCCGGGAAGTCGACGCTGATGAACGCCATCAGCGGCTTCACCCCGTGCAAGGGCCGCATCGAGATCCTGGGCAAGGACGCCGGCCACATGTCGGCGCCCCAGCGGCACCGCCTCGGCCTCGGCCGTGGCTTCCAGGCCGCTCGGCTCTACGACGACCTGACCGTCCGTGAGACGATCCTGGTCGCGCTCGAGGCCAACGGGCCCTCGCGGCTGCTGCCGTCGCTGACCAACGTGCCGCCGTCGCCGAAGATGGAGCGGGCCAAGCTGGCCGAGGCCGGCGAGATCATCTCCTACCTCGGTCTGGGCCGGTTCGCCGACCAGTTCATCTCGAGCCTCTCCACGGGCACCCGCCGCATCACCGAGCTGGCCTGCCAGCTCGCGGTGGCGCCCCGGATGCTGCTCCTCGACGAGCCGACCGGTGGTCTCGCCCAGCGCGAGACCGAGGCCTTCGGCCCGCTGATCAAGGGCATCCAGAAGGAGCTCGACGCGGCCGTGCTGCTCATCGAGCACGACATGCCGCTGGTGATGTCGATCAGCGACCGGGTCTACTGCCTGGAAGCCGGCGCCATCATCTCCCAGGGCCTGCCCGACCTGGTGCGCAACGACCCCCGGGTCATCGCGTCCTACCTGGGCACCGACGAGCGCACGATCGAGCGCTCGAACGCCGGCGCCACGACGCCCGAAACCGTCTGATCGCTCACCGGGGGGCGGCGCCACATCGGCGCCGCCCCCCGTTGCGCGTCCGGTGCCAGGCTGAGGGCTCATGGACGTCACCTTCCGCCCGGCCACGGCCGACGACCTCGCCGCTGTGATCGGGCTGCTGGCCGACGACCCGGTCTCCCGCGAGCGCGAGGGTGCCGGTGGGGTCACGGATCGGCATCGGCAGGCGTTCGCCGACATCGCGGCTGATGCCCGTCAGCGGCTGCTCGTCGCCGAGGTCGACGGCGCGGTCGTCGGGTCGCTCCAGGTCACCTTCATCCCCGGCCTCACCTACGGCGGTGGTGAGCGCTGCCAGCTCGAAGCCGTCCACGTCGACTCGTCGACCCGGGGTGCCGGCGTCGGCACACGACTGGTCGAACACGCCATCGAACTGGCCCGGGCGCGTGGCTGCGCCGTCGTGCAGCTCACCAGCGACAAGCGGCGGACCGATGCCATCCGCTTCTACGAGACGCTCGGCTTCACCGCCTCCCACGAGGGCCTGAAGCTGCAGCTCTGACCCTCAGCGCACCTCGTAGGTGATGTGGCTCGCCGTCGACGACACCCGGACGTCGCGCTGCACCAGCTCGTGGCGGGACACGTCGGCGAACAGCGGCGTGCCGCCACCGAGGACGATGGGTGACAGGTGGATGCGCAGCTCGTCGAGCAGGCCGTCGTCGAGGCACTGCCGGATGACGTCGCCGCCACCCATGATGACGACGTCCTTGTCCCCCGCCTTCGCCCTCGCCGCGTCGACGGCGGCAGCGACACCGTCGGTGACGAACGTGAAGTCGAGGCCGAGGCGCACGCTCGCCGGCGGCTGGTGGGTCACGACGACGAAGGGCGGGGTCGCGGCGAGGTCGGCGCCGTAGCCCATCTCCTCGTTCCACCCGCCGGGCCCGTCGATGACGTCGAACAGGCGCCGACCCATGATGACGGTGCCGCTGACGTCGGCGGCACCGGTCAGCACGGCCCGGTCGACCGGGTCGTCGGAGTCGATGGCCCAGGTGTGCAGCGGCAGGCCGCCCTCCCCCAGCCCGGCCTCGGGGCCGGCGTTCGGCCCCGTCACGAACCCGTCGAGCGACATCGAGATGTCTGCGATCACACGTGTCATGTCAGTGGTGACGCCGGTGGGCGGCCGGAGTCATCGGTGGCGCGTCGATGCGCCCGCGCGTGGCGGGCTCATCGACCGTCGCTCAGGCGGCGAGTGGTGGTTGGTGCGCTCGGCCCCGCGCGAGCGGTGGGCTCGTCGTTCGGATCCGCCCGTCGGGGAACGTGACGGTGAAGGTTCCGTCGATCGCGAGGGTGGCGTCCCAGCCTGGT
>JAODBP010000021.1 GCA_025464025.1 Actinomycetes bacterium | reverse complement strand
GGCCAGGGCCCGCTGCACGAACCAGAGCTGCGCCGGCGTGAGCTCGTCGGCACCGAACCGCACGAGCGGGAGGGGGCCGTCGGTGCCGTGGAACGGGGCCTTCACGTCGAGGTCGTGCTCGATGGCGACGAAGTGCGGGAGCAGGTCGGCCCACGACCAGCCGTCGATCCCCCAGCCGTCGACGTCTCCCGGCACCGGTCGGAACGCCATGGTGGCGTTGATCGACGACGAACCGCCGGCGACCTTGCCCCGGGTGTAGGGGATGCGGCGGCCGGCCGAGTCGGCCTCGTGGGCCCAGTCGTGCTCGGGCTGCAGGCGGCGGGAGAGCTGACGGATCGACTCGGGCAGCGTGCCGGCCGTGTAGACCGGCCCGGCCTCGAGCACGAGCACCGTGCGACCCGGGTCCTCCGACAGCCGCCCGGCCAGCACCGCCCCGGCCGACCCCGCCCCCACGATCACCACGTCCGCCCTGCGCATCGCTCCGAACGTACTGTCCCTCGCATGATCGACGGGGTCCGGGCCGTGGTGTTCGACGGCGGGCAACTTGTGGTCGTCGACGACCTGTCGGTGCCGGAGCCCGGGCCGGGCGAGGTGACGGTGCGGGTGCTCGCCTCCGGCATCTGCCACAGCGACCTCAACGTCGTCGACGGGACCGTCCCCGTCCCGCCGCCGGTGGTGCTGGGGCACGAGGGGGCCGGCGTGGTCGACCGGCTCGGCGAGGGCGTGACGGGCTGGTCGGTCGGCGACCCGGTGCTGCTCGGCGGGCTCACCGCCTGCGGGACGTGCCGCAACTGCCGCAACGGCCACCCGGCGGCGTGCCCCGACGCCTTCGGTCGGGGCGGCACGCCGTTCTCGTGGCGGGGCCAGCCGACGCGGTCGTACGCCAACGTGTCCTCGTTCTCGACGATGGTGACCGTCGGCGCCGGCCAGCTCACCTCGACCGAGGGCATCGCCCCGACCTCGGCCTGCGTGATCGGCTGCGCCGTGTCGACCGGCTACTCGGTGGCCCGCAACGCGGCGGGCATCCAGCCCGGCGACCGGGTGGTCGTGCTCGGCGTGGGCGGCATCGGCGCCAACGTCCTGCAGACCGCGCGGCTCCTCGGCGCGTCGAGCATCACCGCCATCGACGTCGACCCCGGCAAGGAGTCGGCCGCTCGGCACTTCGGCGCGACCGACTTCGCCCTGGCCGGATCGGTCGACGGATCGTTCGACGTGGTCGTCGAGTGCAGCGGGGCACCCGCGGCCATCGACGCCGCCATCGCCATGACCGGGCCGGGCGGCACCACGGCGCTCGTCGGGCTGCCCCCGGTCGGCTACCGGGCATCGTTCGACGTCGGCACGCTCATGCGGGGCCGGCGCATCGTTGGCAGCCTGGCCGGTGACATCGTCCCCGAGCGGGACACGCCGGCGATCGTGGCCCACGTCCGGGCCGGCGACCTCGACGTCGACGGCCTCGTCAGCCGGGTGTGGCCCCTCGCCGATATCGATCAGGCGATCGCCGCCATGCGGGCCGGCGAAGTGGTCCGGGCCGTGCTCGACATGGCCTGAAGGCGAGATCCAGGCCGACTACTGAGACGCGGCCCGTCCGACTACTGAGAAGGCCGGGTGATACCTGTCAACCCTTCATCGGGGAACAGAGAATGACCCGCTCCGGGCATATCGCCCCATCTGCCGGCGAGCCATCCTGGGGAGTCCACAGCAACAGGCACCGATGGCCCTGACCCCCGACGCGCATCTGGTCGCTTGCGTCGGGCCGAGCCAAGTAGCGAACCCGGCGGGGCCGACCTCCACGAAAGCAGGCGTCCATGTTCGCTCGAAGGCTGCGCACGCTCGCGCGCGCCCTTTTGCTCACGTCCCTGGTGCCGCTCGTCGGCATCATCGGCGCGTCGGCGGCGACCGCCGCCACGGGCACCGAGCTGGTCCAGAACGGCAGCTTCGAGGTCGGGTACCCCGGCAACAACATCTGTGGCAACGGCTGGTACGGCGTCGGCTACGGCTGCCCCGGCACGATCCCGGGTTGGACCGTCACCGGCGGCGGCGTGGACTGGCAGGGCACGGACAACCAGCCCGTTCCCGTCGACGGCACCTATGCCGTCGACCTGATCGGCGGTGGCGCCGGCACGATCTCCCAGACCCTCCCGACCACCGCCGGCCGCGGCTACACGGCCACGTTCGCCTACGCCGCCCACCCGGGCTGCATCGTCAACGGCACGGCGGTCGCCACGGCGAGGCTGGGCACCACATCGACGACCATCAGCGCGACCGTCCTCCAGGGCTGGCGCACCGGCTCCATCAGCTTCACCGCCACCGGCTCCTCGACGCCGATCAGCTTCACCAGCGTCACCGACAACGGCTGCGGCGGCATCGTGCTCGACACCGTGTCGGTCATCGCGGCCGCGCCTGCCATCGAGTTCGGGCCCGTCCTGTACGAGTCGCGCCAGTACACCGGTGGCGTCGTCGCCGCCGGCAACGCCATCTCGACGTTCAACGGCCTCCGCACCAACGTCGCCGGCTACTGCCGGACCACGCTGCCGACGCTGAACGGCGCCTCCAACCACGTCGCCTGCCCGGGCGGGACCAGCAGCTCGCTCGCCGTGCACGCCGAGATGCACATCACGATCAACCAGGCCACGCAGTGGGGCTTCCGCTTCGGGCCCGACGCCGGCTTCGGCGGCGTGCTCATCATCGACGGCCAGATGGTCGACTCGACCATCGGCGACGGCGTCGGCGGTGGTGGGTTCTGGGACCCCAACTTCACCGGCGGCCCGACCCACTACTTCGACGGCAGCGTGCTGCTCGCCGCCGGCCCGCACACGGTCGAGCTCTACACCTACGAGAACTGCTGCGACGGCCCGTGGGGCGCCCAGTACCTCAAGACCGGGACGTGGGTCCCGATCACGGCCAGCGAGCCGAGCCCCGATGCCGACGGCGACGGGTTCGCCGACCTCATCGACAACTGCGTGAACGTGGCCAATGCCTCGCAGGCCGACGCTGACGCCGACGGCATCGGCGATGCCTGTGACAACCAGGCGCCGACGATGGCCGCGATCCCGTCGATCCTCGCCGAGGCCACCGGCCCCGCTGGTGCGGCGGTGGCCTACGCGGTTCCCGTCGCCCAGGACGCCGAGGACGGCGCCATCCCGGCGACGTGCGCGCCGGCCCCCGGGTCGACCTTCCACCTCGGCGCCACGGCGGTCGCCTGTGCGGCGATCGACAGCGGCGGCCTCCGCGTGGACCGCGCCTTCACCGTCACGGTGCGGGACACCACCGCTCCCGTCGTCAGCGTCCCCGGCGACCTCGTCGCCGAGGCTGTCGGCCCGGCCGGCACGCCCCTGCCCTTCGCCGTGGCGGCAAGTGACGCCGTGACCGGATCGATCGAGCCCACCTGCTCCACTGCCTCGGGCTCCACGTTCGCCCTCGGCACCACCGTCGTGACCTGCGCCGCCACGGATGCGGCCGGCAACACCGGCTCCTCGTCCTTCCGGGTCGTGGTGGCCGACACCACCAGCCCGGCAGTCGTCGTCCCCGCCGCGCTGACGGTCGAAGCCGTCGGCCCCGACGGCGCCCCCGTGTTCCTGGCGGCCTCGAGCGATGACGCCGTGAGCGGGCCGATCGAGCCCGTGTGCTCGGCGCCCTCGGGCCTGTTCGCCCTGGGCGCCACCGTCGTCACGTGCTCGGCCACCGATGCCGCCGGCAACACCGGTGCCGCGTCGTTCACCGTCACCGTGGTCGACACCACGGCGCCGGCGCTCACCGCGCCTGCACCGTTCGAGGTCGAGGCCGACGGACCTGCCGGCTCCGCCGCCGGCTACGTGGTCACGGCCCAGGACGCCGTCAGCGGCGCACTGGCGACGGCTTGCTCCACGGTGTCGGGCAGCACGTTCCACCTCGGGACCACCGCGGTCACGTGCACGGCCACCGACGGCGCCGGCAACACCGGCACGGCCACCTTCACCGTCACCGTCGTCGACACGACCGTGCCGGTGGTGACCACGCCGACCGGCCGCACCGCCGAGGCCACCAGCGCCGCCGGCGCGACCGTGGGCTTCGTCGCCAGCTCCAGCGACTCGGTGAGCGGCACGCTCGCCGCTTCGTGCGCGCCGGCCTCCGGCTCCACCTTCCACCTCGGCACCACGCTCGTCACGTGCTCGGCGACCGACGGGGCCGGCAACACCGGCACCTCGTCGTTCCTCGTCACGGTCGAGGACACCACGGCGCCGACCGTGGTGGTGCCGTCGTCCCGCACCGTCGAGGCGACCAGCGCCGCCGGCGCCGCGGTGCCGTTCGCCTCGTCGGCGACCGACGCCGTGAGCGGGCCGCTCGCCAGCACCTGCACCCCCACCTCGGGGAGCACCCTGGCGATCGGCTCGACCACCGTCACCTGCGTGGCGACCGACGCCGCCGGCAACGCCGGCAGCGCCACGTTCACCGTCACCGTGCGTGACAGCACCAAGCCCGTCGTCGCCTTCTCGGGCAACGCCGGCACCTACGGCGTCGACGACACCGTGGCGATCAGCTGCGCCGTCACCGATGCCGTGACCGCCGGGCTCACCTGCGCCGGCGCCAGCGGCCCGGCCTACTCGTTCGGGATCGGGAGCGAGACGATCACCCGCTCGGTCGCCGACCACGCCGGCAACGTGGGCACGGCCTCGACGACGTTCACCGTGAAGGTGGTCGCCGGCGACCTCTGCACGCTGGTCGAGCGCCTCGTGCCGGAGAAGGGCATCGCCAACAGCCTGTGCGCCAAGCTGCGCGCCGGCTCCTACGGCGCCTTCCGCAACGAGCTGAAGGCCCAGTCCGGCAAGAAGGTCACGGCCGCGGCCGCCGACCTGCTGACCGGCCTCTCGCTGGCCCTCGGCTAGCCACCGCACGATCGGATCGGGGGCGGGGCCATCGGCCCCGCCCCCGGCCGCGTCCGGGACCACCCCAGCCGGCCCTTGCACGTGAGCGACGAGGGCCTGCGATATCGCCCCGTCAACGACAAGGACGCTCCGAGGGGACAACGGGGCGCGCCGGACCTGGTGCTTCCCGAACTGGCGACGGATTGACAACGTTTCTGTTGTCAATCCATCGCCAGTTCGAGCGCAGGGACTCGGGCGCGCCCACCGTCGTCTCAGGGCGTCCTTGGTCCTTCACCCCTGACGCGAACGCCCGAACTCGTCAGACCCTTGCCTCCGGCCCGCTGACACTCAACCCAGCCGATTCCCGAACTGGCGACGGAAAGTCAACGTCTCTATTGACCATTCGTCTCCGGTTCGCTCGGGCTGGCGGTCGGAACCGACTCCGGCGCGTCGAGCCAGCGCCCATTCGTCGCGTCCTTGGTGTTTCCGCGGAAACAGATGGGGCGATCCTGCATGGCTGCGGCAGAGTTCCGGGATGGACGGGCCGGTGGTGGACATCGAGGAGCTTCGAGCGGCGCTCCTCCTGCTGCTCGATGAGGCCGAGCGGGAGTTCGGGTCGTCGGTCGACCTTGCGGGCGACATCTACTGGGAGTTGGATCCCGACATCGCCCGTTCGGGGGACGCTCCACCGACCGCGACGCTGGCCGGCTCGCTCGTGGAGGATGTCGAAGAGATGCAGGCGATGCTCGGCCGCGACGACGGTGAGGTGTTCCTCTGGCACGACCTCGTGCACTCCGTCGGGGTCCTGGCTCGGATCGCCGACCTGGCTCGTCCGTCGAGCGCCCAGTTCGGCGAAAGGGCTAGACGCGGGAGGCGGCGAGGGCCTTGAGGGCGCTGGCCGCGATGCCGGCGGCGTCGAGGCCGAGGTCGGCCAGGATCCGGTCGGGCTTGCCGTGCGGGATGTACTGGGACGGCGTGCCGAGCACGACCGATCGCGGGGCCTGGCGGCTCTCGCTGAGGCCGGCGATGCCCTCGACCACCTGCATGCCGATCCCGCCGACGACGATGCCGTCCTCGACGGTGACGACCAGGCCGT
>JAODBP010000318.1 GCA_025464025.1 Actinomycetes bacterium | reverse complement strand
CCGTCGCCCATGAAGATCTTGGCCGGGTGGAAGTTCGACGGCAGGAAGCCGAGGCACATCCCCAGCACGATCACGGCGATCAAGGGACTGATGCTGTTCGAGGCGTTCGGCAGCAGCCCGAGGTGGAACAGCTTCGAGCTGTAGAGGGCGAAGGCCCCGGCGGCGATGCCGACGATGCCGGCGGCCAGACCGTCGAGCCCGTCGATGAGGTTCACGGCGTTGGCCATGCCGATCACCCAGAGCACGGTGACGAGCGGGGCCAGGTCGGGTGACAGCACGACCGTCCCGGCGAACGGGATGCGGAAGTACAGCATCGTGACGCCGAGCAGGGAGAGCACGCCGCCGGCCAGCACCATCCCGGCGACCTTGGCCGGGGCCGAGACCTCCCGCAGGTCGTCGAGCACGCCGACGGCGAAGATCACGGTGGCGGCCAGCAGGATGCCCACCGGTTCCGACGTGCCGGCGAACACCGGGTCGAACTGGCTGAGCCGCGACGCCGTGGCCATGCCGGCGAGGAAGCCGAGGTACATGGCCGCCCCGCCCAGCGTCGCCGTCGGCCGCTGGTGGACCCGCCGCTCGTCGGGCGCGACGACGACACCGAAGCGCTCGGCGAAGCGCCGGACGATCGGGGTGGTGAGGGCCGTCGTGCCCACGGCGACGAGGAGGACGATGAGGTAGCCAGACACGTCGTCGCCCAGCCTCGCGCACGGCGACCGGGATCGAGCCCCCAGGGGGAGGCTCAAGGTGCGAAACGGACAGGTCGATCACCTCCGGGTGAAGTCGCTCCTGGCCGCAGCCGTGATCGCCGTGACCCTCGCCGTCGTCCCGGCGGCGTCGGCCGCCACGGGGCCGGTGGTCGGCATCGCCACCACCCCGAGCGGCACCGGGCACTGGGTCGTCGACGGCGCGGGCCGGGTGACCGTCGACGGCGACGCCACCTCGTACGGCTCGCGGGCCGGACGCACGCTCCAGCAGCCGATCGTTGGCGTGGCCGGCACCACCTCGGGCCGGGGCTACTGGCTCGTCGCCCGCGACGGCGGCATCTTCAGCTTCGGCGACGCCCGCTTCCTCGGCAGCACCGGCGCCATCCGACTCAACCAGCCCATCGTCGGCATGGCCGCCACCCCCTCGGGCGCCGGCTACTGGCTCGTCGCCCGCGACGGCGGCATCTTCTCCTACGGCGACGCCCGCTTCCTCGGCAGCACCGGCGCCATCCGGCTCAACCAGCCCATCGTCGGCATGGCCGCCACCGCCTCGGGTCGGGGCTACTGGCTGGCCGCGGCCGACGGGGGCATCTTCAGCTACGGCGACGCCCGCTTCCTCGGCGCCGGCCCGAAGCAGGTGACGGCAGTGGCCGGCGGTGCCGGCTACGCCCTCGCCACCGCCGGCGGGACCGTCGCCTCGTTCCGGCCCGGGCAGCCGGCCACGACGACGGCCCCGGCCCGTGACGCCGCCCTGTGGCCGTTCGCCTCGACCTCCCCGTGGAACCTGCCCATCGGCTCGGGCGCCACCTACGAATCGGTCGGCGACGCCCGCACGGCGACGCTGCTGAGCACCGCTCGGTCGACGGCCTGGGTCAACGCCGAGCAGTACTCGCACCCGGTCTACCGGGCGTCGGCCACCGACCCCGTCGTCACCGTGCGGCGATCCGGCTTCGCCGACGTCACGTTCCGGCTGCCGGTCGGCGCCACCCCGGCCGCCGGCAGCGACCGCCACCTCCACGTCGTCGACCCGACCGGGCGGTGGCTCGACGAGGACTGGCACGTGATCGGCACCGCCCCGGCCCTCACCACCGGCTACCACGTGCGCACCGACCTCTACGGCCCCGGGGTCGGCCAGGGCGGCGTGCGGGCCTACGGCGGCAGCGCCGTCGGTGGGCTCATCCGCACCTGGGAGCTCGAGCAGGGCACGATCCGCCACGCCCTCGCCCTCGCCCTCGAGGCCGACCAGCTCGGCCGCGGCCCGGTGTGGCCGGCCACCGCCGAGGACGGCGACGCCGCCCGCTCCTACACCGGCAACGTGCCGATGGGCACCCTCGCCGCCATCCCGCCGTCGATCGACGTCAACCGCCTCGGCCTCTCCCCCGCCGGCCTCGCCGCCGCCCGCGCCCTCCAGGACTACGGCGCCTACGTCGTCGACCGCTCCGGCTGCACCTGCCTCTACGCCGAGCCCACCGCCCCCCGAACCGCGGTGTCCGACCTCCGCAAGGACGTCGCCAAGCTCCGAAGCCTGTTGCGCGTGGTGACCGACAACCGCGCCGACAACGTCGGCGGCGGCGGCACACGCCGAGCCCCACTGGCGCCCGCGTTGCCGTAGGCCCGTGACCAGGGACCGGTCCCAAAGTGCAGGAACGGCCACGCAAGGGGACGAATCCCCCTACATGGCGATCGACTCGGGCACGCTGACGACCACCCGCACGGAGCCGCCGCGGACCCGCCGGGTCCCACCGCTCCCGTCGCCCAGCACCGGGCGCATCTCGCCCAGCGCGGCGGCCATCGCCCGGCCCCTGCTGGTGCTGCTGCCGATCCTGACGTTCCTGATCCCGTCGCTCTTCCTCGCCTACAGCAGCACGCCGACCCACACGTCCGAGGCCCGGCTGCTGGTCGGCGGCTTCGACCCCCAGGACCAGGCCGTGCCCGGCTTCGTCGCCGCCAGCGAGAGCCTCGCCTCCACCTACGCCCGCCTCGTCGGCACCCCGGCGGTCGTCGATCCGGTGGCCAAGGCCCTCGGCCTCGACCCCTCCCAGGTCCGCGGCCACATCTCGGCGTCGCCCGTCCCCGACTCGGCGCTCATCCGGGTCGAGGGCACGGCCGACAACAAGCGCGACGCCAACCGCTTCGCCGACGCCGCCGCCGACGCCCTCGCCAAGTACGCCGCCGGCGCCGGTGGCGGGACCAGCACCGGGCAGCTCCTCACCGACTTCCAGCAGGCCAGCCAGGAGCTGGCCGGGGCCCAGGCCACCCTGGCCCGGGTCAACGCCGCCCTCGAGGCCGACCCCGGCAACAGCACGCTGCTCACCCAGCAGGTCACCTCGCAGGCCGCCGTCGACGCCGCCAAGCTGAAGGCCGACGCCCTCGGCCAGCGCTACACCAACTTCGCCGCCAGCTCGGGCGGCGGCCACGTCGAGCTCGTGGCCCCGGCCTCGTACCAGGGCAGCAACCGGCGCTCGATGATCCAGCTCGCCATCGCCGCCTCGGTCGGCCTCGGCCTGGTCGTCGGCATCGCCCTCGCCACGCTCGTGGTGAACCAGGAGGCGACCCGCTCCCGCAGCCGGTCGTGAGCCCGCTGCACCTGGTGCTGCTGGCCTTCTCCCTGCTCGCCCTGGGGGCCGCCGGCTACCTCGGCCTCTACATGACGCCGGCCCTGCTGGTCTCGCTCGGACTGGCGGCCGAGGTGCTGAACGGCAACGCCAACCAGCTCGGCCTGCCCATCGCGCCCGACCGGATCCTCATCGCCGCCGGCTTGGCCTCCCTGGCCCTCCGGCTCCCGGGGGCGATCGTGACCCGCTCGATCGTGTGGCGCCCGGTCCACGCCCTGCTGGCCGCCACCGCGGCCTACGCCACCGTGTCGGCCCTCGCCGCCCACACCCTCACCACCAAGGACGGACTCTTCGCCCTGCTCGACCGGCTCGGCGTGCTCCCCTTCCTCGTCTTCACCCTCGCCCCGCTGCTCTACGGCAGCAAGCGGGCCCGCAACACCCTCCTCGTCGTGCTCGTGCTCCTGGGCGCCTACCTCGGCATCACGGCCGTGGCCGAGGGCATCGGGCTCGACTGGCTCGTGTTCCCGGCCTACATCAAGGACGCCAGCGTCGGCCTCCACGTCGGGCGGGCGCGCGGCCCGTTCGCCGAGGCGGTGGCCAACGGCCTCGGCCTCTACGGCTGCGCGGTGGCCTCGGCCACGGCGGCGTGGCTGTGGCGCGACCAGAAGGTCCGCAGCCGCCTGGCCGGCGCCATCGCCCTGCTGTGCCTGGGCGGCACGATCTTCACCCTGACGCGCGCCGTCTGGCTCGCCACCGTCATCGCCACCCTGCTCGCCCTCCTGGCCAACCACCGCACCCGGGCCGTCCTCGCCCCGACCGTCGGCGTGGCCCTGGCCGTGCTCGCCCTCGCCATCCTGTTCGTGCCCGGCTTCGCCAACCGGGCCGAGGAGCGCCAGGGCGACCAGCGGCCGATCTGGGATCGCTACAACAGCAACAGCGCGGCGGTCCGGGCGATCGAGGACCAGCCGCTCTTCGGCGTGGGCTGGCAGGCCTGGACGAAGCGCAACACCGACTACCTCCGCCAGTCGAACGACTACCCCCTCACCGGCACCACGATCGAGATCCACAACGTGGCCCTCTCGCACGCCGCCGAGCTGGGCCTCGTGGGCCTGGCCCTCTGGGGCGCGGCGTTCGCGGCCGGCATCGGTGGCGCCATCCTGCGACCCGGGCCGGCCGAGCTCGACCCGTGGCGCCTCGGCATGGTGGCCCTTGCCGTGCACTGGCTCGTCGTGGCCTCGTTCGGCCCGCTCAGCTACCCGTTCCCGAACCTGCTGCTGTGGACCTGGGCCGGCGTCTGCTCGGTCGGCCACCTCAGCACCCGCGAGCGCGAGGAGGAGGTCATCGACCTCCGCGACCCCGAGCCCGAACCGGCGCTCACCTGATGCACGTCGGGTACCTCGTCAGCCGGTACCCGGCCGTCTCCCACACGTTCGTGCAGCGCGAGGTGACCGCCCTGCGCGACCTCGGCGTCGAGGTCGACACGTTCTCGGTCCGCGCCGGTGCCGCGCTGTCCGAGGTCGACCGGGTCGAGCTGGCCACGACCACCGCCCTGCTCCCACCGTCGGCCACCGACCTGCTCGGGCTGGCCGCCGTCGCCCTACGCCACCCCGGCGCGACGTGGCGCCTCGTCCGCGAGGCGGTCGCCGCGTCCCCGGGCGGGCCGAAGGCCGCCCTGTGGCAGGTCTTCTACGCCGCCGAGGCCCTGCTCCTCGGCCGGCACCTCCGCCGCCGGGGCATCACCCACGTGCACGCCCACTTCGCCAACGTGGCCAGCGACGTGGCCCGGCTCGCCACCCGGTTCGCCGAGCTGACCGGAGGCACGGCCACGTGGAGCTTCACCATGCACGGGCCGACCGAGCTGGCCGACGTCAAGGGGTTCGGCCTGGCCGGCAAGGTGACCGATGCCGACCTCGTGGTCTGCATCAGCGACTTCGCCCGCTCGCAGCTCATGGCCCTGGTCGGTGAGGAGCACTGGGACAAGCTCACCGTCGTCCACTGCGGCATCGACCCGTCGCGCTTCGCCCCGGTCGACCGCGACCGCCCCGACGGCGCCCCGCTCGAGGTGCTCTGCGTCGGCCGGCTGGTGCCGGAAAAGGGCCAGTCCCTCCTCGTCGACGCCGTCGACGACCTGCGTCGCCGGGGCGTGGACGTGCGCCTCACGCTCGTGGGCGACGGCCCGAGCCGCCCGGCCATCGAGGCCCAGGTCACACGGCTCGGCCTGCGCGACCACGTCCACATCGCCGGCGCCGTCGGCCAGGACCAGATCCTCGACCACTACGCCCGGGCCGACGTCTTCTGCCTCCCGAGCTTCGCCGAGGGGGTGCCGGTCGTGCTCATGGAAGCGATGGCCACCGAGCTCCCCGTCCTCACCACCCGCATCACCGGCGTGCCCGAGCTGGTCGACGACGGCGCCAACGGGGTGCTCGTCCGCCCGGGCCGGGCCGACGCCCTGGCCGATGCCCTCGCCGAGCTGGCCAAGGACCCGGACCGCCGCCGAGAGCTGGGGGGAACCGGGAGGCGCAAGGTGGAAGCGGAGTTCGAAGTGACGCGGTCGGCCCAGCTGCTGGCAAGGCTGTTCCGGGGCGAGCGAGCAAGCACGCGCGCCTAACGAGAGCCACGAGCAAGACGTGAGGTCGCGGGCCCCAAGGAAGGCTTTCAGCGTCTCCGACTGCACTGGCCCGGTTCCGCCCCGACGCGGCCGCGTGCCAGCACCAGTGCAAGCGCGCCGCGGCGCCCAGCGGCGGCCGCCCGGGGCGGAACCGGGTCAGGCGGTCGGAGACTCGACCTCGCGCCAACGGCGCCGCACGCGCAGCGATCTCGGTGCGCGCCGAAGGCGCCCCGGCGCGGGCGGGTCGGCGAGCACCCGTCACGCGCGCCGCACCCGACTGGAGGCCTTCGGCGTCCGAGATCGCTGCGCGTGCGGCGCCTACGGCGCGAGGCGGAGCCTCCGACCGCCTGGCGAGGCCCCGCCCCGGGCGGCCGCCGCTGACCTGCGCGACGCGTCCACCTTCTCTCGGGTTCGCGGCCGCTTCGGGGCGGAACCACGCCAGTGCAGCCGGAGGCACTGAACGACACTCTTGGGGCGCCGCGACCAACCGCTTCGCGTGCAGCCCCCGTCAGCCCCGCCGCGCCACCCGCCGGACCCTCGCCACCGCGGCGCGCCGCTCGCCCCCGGTCACCCCGCCGGGCAGGAAGGCCACGGGCACCGCGGCCAGGGCTCCGGCACCGACGGCGATGCCGGCCCCGAGCACCCCGGGCAGGGCGAGGTCGACGACCCGGGCGACGATGAAGGCGATGGCGTAGACCAACCCGACGACGGCGACCGTCCGCACCTGGGCTGCTGTCGATGCCGCCGAGAGCGACGCTCGCCGGAGGAACCACGCCGCCTGCACCGCCACCACCAGGCAGCCCACGAACAGGGCGGCCCCCACGCCGGTGGCACCGAACAGGTGGGCGAACGGGACCATGAGGCCGACGCTCACGACCAGCCGCACGACGGCGACCCAGGTCGACCAGCCCGGGCGACCGGCGGCGAGCAGGCCGCCGCCCTGGATCATGGTGATGACGGTGAGCGAGTAGGCGACGAGGAGGAAGGCGAGGGCGCCGGCACCACGAGAGAAGCCGGGGCCGAACATCCCGAGGATCCCGACGGCGGCGCCGCCCCCGGCACCGGCCGCGATCGCCAGCGGGAGGGCGGTCATCCGGACGGCGCCGAGGAGGATGCGCTCGTAGCCGACGACGTCGCCCGACTCGTAGCGCTCGGTCAGGGTCGGGAAGAGGATCTCGTTCACCCGGTAGCCGGCGTCGTTCATCCGCACCGCCAGGCCCGAGGCCCGGGAGTAGGCGCCCACCAGGGCGACCGGCACCATCGAGCCCAGGATCCAGGTGTCGGCCTGCGAGTTGAGCCCGCCGGCGATGCGGCCGCCGACGATGCGGACGGCGAAGCGCAGCATGTCGGGAAGCTCGCGGAAGCCCTCGCGCAGCGACTCCCGGTCGGGGAAGAAGCGCGCGAAGCGACGCAGCAGCACCAGCCGCACGGCCAGGGACACCACGAACGACGCCACGGTGGCGAACGTGAGGGCCCAGATCGAGTGGCTGACCGTGGAGAAGGCGAGGGCGAAGACGAGGAAGCCGCCGACGAACGCGACCCGCGCGTAGAACAGCTCGCGCCCGGCCCGAAAGCCGGAGAGCACGGCGTCGATGTTCCACGACGTGTTGTCGATCAGGCAGTAGGCGATGACGATCGTCAGCGCGGGCAGCACGAGGCCGGGCTGGTCGATGGGCCCGTGCATGGCGGCCGCGCTCAGCACCATGATCGGGATGCCGGCCACGACGGTGAGCCCGACGGAGAACAGCAGGATCGGCATGAACAGGCCGGCCACCATGCGGTGGTGCGCCGGCAGGAGCGACACCTTCCGGGTGAGCGGCACCTGCTCGGCCACGCTCGAGAACTGGATGACGGTGAGCCACGGCGCGGTGGCGATGGCGTACTGGCCGATGACGCTCACGCCGTACACGCGGGCCGTGAGCAGGGCGCTCAGCATGCCGACCACCACGTTCACGGCGAACGACGTGGCCGCGAACGAGAAGCCCTCCTTGACCGAGGGTCGCCCGGGCGGGCCCTCGTCGGGCGGGAAGGTCTGGGGCGAGTCGGCCAGGAGGTCCGTCATCCCGCCACCCGCCGGGCCGCCCGGTGGCGCAGGTAGAGCCCGGCCTTCCACGCCAGGAAGCGGGGCGCACCGGCCACGAGCCGAGCCACGCCGCGGCGACCTTCGAGCCGGCCGACGCCCAGCACGAGGTAGGTGCCGAGGCAGGCGCCGGCCACGGCGGGGACGACCACGGCCACCGGCGAGAGCACGCCGGCCGCGACCCCGGCGGCGCCGACGACGCCGGTCGTCCCGACCACGGCGACCGACGGGGCCAGGGGCGGCGCCGTCCAGTCGACGAGGGCGATGAGCCCCCGCCAGTCGCCCCGCCGGGCCAGGCGGCCAGCGGTGGCCGGCATGCGCCGCCACATCAGGGCCTGCCCGCCCTCCCAGCGCAGGCGCTGGGCGCCGAGGGCGTGGTCGTCGTCGGGCGTGGGGGCTACGACCTTGGCCCCCTCGGCGAAGCGGGGGTGGATGCCGGCCGCCACCAGGTCGAGGGCCATGAGCACGTCGTCGGCGACCGGGCGGCTGTCGCCGGTGCCGTCGAGCCGGGGGTCGCCGAACGAGAGCTGCTCGAGCGCCTCCCACCGGAAGAGCATCCCGCTGCCGAACAGCACGAGCGGCAGGCCGAGGGCGTCGGCACCCCGGGCCCGCACCACGTTGCGGAGGGCGAAGCCGAGCCGCAGCCCGCCCCGGACGGCACCGTCGTCGGGCTCGTCGAGCGTGTAGGCGGCCTGGACGACCTGGTCGTCGGGACCGAGCCGGTCGGCGAGGGCCCCGAGAAAGCCGGGGTCGCAGACGCAGTCGGCGTCGAGCAGCACGACGGCGTCGCCCCGGTCGCCCGAGGCGCGCAGGCGGGCGATCCCGTCGCGCAACGCCGGGGGCTTGCCCGCCGCACCCTCGTCGCGCACGAGCACGTCGGCGCCGGCGGCCCGGGCCGCGTCGGCCGTGGCGTCGCCGCAGTGGTCGGCCACGACGAGCACGGTCCCGAGCAGGTCGGGCCGGTCCTGGGCGTGGAGGCTGCGCACGAGGTCGCCGACCCGCGCCTCCTCGTCATGGGCCGGGACGACGACGTCGAAGCGCGTCGCCGAGCCGGTCCCGGCCCGGTCCCGGTGACCCGTCGCCGCCGCGGCCAGCGCCGCCCACAGGCCCCACCACGCCACGAACGGTGCCGCGATCGCAGCCAGGAGCGTGCTCACCGGTGGGCCAGGTCCCAGAGGAGCTGCCCCATCCACGTGAGGTTCGTGGGGTGGAGCGGATCGTCGATCTGGTCGGGCGACGTCGGCGGGTTGCCATCGATGAGCTTGTGCTGGTCGACGGCCTGGCCGTGCCAGGCGAGGATGCCGACGCCCTTCCCCGGGGCCACGCGGTAGGCCGTCTGGGCGGCCAGGGCCTCCTTCTCGCAGCACTCCTTCCACGCCCCGCCGACCTCGCCGATCACGAGCGCCAGGCGGGCCCGGTGGACCCGGTCGATGTAGTCGGCCATGCGGGCGTCGCGCTGGCGGTCGTTCCGGGGCAGGCCCCACTGGTCGTAGACGTGGAACGAGAAGACGAGGTTGTCGAACTGCTTCGCCAGCGTCGGCCCGAAGTCGAGGATGGCGCTGTTCGCCTTCTCGACCTTGCCCGAGTCGAGGCCGCCGACCTCCTGGCCCCACTGGGTGCCGTCGACGACGACGACGTTCTCAGGGGCCACCGAGCGGATGGCACCGATCAGCCGCTCGTGCACCGTGAGCCACGCCCGCTCGGCCGGCTTGCCGTGCCCGGGCTCGTTCAGCACGTTGAACCACACGTACGGGTTGTCCCGGTAGCGGGTGGCCTTGTCCCGCCACCAGGTCTCGATCCGGTCGAGCTCGGCACCGCTCGGGAGCCCGCCCGGCTGCACCTGGTGGAGGGCGAGGATCACCACCATCTGCCTGGCCGTGAACTCCTGGACGATGGCGTCGAGGTCGTCGTTCGCCCGGTTGGTCACGTCGGTGTAGCCGCACCCGTCGGGCAGGCAGGCGTTGAGCCGCACGGTGTTGACGTGCCAGGCGTCGTGCAGCACGGTCGACAGGCCGGTCGTGCGCCCCGCGTCGTTGAAGAACGCATCGGGGCCCAGCAGGTTCATGCCGACGGGCACGAAGGGCGAGCCGTCGGGCGCCTCGATCGTGGTGCCGTTGACGGTGAAGTGGCTGGGCTCGGCCGTCGCCGGCTCGAGCGTCGAGCTCGACGAGGGGACGGTGGTGGCCGGGAGACGGGGCGAGCCGACCTCGTCGGAGCCGCCGCGGAGGACCACCACGCCCATGACGAGGGCGAGGCCGACCACGACGGCGGCGAGCACGGGCTTGATCACGCCGGGCTCCCGAGGACGCCGGTGAGCGGCCGGCGGCAGTCGTCGAGCCAGGCGTCGGCCTCGACCCGCCACGTCGTGGGCACGGCCCGCGCCGCGCGGCCGGTGCCGATGCGATCCATCACCGACGGGGCCATGAACGCCGAGGCGGCGCGGACCCACTGGCGGGGCTCGCCCGTGGCCCGGGCCACGCGGCCGTAGGTGCGGGCGGCGGCGACCCGCCGGCCGGATCGGACCTGCTGGCGGGCGAGGTAGGCCTGGTGCCGCCACCGGTCGGGCCGCACGCCGCGGTCGGCGGCGAGCTCCTGGTAGCGACCGGTGATCGTCGACCACGCCGACTCCATGCGGCCGAGGTCGCGCGACTTCGACGCGGCCCAGATCCGGTAGCCGACGAGCGGCCGGTGGACGGCGGCGATGGGCGACGCCGCGGCCAGGCGGATCCAGAGGTCCCAGTCCTCGCTGTTGCGGAGTCCCTCGTCGAAGGCGCCGACCTCGCGGACCAGCGACGACTCGGCCAGCACGCCGGACCCCCCGCCGGCGATCACGTTCATCCCGAGCAGGTCGTCGAGGACGTCGCCGTCGACCGCCGGCTGGTGGTCGACCACGGTGAGGTCGGCGTCGACCAGCACCGAGCCGCCGCAGCACCACCGGGAGCCGGGCGCGGCCTCGACGGCGGTGAGCTGGGCGGCGAGCTTGTCCGGCGCCCACACGTCGTCGTCGTCGCAGAAGGCCACCCACCGGGTGCCGACCTCGGCCAGCCCCGTGTTGCGGGCCGTGGCCACGCCCCGCGGCTCGGGATGGCGCACGACGTGGACGCGGCGGTCGTCGAGCCGATCGAGCATCGCCGCCGTGCCGTCGGTCGACGCCTCGTCGACGACCACCACCCGCACGTCGACCCCGTGCTGGTCGAGCACCGAGCGGAGGGTCACGCCGAGCACCGCCTCGCGGTTGCGGGTCGGCACCACGACGGTGACCTCGGGCGTCGTCATGCAGGGTCCAACGTGACGGGAGCGGCCACGAGGGCGGCCAGCCACGGGGCGGCCTCGGCCCGCCAGGCGGCCGGCACGGCCCGGGCCGAACGGGCGTTGCCCAGCTTGTCGACGAGGTCGGGGGCGACCATGGCCAGGCCGGCCCGGGCCCACCCACCGGCAGCGTCGCGCAGGGGCATGCCCGCGAAGCGCCGGGCGGCGGCGGCCCGCCGGCCGGCCCGCAGCTCCTGCTTGGCGAGGTACTTGAGGACGGCGGCCTCATCGAGCGCCACCCCGTGCTCGGCGGCGAGGTGGGCGTAGCGCCGGACCACCTCGGCGTGGCCGTCGGCCATGCCGTCGGTGTCGAGCGACTCGGAGCCCGGCCACACGCGGTAGCCCACGAGCGGACGGTCGACGGCTGCGATGGGCGAGCGGGCGGCGAGGCGGATCCAGAGGTCCCAGTCCTCCGCCCGGTTCATCGTCTCGTCGAACCCACCGACCTCGGCCAGCAGGTCGGCGTCGACCACGACCGACGACCCGCCCCCGGGCACGACGTTGAACGCCAGCAGGTCGGCCAGCACGTCGGACCGGGCCGGGGCCACCCGGTGGCCGACGATGGCGAGGGTGGGGCTCACCGTGAGGGAGGCCGTGCACGACCAGCGGGCGCCGGAGCGCTCGAGCGCGGTGAGCTGGCCGAGGAGCTTGTCGGGGGCCCACACGTCGTCGTCGTCGCAGAAGGCGACCCAGCGGGTGGTGGCCGCCGCCACCCCCCGGTTGCGGGCGGCCGACGGTCCCTGCGACCGCTCGTTGCGGAGCACCTCGACGCGAGGGTCGGCGATCGCCTGGAGGGCGAGGGCGTCGGCCGGGGAGGAGCCGTCGTCGACGACCAGCACGTGCAGGTCGACCCCCCGCTGGCCCAGCACGCCACGCAACGTCTGGCCGAACACCTCCACTCGGTCCTTGGTCGGGACGACCACGGTGACGGCCGGGTTCACGCGACCACCTCGTGCGCACCCGCCGGCTGGCGGAGCGGCGCCAGCCAGGCTTCGGCCTCGGCCGCCCACGCCTCGGGCACCTCGGCCCGCTCGGCCCGGGCCCGGCGGGCCTCGGCCCACCCGGGGACGACCAGCGCCAGCCCGGCGTGGGCGACGTGGCCCGGCAGCCGGAAGCGCCAGGCGACGTCGAGGTAGGCGCGGGCGGCGGCGATGCGGCGACCCTGGCGCAGCGGGAACCGGGCGAGGTACTGGGCGTGGACGAGGTCGCCGTGGCGGGCCACCTCGGGATCCAGGGCAGCGCGGTGCCGGGCGACCACGGCGTCGTGGTTGGCCCGCATGACGGGCGTGTTGGCCGACATGTTGCCGGGCCGGACCCGGTAGGCGGCGAGCGGCCGGTCGACGGTGGCGATCGGCGAGGCGTGGCCGAGCCGGTTCCACAGCTCGAAGTCCTCGCACGACGTGAACGCTGGGTCGAAGCCGTCGACCTCGTCGAGCAGGGCACGGGCGACGACGACGGTCGAGCCACCGCTGGGCACCACGTTGTGGGCCTCGAGCGCTCGGGCGATGTCGCCGCCGACCGGGGGGCGGTGATGGCCGATGATGCGGAGGTCGGCGTCGACCGACACGTTGCCGCAGGTGGCCCACCCGGCCGCCGGCGCGTCGGCCAGGGCGTCGAGCTGGGCGGCCAGCTTGTCGGCGGCCCACAGGTCGTCGTCGTCGCAGAACGCCACCCACGGCGCCGTGGCCCGGGCGATGCCGGCGTTGCGGGCCGCGGGCAGGCCCTTCGGCTCGTCGTGGCGCACCACCGTGACCCGGGGATCGCCGAGCCCGGCCAGCCAGTCGGGCGTCGCGTCGGTGGAGCCCTCGTCGACCACGACCACGTCGAGCTCGACGCCGACCTGGCCGAGGATCGTGCCCAGCGCCTGGCCCAGCAGCGCGACGCGGTTCCGCGTCGGCACCACCACGGTCACCTGCCGACGGGCGGGTTCGGGCATCGGCGGAGCGTCCTTCGGGGTTGGGCGTGGTGGGTGCAACAGGTTGGGCGTGGTGGGTGCGGCGTGCGACGGCGCACGCCCGTCGAGGGGGGATTCCGCTCCGGCGCCCCGGATTCCTGCCCTCCGGCCCCCTCCGACAACCTGTGCGGCCCTGACGGATATGTCCGAGTTGTGCCGGGGTAGGGCGGGGCGGCGGAGCCCGGTTCCACCCGCGAGGAGGAATCACCCGTACCGACGCGGAAGGTTCGCGACGGCAGCAACCTGGCGGAGGGAACCACCGGCCCATGAGCGTGTCCACGAACGGCGCCGTCGAAGAGGCGGTCGTGGCGCGCCCCAGCCCGGCGCAGGACCGGGAGCGCCGCCGCCTCGGGGCCGTGGCCCGCCGACTCGTCGTGGTGGCCGACGGCCTCTGCGTGGTGGCCTGCCTGCTGGCGGCCTACGCCATCCGGGCCCGGGGCAACGGCCCCGACATCGCCGGTGCCGCACCCGAGCACCTGATCCTCGGCGCCGTGGCCCTCCCCGTCTGGCTCGCCCTCTTCGCCCGGCAGCACCTCTACGCCGCCCGGTTCATCGTGCGCCGGGTCGACGAGTGGCGTCGCATCATCCATGGCTCCGGCGCTGCCGTGCTGGCCCTCGCCGCCATCGGCTACGCCTTCCAGCTCCAGGTCTCGCGGGCCTGGCTGGTGCTGGCCGGCGCCCTCACCGTGGCCGTCGTCGGCCTCGAACGGGAGATCGCCCGTCGGATGTTCGGCAACCTCCGGCGCCACGGCCGCCTGCTGCGCGACGTCGTCATCGTCGGCTCCAACGACGAGGCCCGCGAACTGGCCACCATGCTCTCCGAGGACCCGACGCTGGGCTACCGCGTGGTGGGCTTCGTGTCCGACGACGGTGACGAGCACGGCGACCTGCTCGGCACCGAGGACGAGACGCTCGACGTGGTGCACCGCACCGGCGCCGGCGGCGTGATCGTCGCCGCCTCCGCCCTCAGCGTGGCGGTCAGCAACCGCCTCGTGCGCGACCTGATGCACTCCGGCATCCACGTCGAGCTGTCGTCCACCCTGCGCGACGTGGCGCCCGAGCGCCTGACCGTGCGGCCCCTCGGCCCGTTCCCGGTCGTCTACCTCGAGCCTCGCCGCCCGGTCGGCTGGCGCTCGGCCGCCAAGCGGGCGTTCGACCTCGCCCTCACCACCTTCGGCCTGTTGCTCGTGCTGCCGATCGCCGCCGTGATCGCCGTCGCGATCAAGCTCGACAGCAAGGGGCCGGTGATCTTCCGCCAGATCCGTGTCGGCAAGGACGGCCGGCCCTTCGACGTCCGCAAGTTCCGAACCATGGTCGTCGACGCCGAGGCCCGCAGGGCCGAGCTCCAGGCCCACAACGAGGCCGACGGACCGATGTTCAAGATCAAGGACGACCCCCGGGTCACGCGGGTCGGCCGGCTCCTGCGCAAGACCTCGCTCGACGAGCTGCCCCAGCTCGTGAACGTCCTCCGGGGGGAGATGAGCCTGGTCGGGCCCCGGCCCGCCCTGCCGACGGAGCTGCTGGGGTGGGACCCCCAGCTCCACGCCCGCCTCCGCGTGAAGCCCGGCATCACCGGCATGTGGCAGGTGAGCGGGCGCAGCGACTCGTCGTTCGAGGCGTACAGCCGGCTCGACCTGTACTACGTCGACAACTGGTCGCTCATGGACGACCTCACGATCCTGGCCAAGACGATCCCGACCGTGCTGTTCGGCAGGGGCGCCTACTAGCCAGTCCGGTCGCTAGTAGCTGAGCCCCGGGTAGGGCTGGAACTTGCTGGTCAGGGTGGCGATCTCGTCGCGGACGGCGGCGATCTCGGCCGGGTCCTCGCGGTTGCGGAGCACCCGGTCGATCAGCTCGGCGATGCGTTCCATCTCCGGGGCACCCATGCCGGCCGTGGTCACCGCCGGCGTGCCGATCCGCAGGCCGCTCGTGATGTACGGGGGCCGGGGGTCGTCGGGCACGGTGTTCTCGTTGAGGCTGATGCCGGCTCGGTCGAGGGCGAGGCGGGCCTTCTTGCCCGAGAGCTCGGCGTCGAAGTTGCGGAGGTCGACGAGCATCAGGTGGTTGTCGGTGCCGCCCGACACCAGGCGGTGGCCGCGGCTGGCGAGGGCGGCGGCGAGGGCCGAGGCGTTGGCCACGATCTCCTGGGCGTAGGTGGTGAAGCTGGGCTGGGCCGCCTCGTGGAAGGCGACGGCCTTGGCCGCGATGACGTGGTCGAGCGGCCCGCCCTGCGAACCCGGGAACACGGCCTTGTCGATCTTCTCGGCGTGCTCGGCCCGGCTCAGGATGCAGCCGCCGCGCGGGCCGCGCAGGGTCTTGTGGGTGGTGAAGGTGACGACATCGGCGTAGGGCACCGGGTTGGGGTGCACGCCGCCGGCGATGAGGCCGGCCACGTGGGCGGCGTCGAACATGAAGAGGGCGCCCACCTCGTCGGCGATCTCGCGGAACGGGGCCGGATCGATGATCCGCGGGTAGGCGGTGGCGCCGGCCACGATCATCTTCGGCCGCTCGGCCTTGGCCAGGTCGCGGACCTGGTCGAAGTCGATGCGCTCGTCCGAGGCAGTGACGCCGTAGGACACGAACCGGTACAGGATCCCCGACGCGTTCACCGGCGAGCCGTGGGTGAGGTGGCCGCCCTGGTCGAGGCGCAGGCCGAGCACGGTGTCGCCGGGCTCGAGCAGCCCGAGGTAGACCGCCATGTTGGCCTGGGCGCCGGCGTGGGGCTGGACGTTGGCGTGCTCGGCGCCGAACAGGGCCTTCACCCGGTCGCGGGCCAGGTCCTCGACCTCGTCGATGACCTCGTTGCCGCCGTAGTAGCGCTTGCCCGGGTAGCCCTCGCTGTACTTGTTGGTGAGGACGGTGCCGGTGGCCTCGAGCACCTCGGGCGATGCGAAGTTCTCCGAGGCGATCAGCTGCAGGGTCGAGTTCTGGCGCTCGACCTCGCGCTCGATGATCGAGAACACCTCGGTGTCGCGGGACGTGGGCCAGGGCATCGGTCAGTCTCCTTCGGAGGGCGCGGGTCGGTCGGCGGTGGCCCGGGCGGTGATGCCGGGCACGAGCGCGTCGAGGTAGGCGTCAGTGGCGTCAGGGTCGGCGAAGCGCTCCTCGAGGGCCACGAGCTGGTCGACGCGCCGCTGGTGGCGGCCGCCCTCGAACGCGGTGGCGAGGAAGACCTTGACGATCTCGTCGGCCAGGCCCTCGCCCACGACGCGGCCGCCGATCGACAGCACGTTGGCGTCGTTGTGCTCGCGGGCCATGCGGGCCGTGTACAGGTCGTTGCACAGCGCGGCGCGCACGCCGCGGACCTTGTTGGCCGCCAGCTGCTCGCCCTGGCCGCTGCCGCCCAGGACGATCCCCCGGTCGGCGTCGCCCCGCGCCACGGCACGGCCGACCGCGGCGCAGAACGCCGGGTAGTCGACCGAGGTCTCGTCGTCGGTGCCGAGGTCGGTGACCTCGTGGCCGAGGTCACCGAGCAGCTTGACGACGTGCTGCTTGAGGACGTCGCCGGCGTGGTCGGAGCCGATGGCGATGCGCACGGTCAGCGCCCTTCCGGTGGCTCGGCCACCCAGTCGTACGCGCCGGCCACCGCGGTCGGCGCCGTGGGCGCGACCCGGGCCACCAGGCTGACGACGTCCTCCACCAGGTACGCCAGCTCGTCGGCGCAGTCGGCGTACCGCCGCAGCGACTGCTGGTACGGATCCTCGACGTCGTCGGCCGGGTCGGAGCCGAGCAGGTGCCGGACCTCGCGATCGGCGCCAGCGCGGCCCAGCCAGTCGGCGAGCGTCTCGCCCGGCACCACCGGCGTCGACCGGATCGTCCGCGACAGCTCCTTGAGGGTGAACGTGCGGCCGAACGACGACGGCTCGAGCACGACCGCCTCGCGCACGTGGCGCCGCTCCATGCCGATCACCAGGTCGGCCTCGGCGATCATCGCGGCGGCGAGGACCCGGCTGGCGTGGCCGCTGAGGTCGATGCCCCGGCGACCGAGCACGTCGACGGCCTCGTCGGTGGCCGGCCGGCCGTTCCAGGTGAGGCCCACCGAGGTGGCCCGGGCGTCGATCTCCCGCTCCGCGCAGCGCCAGTTGAAGATGGCCTCGGCCATCGGGGAGCGGCAGATGTTGCCCGTGCAGACGAAGAGGATGTCGATGAGCGGATTGTAGTGAGGGCGGCCGAGGCTCCTATTCTTGACCGCTTGGTCAAGAAAGCCGAGGAGCACCCCTGATGGCCCACCCCTCGTCCGGCGTCGATCCGCGGACCCCCGTCATCGTGGGCGTCGGCCAGCGCAACCAGCGGGTCGACAAGGGAGCCCCGCCCCTCGAGCCGGTCGAGCTCATGGCCGAGGCCCTGCGCCAGGCCGAGGCCGACGCCGGCGGGGCCGGCCTGCTCGCCGCGGCCGACACGATCGCCGCGGTCAACGTGATCTCGTGGCGGTACAAGGATCCCGCTGCCCTGGTGGCCGCCCGCATCGGGGCCCGCCCGGCCCGCACCCTCTACACGCCCGCCGGCGGCAACTACCCGCAGTCGCTCGTGAACCGGGCCGCGCTCGACATCGCCGCCGGCCGCGCCGACGTGGTGCTGCTGACCGGCGGCGAGGCGTGGCGCACCCGCACGGCGGTGCGCCGCGAGGGTGGCCGGCCGGCGTGGACCGTCGAGGGTGACGACGTCGCCCCGACCGAGCTGCTCGGCAGCGACGAGTCGCTGGCCCATCAGGGCGAGATGGCGCGGGGCGTCCTGATGCCGGTCCAGATCTATCCCCTGTTCGAGAACGCCCTGCGGGCCGCGGACGGGCTGAGCATCGCGGAGCACCGCGACCGGATCGCCACGCTCTGGTCCGGCTTCAGCGACGTGGCCGCCACCAACCCGAACGCCTGGATCCAGCGCAGCTACTCGCCCGCCGAGATCCGCGACCCCACCCCCGACAACCGCATGATCGGGTTCCCCTACACGAAGCTCATGAACTCGAACAGCGCGGTCGAGCAGTCCGCCGCGGTCATCGTGTGCTCGGCGGAGCGGGCAACCGCGCTGGGCGTGCCGACGGACCGCTGGGTGTTCCCGTGGGCTGGGACGGACGCGCACGACCACTGGTTCGTGTCGCACCGCGCCGACCTCTCCTCCTCCCCCGCCATCCGGATCGCCGGGCAGGCCTGCCTCGACCTCGCCGGCGTCGACGTCGACGACCTGGCCCACGTCGACCTCTACTCCTGCTTCCCGAGCGCCGTGCAGATCGCGGCCCGCGAGCTGGGCCTGGGGCTCGACCGGCCCCTCACCGTCACCGGCGGGCTGAGCTTCGCCGGCGGCCCCTGGAACGACTACGTCATGCACTCGATCGCCACCATGGTCGACCGCCTGCGCGAGGACCACGGCGAGATCGGCCTGTGCACGGCCAACGGCGGGTTCATCACCAAGCACGCCTTCGGCGTGTACTCGGCGCGGCCGCCGGCCACGCCGTTCCGCCACCACGACGCGCAGGCCGAGGTCGACGCCCTGCCGTCGCGCCAGGCGGCCGAGGGCTACGGCGGTCCGGTCGTGGTCGAGAGCGCCACGGTCATGCACGATCGCGACGGCCAGCCCGAGACGGCGGTCCTGGCGCTGCTCACCCCCGACGGGCGCCGGACCTGGGGCACGAGCCCGGAGCCGGCCGTGCGGGACGCCATCCTCACCGAGGAGACGGCCGCCCGTGCCGGCCACGTCGGCGACGACGGCGCCTTCACGTTCACCTGACCGCCGGAGCGGCGGGCCTCAGCCGGGGCTGTCGCCGCGGTCGGCCGCCTCGCCGTCGATGGCGACCCCGAGGGCGCCCAGCACGATGGCGAGCACGGCACCGATGTCCCACTGCTCGCCGTTGACGACCCCGAGGGCCCGCACGGCCAGCACGGCGATGCCAGTGAGGATGAGAAGGCCGCCGAGGCGGGTGGTCATGGGGGGTGGGACTCCTGGGCGGGACAGCGACCGGGGGTGTCGCGCCCCGCAGCATGCCTGGCGCAGGGGGGACGTCGCCAAAGCGGCGCGGGTCGGCGCGGGTCCCGGCGACCGCTGGTCAGGCGGGTGGCGGGCCCAGCCGATCGGCCTCGACCGGCCCCTCGCGCAGCACCCGCCACACCCGCGTCGCGGCATCCACCACCGTCGAGGGCATGCCGTCGCAGGGTCCGCCGTCGAGCACCAGCGCCACGTCACCGGCCAGCGCGTCCGCGGCCTCGGCCGCGGTGGTGGGCGTCGGGTGGCCGTGACGGTTCGCGCTGGTCGTGGCGATGGGTCCGACCAGGTCGGCCAGCGCCCGCAGGACGTCGAGCGCCGGGCACCGCATCCCGATGGTGGCGCGGTCGCCACCGAGCTCGAGGTCGAGCGCGGCGCCCGAGCGGGCCAGCACGATGGTGAGCGGACCGGGCCAGAGCTCGGCCATCCACCGGGCCACGTCGGGGGCCGGCGGTGCGACCAGCGATGCCGCCTGCGCCGCGTCGGCGACGAGCACGGCCAGCGGCTGGCGGTCCGAGCGCTGCTTCAGCGCGAACAGCTGCTCGGTCGCCCCCGGCACCGACGGCAGCGCGGCGACGCCGTACACCGTGTCGGTGGGCAGCACGACGGCGCCGCCGTCCCGCAGCACCGCGGCGGCGCGCGCCAGCGCGTCGGGGTGGCCGGCGTCGAGCAGCGGGGCAACCGTCATCGCGGGGTCCGGGCCACGAGGGCGCGCTCCAGGCCGGTCAGGTCCGGGTGCACGGCCACGTCCACGTAGCCAGCGGCGGCGGCCAGCGCCGCCGCGTCCAGACCCTGCGTGGCACCGATCTCCAGCACGAGCGCGCCGCCGGGCGCGAGCCAGCGGGCCGCGTGGCCGACGATGTGCTCGATCGCCTCGAGGCCAGTGGGACCCGCGACCAGCGCGGCGGGCGGCTCCCAGTCCCGCACCGACGGCGGCAGGACCTCGTCGGCGGCGACGTAGGGCGGGTTGCTGACGACGAGGTCGAGGGCGCCGCGCAGCTCGGCGGGCAGCGGCTCGAACCACGATCCCTCGACCACCCGCACGCGACCGCCGGCCATGCCGAGCCCGGCCAGGTTGGCACGGGTCACGGCCACCGCGTCGGCCGAGGCATCGGCGCACCACACGTCCGACCCGGGCCGCTCGGCGGCGATCGACAGGCCGATGGCCCCGGTCCCCGAGCCCAGGTCGGCGACCACCGGGCGGGCCGAGGGGTCGGCCCGCTGGTCGAGGACGGTGAGGGCCAACGAGACCACCTGCTCGGTCTCGGGCCGTGGGATCAGCACCCGCTGGTCCACGAGCAGGTCGAGGACCCGGAACGGCCAGTGGCCGAGGACGTACTGCACCGGCTCGCCCGCACGCCGCCGCTCCACCATGGCGTCGAACCGGATCGCGGCGCGCTCCGCGGGGAGCTCGTCGAACGCGGCCAGCAGCTCGGCGCCCTCGAGTCCCGTGACCTCTTCGATGAGCCAGCGGACCTCGTTGGGCGCCGGGTCGAGCCCGGCGGCGGCGAGGCGCGCCGCCGCGTCGTCGTGCCGCTCCCGCCACGATCGTCCACTCCGAGGCTCACCCACCGTCATCGAACCCGTCGGCGCGAGTGGGGCCGGCCGGACGCGGGCACGTCAGCCGTCCTCGGTCAGCCGGCGGGTCTGCTCGTCGTGCACCAGCGCGTCGCTCACCTCGTCGAGCTCGCCGGCCAGCACCTTGTCGAGCTTGTAGATGGTGAGCCCGATGCGATGGTCGGAGACCCGGTTCTCCTTGAAGTTGTAGGTCCGGATCTTCTCCGAGCGGCCGCCGCCGCCGACCTGGT
>JAODBP010000316.1 GCA_025464025.1 Actinomycetes bacterium | reverse complement strand
CCGTCGCCCCAGACCGACCGGGTCGTCGCCCTCGTCGACCTGATGGCCGGTCGGCCCGAGCAGGCGTTCACGCTCGCCGAGCTGACCCGTCGGCTCGGCGTGCACAAGCAGACGTGCCACTCGATGCTGGTCTCGTTGACCGACGCCGGTTGGCTCGTGCGCCACCCCACCACGAAGACGTACCGGCTCGGGCCGAAGCTGATCCGGGCCGGGCGAGCCGCCGCCGCCCATGCCCCGCTCGTCGACCACGCCCACCCGACGATGCACGCCCTGGCCCAGGACGTCGACGCCCACTGCCTGCTGCTGGAGGACGTGGGCGACTCGCTGGTGATCCTCGACGCCGCCAGCCCGCGCGGTCGACCGCTGGCCCCGCTGTCGGTGGGCCAGTCGTTCCCGATGCGCGCCCCGTTCGGCGGCATGTTCACGTTCTGGCGCGACGAGGCGGCGTTCGAGGCCTGGACGGCCGCCGTGCCGGCCGACGAGGTCGAGGTCTTCGGCCGGGCCCGGGCGGTTGCCCGGGCCGACGGCTTCGAGGTGCGGCTCGACCCGCCGTTCGACGTGAGCGACCTCCGGCGCCGGCTCGGGGACGACACGGACGTGCTGCTCGAGGAGGTCCGGCGCATGCTCGGTCAGGTCGACCAGCTCCACGAACCGCTCGACCCCGCTGCCCGGTACCCGGTGGTGCTGGTGAGCGCGCCGATCGTCGACGACGACGGCGACGTCGGTCACGCCCTCAGCCTGTCGTTCCGCAGCGGCGTCGAGCTGACCGGCGCCGAGGTCCGACGGGCTGGTGAGGCGGTGCGGGAGGCCGCCGTCGAGATCAGCCGCCTCGTCGGTGCGCGATCGGCCGGCTTCTAGGGCTTGGCGACCACGGCGATGGTGGCGTCGCCGTCGCCCTTGGTGACCCGCAAGGCGAGCTGGCCGTTGCCGAACGTGGCGTCACCGCCGCCGCCGAAGCCGTCGGGCAGGTCGAGCGTGCGCTCGTAGGGGCCGTAGTGCCACTCGTGGAGGAGGTACTCCTTCTCCGCCGCGGTGCGGCAGTCGGCCTCGATGCGGACGTGGCGCCCGGTCACCGTGATGCGGATGTCGTCCGCGGTGACTGCTGGCATCGGGGCCACCACCACCACGGCGTCGGTGGCGGCGTACATGTTCACGGGCAGGTGCTGAGGGGACCCGCAGGGGTCGTCGTTCGCCATGTCGGCGACCTACCCAGCGAGACGCGAACGCAACGGGCCGGGCGAGGGACCCCGAAAACGAGGCGGGGGCTGGAGTGCGCCCCCCCGACGCACCCCAGCCCGCAACCGCTCCGCTCCGGCTGGCCCGAAGGCAGCGGCCGAAGCACGTGCTTCATGTTGTCGTCGCAACCCTGCTGTGTCAACGGTCACGTCGGAGTGTCGTCATTCCGTCACAATTCGGCGGGGGATGCTCACAGCTCTCGGATGGCCTTGAACGCCTCCCCGTGGGCGACCCCGATCGCCGTGCCGTGGACGGCGAGGTCGTCGGTGACGTGGCGGGCGAAGCGATCGATCTGGCCCTGGTCGCCCGGGTCGGCGATCTCGTGGGTGGAGCGCCACTGCGACCGGTGCTCGAGCAGGGCGGCGACCTTGGCGTCGGCGAAGCCGGTGACGTCCTCGACGTGGTCGGCCTCGTCGGCCTCGAACAGCAGGAGGGTGGTCGGCCGGTGGTGGGGCAGCTGCTGCTCCGGGAAGAAGTGCGGGTCCCGGGCCGCGACGATCCCTTCCACGGCGAGGAGGCCGGCGTGGCGGTGGTCGGGGTGGAGGCGGTAGCGCTTCCAGGGGTCGTGGCCGAGGACGACGTCGGGTCGGAGCCGGCGGATCCAGTAGGCGACCTCCCACCGCTGGCGGAGCGACGAGTCGAGCTCGCCGTCGACCCAGCCGAGGAACACCTGCTCGCCGGTGGCGCCGAGCGCCCGGGCCGCGGCGCGCTGCTCGGCCTGGCGGGTGACGACGAGGGCAGCGGTGTCCTCGCTCGGGTCCCAGGAGCCCTTGGAGCCGTCGGTGCAGATCAGGTGCGACACCTCGCAACCGGCGGCCGCCCACCTGGCCAGGGTGGCGCCGCAGCCGAACTCGACGTCGTCGGGGTGGGCGCCGATGGCGAGGGCGCGCGCAGGTACGGGCAGGTTCGTCATTCCTCTTCCAGGTCGGCGGGGACGTCGACGTCCCAGGTCAGGTCGGGCGGTCGGAGCACGGTGAGGTGCAGGCCGAGCCGGGCTGCCTCGTCGCAGTGGCGCAGGAACGAACCGGGGCCGTAGGCGAACGTGAACCCGGCGTCGGTGGGGACAGCGAGCACGTTGGTGCCGTCCTCGTGGCGGTCGGGGATGGCCGTCACCCCGTCGCCGTAGGCAGCCTGCGAGAGGTCGTTGGCCCGGGGGAGGTCGGCGTGGCTGACGATCACGCGGCCCACCCCGCGGGCCTGGAGGGCGCCGACGCCGAACGTCACCGCGCCGTTGAGGCCGAGGCCGGGCGTCCAGATGACGTCGAGGTCGAGGGCGCGGGCCCAGCGCTGCACCTCGTCGTCGTCGCAGGCGATCGACACCGGCAGCCCGGCGGCGGCGGCGACCACCCGCTCGGCCATGCGGCGGGCCAGGTTGGCGCGCGCCTTGGGGTCGAGGACCTCGGCCAGGCGGGCCTTGGCCTGGGAGAACGCCTTGATCGGCACGAGCACGGCGACCTCGACGGGCATGGCCGGGCCGAGTGTACGTACGCTCCACGGCGTGGCGCTCCGCGTGGCGGTGATCGGTGCCGGTTCCTGGGGGACGACGGTCGCCTCGGTGTCGGCGGCCAACAACGACACCGTGCTGTGGGCCCGGCGCAAGGACGTGGCCGACGAGATCTCGACGGCGCACACGAACAGCGCCTACCTGCCCGACGTCCCGCTGCCGCCGACGCTGCGCTCGACGCCGTCGTTGGAGGAGGCCGTCGGCGGGGCCGACGTGGTCGTGATGGCGGTGCCGTCGCACGGCTTCCGCGCCGTGCTCGAGGAGGCGGCGCCCCACATCCGGGCGTGGGTGCCGGTGGTGAGCCTGAGCAAGGGGCTCGAGCAGGGGACGCTCCTGCGCATGACCCAGGTGGTCAACGACGTGCTGCCCGACCACCCGGCCGGGGCCCTCACCGGACCGAACCTGGCCAAGGAGGTCATGGCCGGCCACCCGGCCGCCGCGGTGATGGCGTTCGCCGACGAGCGCATCGCCCTCGGGCTCCAGCCCGTGTTCAACGCGCCGGCGTTCCGGGTCTACACGAACCTCGACATCGTCGGCTGCGAGATCGCCGGCGTGGTGAAGAACGTGATGGCGATCGCCGCGGGGATGGTCGACGGCATGGGCTTCGGCGACAACACCAAGGCGGCGGTGATGACCCGCGGCCTGGGTGAGCTGAGCAAGCTGGGGGAGGCGCTCGGAGGCGACCCCCGCACGTTCGCCGGGCTCGCCGGCATGGGCGACCTGGTGGCCACGTGCATGAGCGCCCAGAGCCGCAACCACCGCGTCGGCGTCGAGCTGGGCAAGGGCCGCTGCCTCGACGACATCGTGGCCGACACCCAGATGGTGGCCGAAGGTGTGCGATCGTCGTCGGTCGTGAGCGAGCTGGCCGCGTCGTGCGGTGTCGAGATGCCCATCGCCGAGCAGGTGCGGGCGGTGTGCCACGACGGCGTCGCCGCGACCGACGCCATGACCTCCCTCCTCCAGCGCCGCACCGGCGCGGAGTGGGACTGACGATGGGCCTGTTCTCCCGCCGCCGTCGCGACGCGCCCCGGCACCCCGTGCCGGAGAGATGGATCGGCCCCCACGGCGGCCCGGTCACCGCCGTCGGCAACCTCGACTCGCCGCTCGAGGCGAGCGTCGACTCGCGCGGACTGGTCTCGACCGGGGCCGGCTGGTCGATCGACTGGTGGATCGGGGCCGACGACCGGTGGCACGTGCCGGCGCGCGAGGTCGCCGTGCGCCAGCGACTCGTGGACGACACGCCCGTCGTGGAGACGGCGATGCGGGTGCCGAGCGGCGACATCGTCCAGCGGGTGTTCGCCGTGCGGGCCGGCGCCGACGAGCTGGTCGTCGTCGAGTGGGAGAACCAGAGCCCGGTGCCGGTGGCGCTGGCCGTCGCCGTGCGGCCCTACGACCACGCTGGCTCGGGCGCGATCGGTCGCATCGACGTCGAGGCCGACACCGCGGTGGTGGCCGACGGGCGGGTCGTGCTGCTGCTGCCCAAGCCGCCGAACCGGGCGGCGAGCTCGTACGAGGACGACGTGTCCGAGCAGGTGCTGCTCGGCGAGGCCGGCACCGACCTCAGCTCGGTGGTGTCGACGTTCGGGCAGGCCAACGCCGCCTACGTCTGGCCGCTGGCCCATCGCACCACGGTGCGGGTGGCGATCCCGCTCGGCCCGACCGAGCTGCGGAAGCTGCCGTCGCTGCCGACAGCCGACCAGGTGGTCAACGGTTGGAAGGTCCACGGCGACCGGGGTGTGCGCCTGGTGCTGCCCGACGACCGGTTGACCTCGGCCGTCGACGCCAACCGGCGGTCGCTGCTGTTCCGCCACGACGCCCCTGGCGCGCCGGTGGAGGTGGCCGGGGCCCTCGACCGCTACGGCTGCGCCGTCGAGGCGGCCGAGGTGCTGGCGTCGGATCCGGATGCGGCCGGCATCGCCGCCCTGGCCGGGCACTGGCACCGCCACCGCGACGAGGCCCTGGCCCGCAGCGTGGTGGAGGACGTCGCCCACCTGGCCGATCGGCTGCCCAAGGGCTCGCCGCTCCTGCTCGACGCCGCCGAGCTGCTCGAGGTCGGGGGTGAGGTCCAGGCGGCCTCGGCGGCGCGGAAGCTGGCCGGTCCGGTCGCCGGGTCGCCGTCGCCGCGCTGGTCGGACCTGACCGCCCTGCTCGACGGGGCCACACCGACGTGGTCGTGGCCGCTCGAGGTCTCCGCTCGCTTCCTCGTCCTGGTGCGCGACCTCCTGGTGCACGAGGTCGCCGACGGGCTGGTGCTGCTGTCGGACGTGCCCGAGGACTGGTTCGGCCGCGGCGTCGAGGTGCACGACGCGCCGACGGCGTTCGGCGCGCTCTCCTTCGGCATCCGCTGGCACGGCGACCGGCCCGCGCTCCTGTGGGAGCTCGAGCCCCACGCCGGCGTCGGCCCGGTGCGCTTCACCGTGCCCGGCCTCGACCCGACGTGGTCGACCACCGAGCTGCGAGGGGACGCGCTGCTGGCGCCCGTGCTCCCGCCGGGCACTCAGGTCACGTTGAAGCGCCGCTGACGCGAACGGGGCGCCTGCGGCGCGGGCCGAGATGGCTTCGCGTGCGGCGCCTTCGGCGCGAGATCGAGCCTCCGGCCGCCTGACCCGGCCCCGCCCCGGCGGACGCCGCTGACCGCCGCGACGGATCCACCTTGGTCCGCGACGCCGTCCGCTTCGGGGCGGGACCGGGCCAGTCGGCCTCTCGGCGCTGCCTTCTCTTCTCTCAGTCCGCCAGCCTCGCCGTGGCGATGGCCCAGGGGGGCAGCGGGAAGCCCCCGTCGAAGCGGGTGAGGGGACGGCCGCGGAGGTCGACCAGCCAGCCCGAGCGGCCGGGCAGCCGCACCTCGGTGGGCTCGGCCGTCGGGTTGAACATGCGCAGCTCGAGGGTGCCTTCGACCCGGCGGAGGGCGGAGACCTCGGCGCCCGAGACGTCGAGGGCGGTGCCCGTCGCCGGGCGATCGCCGGTGCCGTCGGACCGGGCCACCTCGAGCGGGAGGAAGGCGTCGTCGACGAGGGCGTAGGGGTCGACGTCGCCGACGGCCACGCCGTAGCGGAACGTGTGGCGGCCTCGCACCTGCGGCCCGTCGAGGCGGTCGGGCGGCCCCGCCGGAAGGGGCCGGTTGGCCAGCTCGACCCGCGACAGCATCCCGGTGGCTCGGAGGAGGGTGAGGGCGAGGTGGTCGCCGACGAGCTCGTACTCGAGCAGGCCGTCGTGCACGACGGTGAGCCCGCCGGCCTGGACGAAGCGCCGGGACGGGAACGTGGGCAGCGCCTGCTCGCTCGGGCCGCCCTCCGCCTCGCGGCCCCGTTCGACGACGGCGAAGGCGCACTCGGCCCGGGAGGTCGGCGCGTCCGGGTCGGGGAGGGGGAACCAGGCGCGGACGCGGTGGTCGTCGCTCTGGTTGTCGAGCTCGGTGGTGACCCGGACCAGCCGCTCGCCGGCCCGGACCTCGATCGTGGTGGTGACGACGGTGGGCCGGGACCCGACCCGGCTCCGGCTCCCGTCGTTGACCCGCTCGGGCCAGTCGTAGGTGCGGGTGACGCGGATGCGACCGCGCAACGGCCCGACCTCGGCGCGATGCACGGTGATCGAGGTCGGCTCGTCGACCACCCGATCGTGGGCAGGCGGCGTGTAGTTGTAGGTGTCGCCGTGGTCGCCGTCGTCGACCAGCCGGTCGAAGCCGGTCAGGCCGTCGACCGAGAACGTGCCGTCGTCGGCCACCTCGACGGTGACGAGGCCGTTGCGCATCGACTGCGGGTCGACGACGACAGGGCCGACCTCGAGCGGCGTCCACGTCGACCACCCGTAGCCGGGCGCCTCGACCCGGGCCAGCAGCTCGGTGACCGACGGCTGCACCAGGCGCACGTGGAACGGGCCGGTGAGGGTGTCGAGGTGGGCCTTCACGTCGTCGAGGACGAGGTTGGCGAGCAGCTTGTCGGCGGCGTGGAGCGTGACCTCGACGTGGTCGTCGCGCTCGTCGATGTCGACCCGGTGCACGTACGTGCCCGGCTCGACCTCCTGGCTGCGCCAGCGGTCGAGGACCTGGCGGTGGTCGTCGACCACCTCGTCGACGAGCACCGGGGGGCGGACCTCGACGACCTGGATGCGCGGCACCTCGCCGATGCCGGGGAGGCGGAGCGACACCAGCCCGGACCGGGCGCGGGCCGAGGCGTTGACGACCACGGCGCCGGCGGTCGACACCGACGCCCCGGCGGCCTGCAGGGCTCGGTCGCCGAGCCCGTCGGCGATGGCGGTGGCCTCGGCGTAGCGATGGAGCACGGCGGTGCACACGTCGTCGGCCGAGCAGGCGCAGATCGAGTCGTGGGCCGAGTTGCGGATGACCTCGAGCCAGGCCACGTCGAGCAGGGCGCCGGGCCAGCGCTCGGCCGGCAGGAACAGGGCGGACAGCGGCTCGGCCCGCCGTTCGAGCGACCGCTCGGCCCGGGCCGCGGCCTGCTTCACGTCGACGCGGTTCGAGGCGACGCCCATGAGCAGGTTGGCGCGGGCACCGGACCGCAGCTCGCCGGTGATCGACGGCAGCCCGGTCGTCGCCCCGGCGGCCAGGTGGCCGGCGAGCGGCGCGACGGTGAAGTGCAGCTCGTCCTGCAGGGCGTTGGCCTCGGCGACCACCCGGCCGAGGTGGTCGCTCGGCACCTGGTGGTCGGTGCCGTGCATCCAGAGGAGCGAGCCGGTGCAGGCATCGCCCATGACGTCGAGGTGGGCCCGCACCTGCTCGACCAGGCCCTTGCCGTCGTCGGGCAGGTCGGCGCCGTTGCCGTAGCCCTCGGGCCAGAGGTACTGGGCCCGCACGGTCGAGCCGTCGGGGGCCGACCACCAGAAGGCGTCCTTGTCGACCGCCTCGGGGACGCCCCGCCACACCACGGCGTGCTCGAAGCCGAACTGGCGCAGGAGCTGGGGCACCTGGGCCACGTGGCCGAACATGTCGGGGAGGTAGCCGACCTCCATGGCACCGCCGAAGGCGGCGGCGCGGTCGAGGCCGAGCTGGAGGTTGCGCACCATCGTCTCGCCGGACACGAGGAACTCGTCCATGAGCACGTACCACGGCCCCATGGAGATGCGGCCGGCGCCGTTCAAGCGTCGCAGGGCGGCCTCGGCGGCCGGGCGCACGGCGAGGTAGTCGTCGACCATGGCGAGCTGGCCGTCGAGCAAGAAGTGGGCCAGCGACGGGTCGGACTCCAACCGGGGGAGCACGTCGTCGAGCAGGTCGACCAGCCGCAGGCGGAAGGTCTGGAACGACGAGTACCACTCGCGGTCCCAGTGCGTGTGGGGGACGACCGTGACCTCCATCGCCCCACCCTCGCGCGTCGGGCAGGGATCGCACCGGCTGGCGGCGTACGGTCAACCCCACGCGCAGGCCGGGGCGTCGGGGTCAGGAGGGCGTTGTCGGCGTGCTCCGCCGTCCGGTGGCCTCGTGGGTTCGCCGTCGTCGCTCATGGGCCGACCCTGCCCCGCGGGCGATGGCATGGGTCGGCGGTGTTCTGTCTTTGCGCCGGACCAATCGCTCCACGGGCGCTACACGCTGAATGGCAGGCTCATTTGGGGGGAAGACGCCGCGAGAACGGATCAGGCACTGTTGAGGTCGCACGATGGCGAGATACCGGCGGATCTTCCAGATCTGGCGTACCTGCATCTCCTCCGCCTTCTCGCTCGGCCTGACGACATGAGACACCGGCACTAGCTGGTCCGACAAGCACCGGCGTCGGTGGTCCCGACGGCTTGCTGTCACACCTCGCTGCGACCATGGTCGCATGGCGGTGCCGGAGGAGATCTGCTTCTCGCGATCGGTCGTGCTCGACGTCCTCGCCGCTGTCGACGACGCGATCGACGCCCTGGAGAGCACGCGGCACCTGGGTCTCGTCATGACGCTCGAGGATCAGCGGCTGCTGTTGTTCGACGGCCTTTGGCCCGACTTCCCCCACGACGGATGATGAACGGAGCCCTACGATGGACGACGTGACGGAGGCCGAGAAAGGCCCGCTGCTCTCGATGCCAGAGGTGGGTCGTCGCCTTGGGATCACGACCCGCGAGGCGTACGACCTCTTGGAGCGGGGCGACCTCCCGGGGCTCCGGACGGCGCACGGGATGCGGGTCCCGGTGGAGGCGGTCGAGAAGCTCGCCGGCTGAGCGCTGCGTCAGGCCGGTTCGTTTGGCTCTGGCGGGTCGGCCTCGTCCTCGAGGACGCCGATCGCGGGGGCATCGGGGTCGGGCGGCGGGCGGTCGCCGTCCTGCTCGTCGGTTTCGCCCGCGGGTTCGCCGTTGTCGGTCATGGGCCGACCCTGCCCCGCCGGCAGGGATCGCAAGGGCCGGCGGCGTACGGTCAACCCATGCGGAGGTTCATCGGCGGGACCATCGTCGCCCTCGTCGCGCTGGCTGCACCAGCGGCGGCGGCGGGCCCGACCCAGGTGCGGCGGCTCGCCGGCTCCGATCGGTACGCCACCGCCGCCGCCCTCGCCGTCGACCGGTTCACCAGCGCCTCCGACGCTGTCGTGGCGCGGGGCGACGACCCGGCCGACGCCCTCGCCGGCAGCTACGTGGCCGGCACCCACATCGGGCCGGTCCTCCTCGCCCAGCAGCACGCCGTGCCCCAGGCCACCCTCGACGCCCTGCGGTCGCGGGGCGTGCACAAGGTGCGCGTCCTCGGTGGCGTCGGCGCGCTCGG
>JAODBP010000366.1 GCA_025464025.1 Actinomycetes bacterium | reverse complement strand
CGCGCCGCACGCGGTGCGGGAGAAGCTCGTCCTCGCCAGCGAGGCGACGGTGCTGTGCCCGCCGCAGCTCAACCAGCTCGTCGTCGTGGACTACCTCACGACGCAGGACTGGCGCGGCCAGGTCGAGGTGTTCAAGGAGATCTACCGGGAGCGGCGCGACGCGATGCTCGACTCGCTGACCCAGCTGATGCCGGCCGGCACGACATGGACGAAGCCGACCGGGGGCTTCTACGTCTGGCTCACCCTGCCGGAGGGCCTGGACAGCAAGGTGATGCAGCCGCGTGCCCTGAACGCGCGGATCGCCTACGTGCCCGGCGTCGGCTTCTACGCCGACGGTCAGGGCGGCCGGGACATGCGGCTGTCGTACTGCTTCCCCGAGCCGGAGCGGATCCGCGAAGGCGTCCGCCGGCTGGCCGGCGTGCTCGAGCAGGAGCTCGAGCTGCTCGAGACGTTCGGGCCGACGACGCAGCCGCTGCGGGTGGGTCACGCGCAGGCCGAGACCCCCTCGCCGGACATGGCATGACCTGGCTGGTGCTGGCCGGTGGCCTGTCGCACGAACGCGACGTGTCGCTCCGGTCCGGCCGTCGGGTGGCCGATGCGCTGCGCTCGGCCGGTCACGACGTCGAGGTCCGTGACGCGGATTCCTCTTTGCTGGCAAGGCTTTCGGAGACGTCGTACGCCGCCGTGCTGATCGCACTTCATGGCGGCGCCGGCGAGGACGGTGCGCTGCGCCAGGTGCTCGAGCTGGCCGAGGTGCCCTACGTCGGTTCGACGCCGGACGCCTGCCGGTCGGCGTGGGACAAGCCGACCGCCAAGGCGGTTGCCCTGGCTGCGGGACTGACGACGCCGCGGTCGGTGACGTTGCCGCACGCGACGTTCCGCGAGCTGGGCGCGACGGCCGTGCTCGACAGCATCGTGTCCCACCTCGGGCTGCCGCTCATGGTCAAGCCGGCCCGCGGCGGATCCGCGCTCGGCTGCACGGCGGTCGACAAGCAGGACGAGCTCCCGGCCGCGATGGTGCAGTGCTTCTCGTACGGCGAGGCCGCCCTCATCGAGCAGCTGGTCGTCGGCACCGAAGTGGCAGTCACGGTGCTCGAGGACGACGGCGGGCCGCGCGCGCTGCCGGCCGTGGAGATCCACGCTCTGTCCGGTGTCTACGACTACACGTCGCGCTACACGGCTGGGCAGACCGACTTCTTCGCACCAGCCCGCCTGTCCGACGACCTCGCCGCTGAGGTGGCCCGGGTCGCAGTTGCCGCGCACGTCGCGCTCGGACTGCGCGACCTGTCGCGGGCCGACCTCATCGTCGACGCTGACGGCGTCGTCCACCTGCTCGAGGTCAACGTCGCGCCGGGGATGACCGAGACGTCCCTGCTGCCGATGGCCGTCGACGCGGCCGGGCTCGACCTCGGCACCGTCCTCGCCCAGCTCCTCGAGACCGCCGCCACCCGCTAGCCCCGCACCCCCGCTCGCACTCGTCGACTGTCAGAACGCGCACGCGGCCGACCCGCACCCGTCTTCTGACACCCGGCGGGGGTGGAGGTATCAGGATGTGGCGGGTGGGGCGTCGATCACGTCGAGGATGCGCTGGAGGTCCTCCAACCCGGCGAACTCGATGACCACGCGGCCGCGGCCCTTGCCACTGCTGTCGACCTTTACCCGCGTCTCGAACCGCTCGGCCAGCCGGTCCGCGACGACCGCGAACTCCGCCGGCACCTGCTTGCTGCGACGCGGCTTGCGGGCGGGCGCCTCCTGCTGCCCGGTCGAGAGCGAGACGGCCTCCTCGACCCCGCGCACGGAAAGGCCCTCCGCGACGACCCGTTCGGCCATCCGCTCCTGCGCCTCCGGCGTGGTCAGGCCGAGGATCGCGCGCGCGTGCCCCGCCGACAGGATCCCTGCTGCGACCCGTCGCTGCACGGCCGGTGGCAGCTGCAGCAGCCGGATCGTGTTGCTGATCTGCGGCCGCGACCGGCCGATGCGCAGGGCCAGCTCCTCGTGCGTCGCCCCGAAGTCCTGCAGGAGCTGGGAGTACGCCGCGGCCTCCTCGAGCGGGTTGAGCTGCTGGCGGTGGAGGTTCTCGAGGAGCGCGTCGCGCAGCATCGCGTCGTCGCCGGTCTCCCGCACGATCGCGGGGATCCGGTCGAGCCCGGCCTCCTTGGACGCACGCAGCCGGCGCTCGCCCATGACCAGCTCGTAGGCCTCCGGCCCGGTCTGCCGAACCACGATCGGCTGCAGCAGCCCCACCTCGCGGATCGACGTCACCAGCTCGGTGAGCGCCTCGTCGTCGAAGTGCTGCCGCGGCTGCGAGGGGTTGGGCGTGATGCGGTCGACCGGGATCTCGGAGAAGCGCGCCCCGGCCACCGGCTGGTCACCGTCCGGCGCGGACGGGATGAGGGCACCGAGGCCCCGGCCGAGGCCTCCGTGTCGGGGCGAGGTCACGAGGACGTCCTCTCTTCTGCTCCACGGCGGGCGATCTCGCGGGCCGCTTCCAGGTAAGCGATCGAGCCGCGCGAACCCGGGTCGTAGGTGACCACGGACTGGCCGTAGCCGGGCGCCTCGGAGACCCGAACGCTGCGCGGGATGGTCGCCTCGAGCACGATGTCACCGAAGTGCCCGCGGACCTCGGCCGCGACCTGGTCGGCGAGGCGGGTGCGCGCGTCGTACATCGTCAGCAGGATCGTCGAGACCGACAGCTTCGGGTTGAGGTTGGCGCGCACCAGGTCGACCGTCTTGAGCAACTGACCGAGCCCCTCCAGCGCGTAGTACTCGCACTGGATCGGGATCAGCACCTCCTCGGTCGCGACCATGGCGTTGAGGGTCAGCAGGCCGAGCGACGGCGGGCAGTCGACGAGCACGTAGTCGACGTCGCTGCCAGGTCCTTCGCAGTACGCCGCGATCGCGCGCTGCAGTCGCGACTCGCGTGCGACGACACTGACCAGCTCGATCTCTGCACCGGCCAGGTCGATGGTCGCGGGCACGCACCGCAGCCGGGCGATGCCCGCGGACGGCTGGACGACGTCGGCGATGGCGACGTTGTCGAGCAGGACGTCGTAGATGCTGGGTACGCCGGCGTGGTGCTCGATCCCCATCCCCGTCGAGGCGTTGCCCTGCGGGTCGAGGTCGATGA
>JAODBP010000250.1 GCA_025464025.1 Actinomycetes bacterium | reverse complement strand
GAGCCGCACTACTTCGTGGCCCTGCGCTCGACCTGGACGCACAACGGCGGCACGTGGGCCGTGCCCGGTGGTGCCCTCAACCACGGCGAGACCCCGATCGAGGGCGCCCTCCGGGAGTTCGTCGAGGAGATCGGTCACGAGCTCGAGGGCTACGAGGTGGCCGACGAGCACCAGGACGACCACGGCGGTTGGTCGTACTGGACCGTCGTCGTCGACGTGCCCGAGCGGTTCGATCCGCCGGCCGGCCACTCGTGGGAGACCGCCGAGTGCCGCTGGGTGCCGGCCTCGGAGCTGGCCGAGCTCGAGCTGTTCGGTGCCTTCCGGGCGACGCTGACCCGCCTCGGCCTGCTCGACTAGAGCGGCTTGGCCTCGACGGCTTGCAGCCGCTCCATGGCCGGGCCGAACGTCTCCTCGAGGTAGCGGGCCGGGTCGTCGCCGATCGGCGCGGTCATCACCGTCGACACGCCCAGCTCGGCCAGGGACTCGGCGCCGCGGACGAGGTCGTCGGCCGAGACGTCGTGCGGGAGGTCGCGGTACATCGTCGTGACCTCGATCTCGTTCGGGTCGCGGCCGACGTCGTCGCAGTGGCGGCGGAGGACGTCGAGCTTGTGGGCCAGCTCCTCGTGGCTGCCCATGATGTTGCAGGCGTCGGCGTACTGGGCCACCAGGCGCAGCGTCTTCCGCTCACCGCCACCGCCGATCATGATCCGGGGCCGGGGCTGGCTCACCGGCATCGGGCTGCAGATCGTCTCCTCCAGGACGTAGTGCTTGCCCCGGTAGCCGCCGGTGTCGCCGCTCCACATCACGTTGCAGATCTGGATCGCCTCCTCGAGCCGCTCGAACCGCTCGGCCGTGGGCGGGAACGGCACGCCGAGGCCCTTGTGCTCCCGCTCGTACCAGGCCGCGCCGATGCCGAGCTCGGCCCGGCCACCGGAGAGCACGTCGAGCGTGGTGACGGTCTTGGCCAGCAGTCCGGGATGGCGGTAGGTCACGCCGGTGACGAGCAGGCGGAGCCGGAGCGTCGTGGTGACGCCGGCGACGAAGCCGAGGGCGGTGTAGCCCTCGAGCATCGGGTCGGTCGCCGGGGCCATCCGGTCCATCTGGAAGAAGTGGTCCATGAAGGACAACGTCTTGACCCCGATGGCCTCGGCCCGGCGGGCCAGGTCGGCGACGCCGGGGCCGATGCCGGCGTCGGAGCCGGCCCAGTCGAAGCGGAAGACGTGGAGGTCGAGGTCCATGTCCCCCGGTCTACCGCCTCAGCGCTCGGCTCGCGCCGCCTCGACCGCCTTCTCCGCGTCCCGCAGGAGGGCGGCGGTCCGCTCGATCCCCTCGTCGAGCGACTCGATGCGCACCCCCTTCCACTCGTCCGGCGGCACGGCATCGATCGACGACGCCAGGTGCTCGGCCGCCGCCTCCAGCCGGTCGAGCACGTCGCCGCCGTCCCGGGAGGCCAGCCCGCTGTGGACGTGGGCCGCGGTGTCGTCGAGCAGGTCGACGACCTGCTCGGCCATGGCCTCTGCACCGCTGCGGGCCAGCACGTCGGTCATGTCGGGGTCGCCGGCAGCGGTGGCGAACAGGGCTCGCCACCGCCGCGGGAACGACTTCGCCGCGACTCGCGCATCGGGGGGTGTGATCATGCGATCGACCCTACGCAGTCGACCCCACGAGCCGATCCACCAGGTTCGGTGGGACCGGGTCGTAGTGGTCGTGGTGCACGTGGAAGGCGCCCCGCCCGCCGGTGATCGACCGGAGGTCGATGGCGTAGCGGAGCAGCTCGGAGGTCGGGACCTCGGCGATGACGACGCACGAGCCGTCGCCGTTCGACTCGCTGCCGAGCACCCGGCCCCGCCGCGAGTTGAGGTCGCCCATGACGTCACCGAGCAGGGAGTCGGGCACCTCGACCTCGAGGTGCGACACCGGCTCGAGCACGACGGGCTCGGCCTTGGCCATGGCCTCGCGGAAGGCGAGGGCGCCGGCCGTCTTGAAGCTCATCTCCGAGGAGTCGACGGCGTGGTACTTCCCGTCGTAGAGCTCGACCCGCACGTCGACCACCGGGTAGCCGTGCACGCCGCCCTGCTCCATCGCCTCCTGGATCCCCTTCTCGACGGCGGGGATGAACTGGCGGGGCACGGCGCCACCGACGACGGCGTCGACGAACTCGAAGCCCGAGCCGCGGGGGAGCGGGTCGACGCGGATGTCGGCCACGCCGAACTGCCCGTGGCCACCGCTCTGCTTCTTGTGCTTGCCCTCGGCCTCGGCGTGGTGGGCGATCGTCTCCCGGTACGGCACCCGCACGTCCTCGGTGTCGAGGTCGACGCCGAACTTCCGGGCCAGCCGCTCCAGGGTGACCTGGAGGTGGGTCTCGCCCATGCCCTCGAGGAGGGTCTGGTGGGTCTCCTCGTCGTGGCGGACCCGCAGGGCCGGGTCCTCCTCCTGGAGGCGGTGGAGCGCGGTGGCCAGCTTGTCCTCGTCGGCCGAGGTCCGGGCCCGCACCGCCATCGTCAGGGTGGGCTCGGGCAGCTCGGCGGCGCGGACGACCACCGGGGTCCCGTGCGGGGCGAGGGTGTCGCCGGTGAGGGTGGAGGAGAGCTTGGCCACGGCGCCGATGTCGCCGGCCCGCAGCTCGTCGACCGGCACCTGCTCCTTGCCCCGGAGGGCGAACAGCGAGTGCAGGCGCTCGTCGGCGCCGGTGCGGGGGTTGCGCAGGTGGTCGTCGCTCCGGATGGTGCCGGACAGGACCTTGAACACGGAGATGCGACCGACGTAGGGGTCGGCCAGCGTCTTGAACACCACGGCCAGGGGCGGGCCGTCGGGGTCGGCCGCCACGGTCGACGTCGAGCCGCCGGCCTCCACCTCGACCGGCGGCCGGGCCGCCGGGGAGGGCCCGATCTCGCACAGGTACTGCACGAGCCGGTCGACCCCGACGCCGGTCGTGGCCGAGCCGCACACCACGGGGAAGACCTGGGCCGCGGCCACGCCGTCGGCCAGCACGTGCTCGAGCTCCTCGAACGACGGGATGTCGCCCTCGAGGTAGCGCTCCATCAGGTCGTCGTCGGCCACCACGATGCCCTCGACGAGGTTGTCGTGGATCTCGTGCTCGCGCGCCTCCATGTCGTCGGGCACGTCGGTCTCGGTGACGGTGCCGCCGTCGTAGAGGAAGGCCCGGTCGGTCAGCAGGTCGGCCACCCCGCGGAACGACCCCTCCTCGCCGATGGGCAGCTCGAGCGGCGCGATGCCGGCGCCGAACGTGTCCCGGAGCTGCTCGAGCGTGCGATCGAACGACGCCCGCTCGCGGTCGAGCTTGTTCACGAAGATCATGCGGGGCACGCCGAGCTTGGCAGCCAGCCGCCACGACACCTCGGTGCCGACCTCGACGCCTTCGACCGCGCTCACCACGAACACGGCCAGGTCGGCCACCCGCAGGGCGGCGTGCACGTCGACGACGAAGTCGAGGTAGCCGGGCGTGTCGATCAGGTTGAGCTTGTGGCCACCGACCTCGATGGGGGCGATGGCCAGGGAGAGCGAGAGGTGGCGCTTCACCTCTTCGGGCTCGAAGTCGCAGACGGTCGTGCCGTCCTCGACCTTGCCCATCCTGCCCACCACGCCGGTGTGGTGGAGGAGCGCCTCGGCGATCGTGGTCTTCCCGGAGCTGCCGTGCCCCACGAGGACCACGTTGCGGACCCTGTCCGGTGGATATCCCTTCACGGGTGTTCCCCCTTGCCCACGAGCCGGCGCCGTCGCCGGCTACCACGGCCCAGGCTACGCCCGCGGCCTCACCGGATGACGAGGCGATCGCAGCCGTGACCCGAAGCGACGGCGGCGTGGTGACCGGGGGCGAGGTGGCGGCGGTGGCCGGGGAGCGGGCGACCGTCGGCGGCCCACCCCGTGAACGTCGTCGCCGCGCCGGTGGCCGGGTCGTAGTGGCCGGGGGTGGGCGTGCCGTCGCAGTCCCAGTCGCCGAGCACGACCTCGCCGCCGGTGACGCCCAGCGTGTAGCGGTTGCCGTCGGCGTCGGTGAGCACCGAGCCGTCCCAGTCGGCCCGGGCGCCGGCCGTGAGGTGGACCTCGGGCGACGAGGCCTGGGCCACGTCGCCGCCGCCGTGGAACGGCGAGAGCGGACCGGCGAACAAGGCGGCGACGAGGGCGGCCGCCGCGATCGGCACCAGGCGCCGGGCCCGGCCGGGAGTGGGGGCGGCTGCCGGCTCGAGGTGCGGCGGCCGGGGTCCGAAGACCCGGGTCAGGCGCTGGGGGGCGGTGGCCAGGATGGCGACGGCGAGCTCGTCGGCCAGGGCGGCGGCGCTGGCCGGCCGGTC
>JAODBP010000238.1 GCA_025464025.1 Actinomycetes bacterium | reverse complement strand
GCATCGAGCTCCCCGATCGACCAGGTGCCCTGGCCGGCGTCACGAGCGAGATCGCCGAGTCCAACGCCAACATCCTGTCGATCGACGTCCACGAGGTCGACGGCAACACCGCCATCGACGAGATCGTGGTCGAGGTCGGCGACGAGTGGGCGCCCGGCACCCTCGCCGCGTCGATGGCCTTGAGCGGCGTGGGCAACCTGCTGTCGTCCCGGCTGGTGGTGGCGTCCGACGACCCGGTGACGGCCGCGCTCGAGGCGGTGGTCGCCATGGTCTCGGGAAACCCGAGCAGCGTCGACGCCGAGTGCTGCTCGGCGCTGCTGTCGCTGGCCCTCGGCTCGTCGGCCCGCCTGCTCGACATCGAGGCCGCCGTGCTCGACGCCACCGGCCGCCTGGCCGTCGACCGCCGGGGCCCGATCGTGAGCCGGGTCGAGGACGGTGAGGAGGTCAGCTGGGTCCTCGCCGCGCCCGACGACGCGACCGACCCGCACACCGTCGCCCTCGTGACCCGCCCCATCGACATGCGGTTCTCGGCCACCGAGGTCAGCCGGGTCGAGGCGCTCCTCCGGATCCGCCGCAGCCTCCTCATCGGCCGGGCCACCATCTCGCAGTGAAAACGACGACGACCCCGGCCGGAGCCGGGGTCGTCGGTTCGAAACGGGTGGTGCTAGCGAGCCTTGAGGGCCTCGATCAGCGCCGGCAGGACCTTGTGGACGTCGCCCACGATGCCGAGGTCGGCGATCCCGAAGATGGGGGCCTCGGCGTCCTTGTTGATGGCGATGATGGCCTTCGAGCCCTTCATGCCGACCATGTGCTGGGTGGCACCGGAGATGCCGGCCGCGATGTAGATGTCGGGCTTGACGACCTTGCCGGTCTGGCCCACCTGGTACGAGTACGGCACCCAGCCGGCGTCGACGATGGCGCGGCTGGCGCCGGGCGCACCCTTGAGCAGCTTGGCCAGGTCCTCGATCATCGAGTACTTCTCGGCCTCGCCCAGGCCCCGGCCGCCGGAGACCACGATGGCGGCCTCGTCGAGCACCGGACCCGAGCGCTCCTCGACGTGGCGCTGGACGACCGTGGCCTGCCCCTTGTCGGGGGCGTCGATGGCCTCCGCCGCCGCGGTGGTGTCGCCGCCGGCCTCGGCCACGAACGACTTCGGCCGGAAGGCGGCCAGGTGGGGCGTCTCGCAGCGGAAGGCGGTGGTCACCAGCTGGGTGCCACCGAAGATGGCGGCGGTGACGCGGACCTCGTCGCCCTCGACGTCGACGCCCGAGGCGTTGGTGAGCACCGGGCGGTCGAGGGCCACCGACAGGCGACCGAGGACGTCACGGCCGTCCTGGGTGGTGCCGAACATGATCAGGTCGGGGGCGTTGCCGCCGGCGACCTGGGCGGCGACGGCGGAGGCCAGGGCCACGCCCTGGAGGTTGCCGCCGGTGTCGACGGTGTAGAGCTTCGACACGCCGTAGGCGCCCAGCCCGGCCAGGGCGGCAGCGTCCTCGGCGGCGCAGAACGCCTCGACCGTGTCGGCCAGGGAGCGGGCCTTGGTGATCAGCTCGAGGCTGATCGACGCCGGCTTGTCGCCGGTGGCCTCGGCATGGACCCAGATCTTGGACAGTCCCATCAGATGACCTTCTTGTTCTCGAGGAACGCCACGATCTTCTGGAAGCCTTCGCCGTCGTCCTCGATGATCTCGCCGGCCTGGCGCTCCTCGGCGGCGGTGACGGACACGATCTCCTGGCGGGCGTTGGCCGCACCGACCTGGCCGTCGAGGCCGAGGTCGGCCACGGTCAGGGTGTCGACCGGCTTGGACTTGGCCGCCATGATCCCCTTGAACGAGGGGTAGCGGGGCTCGACGACGCCGGCGGTCACCGACACCACGGCGGGCATCGGGGCCTCGACCTCGTCGTAGCCGGCCTCGGTCTGGCGCTCGACCTTGACCTTGCCGTCGCCGGTCTCGATCTTCTTGGCGAACGTGATCGACGGGAAGCCGAGGAGGGCGGCGACCTGCTCCGGGATGGTGCCGGTGTAGCCGTCGGTGGCCTCGGTGGCCGTGATCACCAGGTCGGGGTTGGCCCGCTTGATGGCGGCGGCGAGGACCTTGGCCGTGCCCAGGGCATCGGAGCCCTTGAGGGCGTCGTCGCTCACGAGGATGGCGTTGGCCGCGCCCATGGCCAGGGCGGTGCGGAGACCGCTCGTCTCGCCGTTGGGCGCCATCGACACCAGCGTCACGTCACCGCCGCCCGCGGCCGTGGCCAGCTGCAGCGCCATCTCCACGCCGTAGGCGTCGGAGTCGTCGAGGATGAGCTTGCCCTCGCGCTTGAGCCAATGGGTGGTTGGATCCAGCTCGCCCGGGACGGCCGGGTCGGGGATCTGCTTGACACAGACGACGACGTTCACAGCCGGGCATCTTCGTCGGCAGCCGGTCCCCGAGGCAAAACATGGTCACTAGCCTCGGCCCGGCGTGAAGATCCTGCTCGTCGTGAACTCCTCGGCCTCGTCGGTGACGGCGAGGGGCCGCGTCATCATCCAGAAGGCCCTGTCGGCCGACCACGACGTCACCCTGGCCGAGACCACCCGGCGGGGAAACGCCACCCGGTTGGCCCAGTCGGCAGCCGCCACCGGCACCGAACTGGTGGTGGTCCTCGGCGGCGACGGCACCCTCAACGAGGCGGCCAACGGGCTGGCCGGCACCGACTGCGCCCTGGCCACGCTGCCCGGGGGTTCGACCAACGTCTTCGCCCGCACCCTCGGCCTGCCCAACGACCCCGTCGAATCGGCCGCCGTCCTCCTCGACGCCCTCGAGCGGCCCGACGCCATCCGCCCGGTCGGCCTCGGCTCGGTGAACGGCCGGTACTTCCTGTTCCACACCGGGGTCGGGTTCGACGCCGCCACCGTCCACCAGGTCGAGAAGCGCTCGGCGCTCAAGCGCTACGCCGGGCACCCGCTCTTCGTCTGGGCCGCCGTCACCACGTGGATGCGCCACTACGACCACTCGTCGCCCCGGTTCGCCGTCCACCTGCCCGACGGCACCGTGATCGACGACGGCTACTTCACGCTGGTGATGAACACCGACCCGTACACGTTCCTCGGCAACCGGCCCCTCCACGTCACCGACGAGGCCGGCCTCGACCAGCCCCTCGCCGCCCTCACGCTCCGCTCGCTCGGGTTGGCCACCCTCCTGGGCGTGGTCGGCAACGCCCTCACCGGGCGGCCCCCGGCCAGCGCCAAGAAGGTCGACCTCCACACCCAGCTCGACGGCCTCCGGATCACCGGGTTCGGGCCGGTGCCCTACCAGGTCGACGGCGACTACCTGGGCGAGGCCACCGAGCTCACCTTCAAGCACGAACCCGAGGCACTCCGGCTGTTGATGCCCTGATCAGCGCCCCAGCGCTCGCAGGGCCACGTCCGGCACGTTGGTGACGATCCCGTCGACGCCCCAGCCGGCGAGCTGGACGATCCGTCCGGGGTCGTCGACCGTCCAGGTGTTCACCGCGATGCCGGCCGCATGGGCGAGCGAGACCAGGGCCAGGTCCACGCCCCGCTCCCACGGGTGCAACGCCGAGTGGCCCCGCTCCACGCACGACCGCACGGTCCGTGCGGCCTGCTCGGCGTCGACCTCGTGGTACGTCAGGTAGGCCGTCGGCACCTCGGGCGCCAGCGAACGCACCCGGTCGACCGTGGCCAGGTCGAAGCACGACACCAGCACCCGGCCGGCGATCCCCCGGTTGCGCACCTCGGCGACCACGACGTCGGCCAGCTCGTGCGGCTCCTTGATCTCGATGTTCACCACGAGGTCGCCGCATGCGTCGAGGGCGGCGTCGAGCAGGGGCACGTGCGCCGGCAGCTCGGCGGCCGTCAGCGCCGAGATCGGGCGACCGTCGGGCAGAACGGCGTCGTGGTGGATCGCCGGCTGGCCGTCGGCCGTCCGGTGCACGTCGAGCTCGATCCCATCGGCGCCCATGGCCACGGCCCGGGCGAAGGCCGCCACCGTGTTCTCCCGCTCCGCGGCGGACGCGCCGCGGTGCGCGATGACGGCGGCTAGTCCCATCGGGCCATGACAGATTGACCATGTACGTCATGGCCAGCAGGGGTTACCTTCGTCGGCGACGAACTCCCTCTCTCGGTGGAGACCACCGCCGCCTGTTCGCGAGACGCCACCCTTCCCCACCGGGAGCTTGCATGGCCCTGACCTGGATCCGCCCCGACACGGTCGACGCCGAGACCTGGCGTGGCGACGCTGCCTGTCGCTCGACCGACCCCGACCTGTTCTTCCCGGTCGGCACGACGGGCCCCGCCCTCGACCACATCGCCTCGGCCAAGGCCGTCTGCGCCACGTGCTCGGTGCAGGTGCCGTGCCTGGAGTTCGCCCTCGAGACGAACCAGGACTCGGGCGTCTGGGGCGGTGCCTCCGAGGAGGAGCGCCGCACGCTCCGCCGCCAGCGCATGCGGGCCCGCCGGGCCGCTGCCGCTGCGAAGACCGCCTGACCTGACGGTCACCTCTCGTTGTGCTCGTTGATGACGAGCGGCACGCGCACGTCGACGACCGTCCCGACGCCGCCCTCCCCCGGGCGCATCTCGATCGAGCCCTCCATCTGGCTCGTCACCAGGCTCCGCACGATCGACAGGCCGAGGCCGGTGGCGTCCTCGATCCGGAAGCCGTCGGGCAGGCCCACGCCCTCGTCGGTGACCAGCGCCTGCAGCTCGGTGCCGTCGTTGCGGAGGGTGACGACGACCCGGCCGGTCCAGTCGAAGCCCTTGCCCTCGGGGTAGCCGTGGTCGACGGCGTTCTGGAGCAGCTCGGTGAGCACGACGGCCAGCGGCGTGGCGACCCGGGCCGGAAGCTTGCCGGCGTCGCCCTCGACGCTCACCCGCACCGGCCGGTCGGGTGAGAGCAGGCTCTCCTCCACCATCCGGACCAGGGGCCGCACGATGTCGTTGAACGACACGTCGTCGCCCGTCTCCCGCGACAGGGTCTCGTGCACCAGGGCGATCGAGCGGATGCGGCGGACGGACTCCTCGATGGCGCCCTTGGCCTCGGGCGACTCGAGCCGCCGGCCCTGGAGGCGCAGCAGCGACGAGATCGTCTGGAGGTTGTTCTTCACCCGGTGGTGGATCTCCCGGATGGTCGCGTCCATGGAGATCAGCAGGCGGTCGCGCCGGCGCAGCTCGGAGATGTCACGGAGCAGGACGAGCGCCCCGGTCACCTCGCCCTCGTCGATCAGCGGCAGGCACCGCAGGAGGACCGTGACCTCCTGGCCTCGCTCGATCTCCTCGGTGACCGGCGCCCCGATGGCCATGGCCGTCCGGATCGCCACCTCCTCGAGGCCCAGCTCCCCCAGCCGCATGCCCTCGGCGTTGGCGTGCACCCCGATCTTGTGGAGGGCCGACACGGCGTTGGGCGAGGCGTAGTCGACCCGGCTGTCGGCGTCGAGGACGATGGCGCCGTCGCCGACGCGGGGCGCCTCCTCGCTCTCGGCGTCGTCGGCGGCGAACGGGAACGTGCCCGCCGCGATCATCCGGGCGAACCGGTTGAACACGTCGACGTAGGTGCGCTCGAGCTCACCCGGCTCGCGGCCCATGGTCGGCATCGACTCGCGGCTCACGACGGCGATGACCTGGCCCTGGTACCGGACCGGGATGCACAGCACCCGCACCCGGTCGTGGAGCGGCGAGCGGTTGATCTCGCCCTCGACGATCTCGCCCGACCGGGCGGCCCGGGCCACCAGCGGGCGCTCGACCTCGTCGACCACCTCGCCCACGAAGTCCTGGCGATAGACGGTCTGGTTGGTGGTGGGCCGGACCTGGCCGACGACGACGAAGCGGCGGTGCTCCTCACCGGTGACCGGCACGAACAGCAGGAGGTCGGCGAAGCACAGGTCGGCCAGCGGACCCCACGACGCGACGAGGCGCTGGAGGTGGCCCTGCCGGGAGGCATCGAGCCGGGTGTGGACCCGGAGGAGCTCGGCGAGGGAGGCCACTACTTCTGCTCGTGGTGGAGGTTCGGGAGCAGGAACGGGTGGGGCACGTCCTGGGTGCGGGGCTTCTTCGACAGCTTCTTCAGCTCCCGCTTCTCCTTCAACGAGATGCGCCGCGCCGTCACAGCGGCACCATCCTCGGCGTGCGTCCCTCGAACGCGCACAGCTCGGTGTACCCCGCTGCGCTCACCAGCTCGTGGACCTCGGGCCGCTTGGCCGCCACCCGCTCGAGCTTGTGGGCGTCGGACGCCGTGGTGATCGGCACGCCGGCGTCGTGGAAGCGCCGGAGCAGCGACGGCGCGGGGTAGGCCTCCTCGACCGGCTTGAACCAGCCGGCCGACGACACCTCGGCCGCCATGCCGCTGCGGGCGGCCGACTCGGCCATCCGGGCGTGGGCCTCGTCGACCGCGCCCGGGCTCGGGAACCGGCCGTAGACCTTCACCAGGTCGGGGTGGGCCAGCACGTCGCAGGTGCCGGTGCCGGCCAGCTCGTCGAGGGCGTCGGTGTAGGCCCGCCACACCGACTCGACGTCGCGGCGGTCCCACTCCTCTGCGAAGGCGGGGACGTACCAGTTGTCGAAGCCCCAGGCGCCGAGCCAGTGGACCGAGCCGAGCAGCACGTCGAACGGGTAGCCGTCGAGCAGGCGGGCCACCTCGTCCATCCGGCCCGGGTAGTAGTCGACCTCGAGGCCGAGCACGACGGGCAGGCCCTCGGCCTTGGCCGCCAGCGCCACCTCGACGTAGGTGTCGAGGTCGGCGCCCAGCTCGCTGTTCCAGAAGTCGGCCATGCCCTGGCGCACGGCGGCCGAGTCGGACGTCTGGTCCCACCAGCCCTTGAGGATGGCGTCGCACTGGGCGAAGCGGTGCACGTGCTCGGTGAGGGCGATCTCGGTGACCCCGTGCTCGGCGGCGTGCGCGCAGTACGCGGCCACCTGCTCGAGGGTCGATTCCAACGGCCGGGGCCCGTGCTCCCAGAGGTGGAGGTGGTAGTCGAGCACCATGTGAGCATGGCAGAAGCGCTCTACCTCCCCGATGGAGCCCGGTTCGTGCCCACGGTGGCGACGACAGGCCCATGGGACCGCAACGCCCAGCACGGCGGGCCGTCGTCGGCCCTCCTGGCCCGGGCCGTCGAACAGGTGCCGTCGGACGACCCGGTGCACGTGACCCGGCTCACCTACGACCTGCTGCGCCCGGTCCCCATGACCCCGCTCGAGATCCGCACCGAGGTGGTGCGCCAGAGCCGGCGGATCTCCGTGATCGAGGCCGGGCTGTTCGCGGACGACGTGCTGGTGATGCGCGTCGCCGCCCTGCGCATCCGGGCCGGCGACCTCGAGCTGCCCGACGGGGTGGCGCCCGACGACGTGATGGGCAGCGAGCCCGGCACCGGCGAGGAGGCGATCCTCCTCGGCGGGGGCAACGCCTACAACGACACCGGCGTGGAGATCCGCTTCGTCGAAGGCGGCTTCCAGCACCCCGGCCCCGGCGTGGCGTGGGTGCGGCTGCGGATCCCGGTGGTGGCGGGCGAGGAGCCGACGCCGCTCCAGCGCACGGCGGCGGCCGCCGACCTCGGCAACGGCCTCTCCTCGGTGCTGCGCCAGCGCGACTGGCTCTACATCAACCCCGACCTCTCGGTGCACGTGGCCCGGCCCATGGTCGGCGAGTGGATCGGCATGCGCTCGGTCACCTACCCGTTCGGCGCCGGCACCGGGATGGCCGAGAGCGCCATGTACGACTCGGCCGGCCGCTTCGCACGCGGCGCCCAGAGCCTGCTCATCGACCACCAGCGTTGACGCCGCTCCTGGCGCCGGTCGCCTTCCTGCTGACGGCCGTGCCGATGGCGGCGCTGCTCGACCGGCTCGGGTTCTTCGCGGCGGTGGCCGCCCGCGTGCCGGCCTCGGCGTTGGGGCTGTGGGTGTTCGGCGCCCTGGTGACGACGCTGCTCAACCTCGACACGTCAGTCGTGCTGCTCACCCCGCTCTACACCCGGATCGACCGACGCCTCGCCATCCAGCCGGCGCTGCTGGCCCTGGTGGCGTCGTCCGCGCTGCCGGTGTCGAACCTCACCAACCTCATCGCCGCCTCCGGCGCTCACGTCACCACCGGCCAGCTCCTCGTCCACCTCGGCCCGCCCTCGCTCGTGGCGACGACGGTGGCGTGGTTCGCCTACCGCCGCCTCGACCCCACCCTGGGTTCTGGACGGTTGTCGGGGCATGTGACCGACAAGCGTCCAGAGCTCGACCGGGTGGCGGCGGTCGTCGTCGGGGTCGTCGTGGTCGGCTTCGTGGGCGGGCGGTACGTGGGGATCGAGCCGTGGATGGTGGCGCTGGCCGCGTGCGTCGTGCTCGGCCTGCGAGCCGGCTCGTTCCCGTGGCGGTCGGTGCCGGTGGCGACGGCGGCGGGCGTGCTCGTGCTGGGCGGCATCGCCGCCTTCCTCATGCGCGACGTCGACCTCCACCGCCTGGCCACCGCCGACGGCCCGCTCGGCGTGGTCGTCGTCGCCGGGCTCACCGCGGTGGCGGCCAACGTGGTGAACAACCTGCCCGCCGTGCTCGTCGTGGTGCAGGGCGTGGGCCACCCGGCGCCCGGGCTGTGGCCGGCGCTGCTCGGCGTGAACATGGGCCCGTTCGTGCTGGTGACCGGCGCCCTGTCGAGCCTGCTCTGGATGCGGGCCACCGGGTCGACGCCCCGGGACTTCACCAGCGCTGCCGTGCGCGTGGTCGGCCCCGCCTTCCTCGCCGCCATCGCCACCATGGCCCTGCTGTCGATCTAACCCTGGCGAGATCGGGCGTTCGCGCCAGGCCGAAAGGCAAGGACGCAACCAAAGGGGGACCGGGTACCGCCCGGCCGCCGCGGCGCCCTCCACCGAGCTTTGTGTCGCCGGGACTACCGCATAGGTCGTCAAGTCGGCACTAACCCGGCCCGGGGGCACGCCGACGTCCGGCACGCAGCCGTCGGCCCCGTTGGTTGCGTCTTTGGTCTTCCGCGGAAACAGGAGGGGCGACATCCGTCAGCCCCAGAGGGTCTGGCCGACCTCGAGGAGGCCGGCGAGGTCGTAGATGTCGCGGTCGAGGTAGGGCACCGACACCACGACGTCGGGCTTCACGCCCAGCTCGGCCCGCTGCTCGGCCTCG